>JBCNOP010000087.1:0-19456 GCA_039593775.1 Pseudoduganella sp.
TGTGCTACTGCGCCGAAGCCGCCATCGCTGGAGAACGTGGCGCAACCTGTGAGCAGAGCAGCCGCGGCGGCTAATGCCGCCAGCTTGAATGCTTGGTTCATTTTTGTCTTTCCAATGCTTGGTCGTCCTGCGCGGGGACGCAGGATGGGGCCAGCCGCTATGGCTGGCATGGATCAGGCAAGGATCGCCCGCGGCGGGCGTTTGGGAAGGGCAAGGTCAACCGGGAGTGGCGGCACCGGTTCGGGCAGGCGCAGGCGCTCGCCGGGCTGGGGACGGGATGCAGGCTGCGGCAAGGCATAGCCCAGTGCTGCGCCAACGCAGCAATCGCCCATCGCACTGCCGTGCGCAGTGCCGGCGCAGTGGCTGCCCTCGTCCTGGTCGCCAGCCTGCTGGGCGGGCGCCAACATCGCCGCATGATCATGCTGCCCCGCCTGCGCGGCCTGGGCGGCCGGCTTGTCAGGATTGGCCTTTGCGCACAACAGCATGCTCGCCGAGGCAAAGCCCTGGAAGGGCAAAGCCACCAGCATCAGCCAAAGCGCAATGACACGGATCATGGATTTCATGGGCAGCGATATTACCACGACCGCCTTAGAAGCGGCTTATGAGCCTGACATAGGCGCCACGCCCCAAAGACAGCCGCGTGTTGCCGCTGAATTCCTCGTGGTCCCTGTCAAGCGCATTGCTCGCTCCCAGCGCCAGCTCCAGTGAAGGCTTGAGCTGCCAGTTGAAGTTGACGTCCAGTGCGGTATAGCCAGCCACCGCGGTAAAGCGCAGCGGGCCGACGTAGCGCAAGGTCAGGTCCAGGTCACGCCCTTCTCCCAGCGTGTACGAGGAGCGCAGCTTCGCTACACGGCGCGGGTCCCAATTACCCGTTACGGAACGATTGCCAAAATCAGCCTCACCCGGCTTGAGCGAGAACTCCTCATGCATCAAGGTCAGGCCCGCGCTGAGCCGCCAATCAGGTGCGGCCTGGATGCTGCCCCAAGCTTCCAGGCCGCGCGTTTCGCCTTCCATGCCGTTGCCGATCTCAAACATCAGCGGGGCGACCGGTTTCAGTGTGCGCAACTTGTCATACAGTGCACGATAAGCGGTCAGCGAATAGCTGGCGCGGTTGCCGAATTGCTGGCGCAAGCCTAACTCCAGCACCCGGGCCGTCTCGGACTGGAAATTCGGGCCACCGGTCAGCGTGCCGCGCGGCCCGGCATTGATATAGATCTCGCGGTCGACGCGCGATGGCGCCCGCACGGTGCGCGACAAGGCGGCCCACCAGGACGTCGAGGGCGTCGCCTTCCACGCCAGGCGCACGTTCGGGAGGAATTCCGTGCCGGTGTACTGGTTGCGTTCGATGCGCAGGCCACCGGTCAGGTTCAGTTGCTCGCTGAGGGCGATGGTGTCCTGGCCAAACAGGCTGACCCAATGCATGGTGGCGCGCTCGGGCCGGAACGAGATACCACTGGTGACCACCACGCGGTCGCGCGCGATGCGGTATTCCGCGCCTGCCGCCAGCGTATGCCGGCCAAGCGGCGCGAAATTGTAAAGCGCCTGCAGGTCGGCGACGTCCAGGTCTTCCTTGTAGACGCCGGTCTGGTCGCGCTTCGTGCGGTCGTAATATGCCTGCATGGACAAGCTGGCACCGCCGTACAGCTGACGGCTCCAGCGCCCCAGCAAATTCGTGCCGCGCATGCTTGCGGACGGCAGCGCAGTGACCGGAGGTGTCGGCACCTGGCCTGCGCCAATGCGGTAAGTGTCCGCCTGCACCGTGACGGCATCGCTGCCGCGCAGCCAGTCCGCCCGGAAGCCTGCCTGCGCATTGTGCCAGGCATCGCCCAGCGGCTTGCCGGCCAGAGTTTCGCCGTGCGGCATGGCGTAATCCATGCCGTAAGCGCGCCAGGCGCCATCATCCATCGCTGCGCCATAGCGGAAAGTGGCACCGGACTGCTCCTGCCCCCAGCGCAGGTCGGCCATCCCGCCCAGGGTGGAGGCAGCGGACTTGGTAATCACGTTGATCACGCCATTGACGGCATTGGTGCCCCACAGCGTGCCGCCTGGCCCGCTGACGACTTCGATGCGCTCGATGCTATCCATCGGGACCTGCTGCACGTCCCACGACACGCCGGAAAGCAGCGGCGTATACACCGACCGGCCATCGATCATCACCAACTGCTTGTTGGCGCTATTGCCTGCGAAACCGCGTGCGGTGATGGTGTAATTGCCGGCAGGCGTCTGCGCAACATGCAGGTTGGGCGCCAAACGCAGCGCTTCGGCAAGGCTGCGCGCGCCACTGCGCCGGATATCGTCGGCAGTGATGACGAAAATCGAAGCGGGCGCATCGCCCAGCCTTTCCTCGCGCTTTGAAACGGACACCACGCGCACGTCGCTCAACTCCTCAAGCGACAGGTTGGCAAAATTTTCCGGCGTGGCAGCGCCGCCCGCGGCAGCGACTGCAGGTAGCGACTGGCTGAAGACCCAGCCAGCGACAAGTCCCCACTTCAGTGAATAGCCTGCTTTGGGCATGACGGCCTCTCTTTCAGGAAGCACTGTCGAAAATCTTATCACGCCGACAGTTTTTATCGCCACACATATGGCTTGCATCGTAAAACGAATAAGCCTCGCCCGCCATATCAGGATTCTTTATAATAGTTGGGCTTGAATCATCCTACTATCCTGATATGAAGCCTGAGATCCAGGGGTTCTTCGACCCAATTACCTCCACTGTCAGCTATGTGATTTACGAGGCCGACGGCAGCGATTGCGCCATCGTCGATTCAGTCCTTGATTACGACCCGAAGGCGGGGCGCACCGCCACCACTGCCGCCGACAAGATCATCGCCTTCGTGCACCAACATCGCCTCAAGGTCAGCTGGCTGCTGGAAACCCACGCCCACGCCGACCACCTGTCGGCGGCGCCTTACCTGCAGGAGAAGCTGGGCGGCCGTATCGGCATCGGCGCCGGCATCTGCAAGGTGCAGCATGCCTTCTCGGCCATCTTCAATCGCAAGGGTGAGAAGGAAGACGGCTCGCAGTTCGGCCACCTGTTCCAGGCCGACGAAGAATTCATGATCGGCAAGCTGAAAGCGCGCGCCTTGCACGTGCCGGGCCATACGCCGGCCGACATGGCTTACCAGGTAGGCGATGCCGTATTTGTCGGCGACACCATGTTCATGCCGGACGTCGGCAGCGCCCGTTGCGACTTCCCCGGCGGCTGCGCCGGCGATTTGTACAAGTCGGTGCACCGCCTGCTGTCGCTGCCGCCGGAAACGCGCCTGTTCATGTGCCACGACTACCCGCCAGCGGGCCGCGAGCCACGCTGGGAAGTCACGGTAGCCGAGCAGCGCGCCGCCAACATCCACATCCGCGACGGCATCAGTGAAGAAGATTTCGTAGCCATGCGCACCAAGCGCGACGCCACGTTGCAGATGCCGGTGCTGATCCTGCCAGCCATCCAGGTCAACCTCAGCGCCGGCCACCTGCCCGAGGCCGAAGATAACGGCGTCCGTTACCTCAAGATCCCCCTCAACGCCCTGTAACAATAACTACGGCCGAGCCCGTGTCACACCCTGGGGTCACACCCCAAGTGTGACACGGGCTCAGCTTATTTCAGCGGTTCCGGCGCGCGGCCGATAGGGTCGTCGGTGTTGGCCAGGTACCAGGCCAGCGCCGACATCACGGCGACGTGCTTCTTCATGTTGACCGGGTCGACCTTGTCAAAGGTATCGGCCGGCGTGTGGTGGTAGTTGAAGTACGCGCTGGTGTCGACGTAAGGCATGAAGGACGGCACGCCGCCCGCCTCCAGCTGGTGCACGTCCGAACCCGACGCCGAATCGCGGCGGTTGAACACGCCGGCGCCGATCGGCAGCAAGGCGTTGCTCACCGGTGCAAAATACTTCTCCGCCTCGCGGCGCACGCTGCCCATGATGCCGAAGGTACGGCCTACGCCGCCGTCGGTCTCAATTGCTGCGAACTGCTTTTCCAGTTTGCCTTTATTGGCTTCATAGTAGGTGTTACCACCTTTCAGGCCATTCTCTTCATTCGCCCACGCCACCATGCGGATAGTGCGGCGTGGCTGCAGGCCCAGTTTCTTGATGGTCTCGATCACGCCCATCGAAGTCGTGACGCCGGTGCCATCGTCATGCGCGCCGGTAGCCAGGTCCCAGGAATCCAGGTGGCCGGAAACGATCACGACTTCATCTGCCTTGTCGGTACCCGGCAGGTCGGCGATCACGTTGAAAGTGTCGGCATCCGGCAGGATTTGCGGGGTCAGGGTCAGCTTCATCCTGACCGGGCCGCGCTTCATCAGGCGGCCGATCAGCATGGCATCTTCCGCGGTCACGGCAGCGGCCGGAATGCGCTGGTCGTCTTTCAGCAGGGTGGCGCCGGTGTGCGGCAAGCGGTAATCGGCGCCGCCGACGGAACGCACCAGCGCAGCCACGGCGCCCAGTTCAGCCGCCATGCGCGGACCGTTGGTGCGGTAACGCGAACCCTGCCCATAGGCCGGACCGGCCAGGCCGCGGTCGGCCATGCCCTGGTCGAACGCCACGTCGAACAGCACGATAGCGCCCTTCACTTCCGCCGCACGGGCCTTCAGTTCGTCGAAATCGTGCACCACCACGATCGGCGCAGTCAGGCCGGCGGCCGGGGTCGCGCCGGAGCCGCCGAGGGCCGTCAGCACCACGCGCTGGGTGATATTGGCCGGCCGGCCTTTGTAATCGACCAGCTCCCCCTTCTCTTCGCCGCGCACCCAGTGCGGCACCTTGACCGGCTGCAGGGTAACCTTGGCGCCCAGGGCGCGCATGGCGGCAGCGACTTGCTCGACCGCAGCGGCGCCACCGGCGGAGCCGGACAGGCGTGGTCCAACCAGGTCGGTCAGGTCTTCCAGGCGCTGGTAGGAGTAATCGCTCTGCATCGCAGCATCGCGGATTTTGGCCAGGGTGGCGGCATCGTTCGGGCTGGCGGCACTCGCGATGCCGGAGAAGCCTGCGCCCAGCAGGCAGACAAACAGGGCGGAAAGTGCGGGCTTGCGGAGGTTCATGCGTTTCCTGTGAGAAGGTTAAGTTTCGCTCGGAACTTGACACAATAGCGTATTTAATAAGTTCCTGCAGGGAGGGCAACTTAACGATACAAATCTCTCTCCCCTGTGGAGTTTGTAAGAATGTGTATATGCACTGGCGCAAGTTTTCGCGGATGGTTAATCTACACTCCAACAGAGATTGAAAGGGGACTTACCATGTTCAACAAACGTTTTGCCGGGCTGGTGCTGATGGGCGCAGCCCTGACCGCCTCCTCCGCCGCTTTTGCAGCGGGTGACCGTGACTTCAACACTGCAGCGGGTGCCGTCATCGGCGCTGCAATCGGCAGCCAGAATGGCAGCGGTGGCGCAGTGGTGGGCGGCCTGGTAGGCGCTGCTGTTGGTAACGCCCTGCCAACCGGCCGCCATAGCCGCGGCTATGTCGAGACCCGTGTGTACGCGCAGCCGGCTCCTGTCTACTACGAGCCAGCCCCGGTGTACTACAACCCGCCACCACGCGTTTACTACGAACCGGCGCCGCGCGTGTACTACCAGCCAGCGCCAGTCTACGTCGAACCGCGCCCGGTCTACTACTACGGTGACCGCTACTACCGCGGACATGGCCACGGCCACCACCACGGTCGTTGGTAATCAAACAATAAAACCCGGCAAACGCCGGGTTTTTTGTTGCGCTTTTGGCGCACGAGGAATACAGGGGTAAAAACAGCCTTTATCGAAGGAAAGGCGTGTTGCCAAGCAACGGGGTATACGCGTAAAGTTGCGGTATCCCTACGAACGTCCTTCCATGAACAAGTGCTGTAACCCAGACCATCCGCATTGCACCTACTGGGTCATGCCAGGGGAAAGCACTTGCGCCGGCGGCCACGCGCAGCCGGCAGCCGAGGCGGAAGGCGGCAGCTTCGAGCTGCTGAACACCATGCGCAACGCCCGCAGCGGCCCACCGGCCGTGCCGGCGAACGGCTACATGGCGCCGGCCCGCGTCTATCCCCAGTTGCACATCAGCGGCTTCGACCCGCGCGCAGCCGGCGGCCGGCAATCGCTCAAGATGGAACTGCGCGGCATGCCGCAGGATTGCGCACCGCAGCTGTCGATCCGCCTGCGCTCGGAACTGATCCCGAACGGCGCCTTGCAGCAGCAGTTCATCCGTTCCGTGCATGGCGACTGGCGCCCGGTATTCGTCGAGTTCTCTTCGCGCGGCAAGGAACATGGCCAGTACCAGATCCACGCCGAAATCGTCAGCAAGGACGATAACGCGCAGCGCCAATGGGAATGCACTTTTGTCATCCTGGTGCCGCGCATCGATGCCAGCCTGAGTGAAATCCACCGCACCTTCCTCAGCACCCACAAGAACGTGCGAGTGATGGCAGACGATGCGGCGATCGCCCGCGTGTCCGCCCAGGGCGGCAACACCATGGACATCGACGTCACCGCCCGCAATGCCGGCATCGCCCACCTCGACCTCGGCACAGCGCCGGGCAAAGTGGATGTTGGCTATTCGACCATCGCCTGGGACGAAGACCTGATCGAGACCGAACAGCCGCGCAGCGGCCCTTCGCATCCCCACCCTACCCTGGCCGCCAGCTTCATCAACGCCGCGCCGGAGAATGGCGCCTGCCGCCATATCCGCCTGTTTGCGATGGAAGAAGTCTCCTTCGGCCGCTTCGAACTGGCCGATCCGGAAGCCGACGTCCTGCTGCACCACTTCAGCGCCGAAGGCCCTGATTCCGCCGGCCTGACGCGCCGCCTGTCCGGCCGCCACGCGGTGATCCGCCGCACCCGCAATGGCTTCGAAATCGAGGACGTGTCGCGCTACGGCCTGCTCTTGGACGGCGTCTGGCCAGGCAAGAACAAGCCAGTGCCGCTGCGCACCGGTATGAAGATTGAAATGAGCGCGAGCATCAAGGGCATCGTGCTGCTGGAAGTCAGCGCCGTGATGCCGCATGGCGTAATCCTGCACCGCATCGATGAAGGCGCACGGGCCGAGTGCTTTGTGCTGCTGGCCGCCGACACTCATCCCGGCTACCCGCTGCCGCGCCACAACGCGCTGCCGAAGGCCTCCAGCCTGCCGCTGCTGATGCACCACCAGGGCGGCTTCTGGCATATCGACCAGTTGACCGGCAAGGAAACCGCGCTGGCGCCCACGCCGAAGCAGGAACGGCTGAGCCGCGTGCCGGCCCATACCCGTTTCGCCAGCGATCCTTATCCGGAGCACTGGATCGTGCGCAGTGGCGCCGCGCACTTGCCGCCGACCGAGGCGACCGCTTAAGTCGCGATAGAAGGACGCTTCGGCAGCGGGATGAATTCCGTCTCGCCGGGAACCTTGGCGAAACGCTGCGCCTCCCAATCGTCAGCCGCCTTGACCAGGCGCTCCTTGCTGGACGAGACAAAATTCCAGAACAGGAAGCGCTGGCCATCCAGAGGCTCGCCGCCGATGATCACGAACTGCGCATCCGAGTTGGCGCTGACGCGCTGCGAATTCGACGTATCGAGCAAGGCCATGGTCCCCTGCGGCACTGGCGCACTGTCAACATCGACCGAACCGCTGACAGGATAGATGGCCGCCTCCTGCGGCAGGCCGCTCAGGCTCAGCTGCTGGCCTGCCTTCAGGCTCACGTCCAGGTAAAGCGTCTGGCTGAAGGTCTTCACTGGCGAAGTGTGGCCGAAGGCCGAACCGATCAGCACGCGCACCCTGGCGCCGTCCACCACCATCTCCGGAATTGCCGCAGCCGGCGTATGGGCGAACGAAGGCTCGTCCTCCTCGTGAGCTTTCGGCAGCGCGGCCCACAGTTGCAGGCCATGCGTGCGGTGCGGCACACCCACCAGGTCTTTCGGGGTACGCTCCGAATGCACGATGCCGCGGCCAGCCGTCATCCAGTTGATGGCGCCCGGCTCGATGCGCTGCAGCGTGCCCAGGCTGTCGCGGTGCTCCATAGCCCCTTCGAACAGGTAGGTGACGGTCGCCAGGCCGATATGCGGATGCGGGCGCACGTCATGGTCGGCATCGACCGGCACGTCGACAGGACCGAAATGGTCGAAGAAAATGAAAGGACCTACCGCCTGCTTGACTGCCGCCGGCAGGTAGCGGCGTACGACAAAGCCGCCGCCCAGGTCCTTCTCATGGCCCTTCAGGAGTTGCGCAATGCTCATGGCAATTACCCCAGTTTGGTGGAGATCTCGGTAGTCACGGCCGTCATCAGCTTGTGCACTGGGCACTTCTGCGAAATGGCCAGCAACTCTTCGCGCTGTTCTTCGGTCAGCTCTCCGCTCAGGTGCAGCGTGGCTGCCAGGCGGTACACGCCCTTGCGCTCCTCGCTCGCATCGCGCTCGGTGGTGACCTGCACATCTTCGACCGGAAGGCCCTTGCGGCGGGCGTACCAGATCACGGTCAGGGCCTTGCAAGCGCTGACGGCGGCATCGTACAGGTCGTGCGGCGAAGGACCGGCATCGTTGCCGCCTTCTTCAATCGTGCCGTCGACGGAAACGATGTGGTTGCGCACATGCAGGATGCTGCGCATTGGGAGCGACTGGTCGCGGACTACTTTAACGGTCATATTGATTTCCTGCTTGTTGGTTTATCCCGCAATTTACACCAACTTGCGTGCCACGCGGAAGCCCACCACATCGTTCGCCAGCAATGCGGAATAGCCGTTGCGCACGGCCGAGCGCAGGTAGCGCGGCTGGTACAGCCAGGCGCCGCCACGCAGGATGCGGCGCGCGCCGTCGCCGCCCTGCTCCCATGCGCTGCCGTCGACCGGAGCGCCAAGGTAGTTGTCGTGCACCGTGTCCTGCGTCCATTCCCAGACGTTGCCGTGCATGTCGAACAGGCCCCAGGGGTTGGGCTGGTAGCTGCCGACGCGCGTGGTGCCGCCATGGCTGCTGCCTTTGGGGCCGTCGTTGTAGGTGAAATGGCCGTCATAGTTGGCATGTTCCGGCGTGATCTGGTCGCCGAAGCTGAAGGCCGTGTGGCTGCCGGCGCGGCAGGCGTATTCCCACTCCGCCTCGTTCGGCAGGCGGTATTGCTGGCCGGTTTTCTCGCCAAGCCATTGCAAATAAAGCTGGGCGTCATGCCAGCTTACGCAGACTACGGGATGGCGGTCGTCCTGTGCGAAGCCGGGGTTCTGCCAGTCGACATCCAGCTTCGACTGCCAGCCGGTCGCCTTGGCGAAAGCGCGCCACTCGCCCACCGTCACCGGATAGCGGCCCAGCGCGAAAGAGTGCTCGATGCCAACCCAGTGCGCCGGCAATTCCTTGTCCAGCCAGGTTTTCTGGGCGCCGGCTTTGACGGCAATCTTGTGCTCATGTTCGGAGGATCCCATCTGGAAGCGGCCGGTCGGGATCAGCACCAGGTCGGGCCCAACACCGCTGCCGTCGGTGAAACGGTCGCGCAGCACGCCTTCCGCATCGGCCACCGGGCTGCTGGCGGTCGGCAGCAGCGCTGCCAGTTCGGCCGCCTTGCGCGCGGCCTGCTCCTTGCGGTGGCGTTCCTGTTCGGCGCGATAGGCAGCCTCCGCTTTCAGCTGCGCCATCTTGCGCTGGTATTCTTCCTCGGCCTGGCGGGCTTTCAGCGCGTCCGCATCGCGGCGGGCGATCAGCTGCTGGCGCAGGCGTTCCTTGCGCTCTTTCGCCTCCTGCTCGGCCTGTGCCTTGCGCTGCTTTTCCTGCTCGCGCCGCAGCTGCTCCTGGCGCGCTTTTTCCTGCGCCGCAGCCAAGGCTTCGGCTTTGCGCCGCGCGGCCAGCTCCACTTCTTTCTGTCGGCGCTGCTCCTCTTCCTCGGCGCGGGCGATGGCATCGGAACGGGCGCGCTGTTCGCGCGCAGCGCGCTCTTCGCGTTCTTTCTGCTCCGCAGCGGCCCGTTCGGCCATACGTGCAGCATCGCGCTGGGCAGCTTCTTCGGCGCTCGGCTCGCCAGCTTCCTTCAAGGCGTCCAGCAGTTCGGCAACCGATTCCGGCCGTTCGCCAGCGCGATTGGCGAAACCGCGCTTCAAAGCTTCCCATTGCCGGGCGTTGAGCGCCGCGGGTTTGGCCGGTTCGAGCAGCGCCGTGTGCTGGTCGAACGGCAGCCGTCCCTCCAGCAACTGGTAGATCATTACCGCCACCGCATAGACGTCAACTTGCGGACGGGGCGCGCCCTGGCTGGTGCCGGCTTCCGGAGCGCGGTAACCCGCAGTGCCCGCATTCGGCGTCGCCATGCCAAGGTCGGTTCCGGTCGAACGCGCGCGCGACGCGATGCCGAAATCGAGCAGCTTGATTTCGCCGGCCCTGGTCAGGAATACGTTGCCCGGCTTGAGGTCGCGGTGCACCAGCCGGTGCTTGTCCCAGGCATATTGCAGCGCATCAGCCACTGGCCGCAGCATGTGCTCGACCTGGGCCGGCGTAGCCTTGCCGTGTTCCTCCAGCCAGGCGTCCAGGTCCTGGCCCTCCAGGCATTCCATGATGATGAAATAGCTGGAGGTGGCCGGGTCCTGTGCCCATTCGTAGACGCGCACAATATTGTCATGCGCCAGCCGGCGCGCCTGGGTCGCCTCTTCGATCAGGAGCTTGGCGTGCGCCGGGCTTTGGGTGAGCTGGGGCGGCAGGATCTTCAGCGCGACCACGGCGCTGTGGCCCAGTTCCGCGTGGGTCGCCAGGTCGGTTGCTTGCCACACCTGGCCCATGCCGCCCATGCCGATCAGCCGCTCCAGGCGGTAGCGCCGGTTATGCGGGCCGATTTCCTGGCCGGCCATCAGGCCCAGTTCGGTGCCCTGGCGCAGGATGGTGATGGCTGTTGCTGCCCCTCCCGGCGGCGCGTATTCGGCGTCCAGGATGGCATTCTTGCGGCGGTCGAACTCTTGCAGGCTTAACAGGCCATCTTCGTGCAGGGCACGCAGTTCGCGAATCTTGTCTCGGGCTGTCTGCATCTCTCTCGTGCTTTACCTCGCTAGCGGCGCCCCGCATTCTGGACAGAATTTCGCATCTCCGCAATCGGTCGGCACAATATGGCCATTGCGGCAACGGCGCGCAGCCGACGCGCCGACGCTGGCCTGGGCGCGCAGCAGGTCCAGCTGGTGCTGGCGTTCCTTGTCGCCGACGGTGTCGCGGTAGGAACGCTCATCCCGCACCTCCTCGCGCGCCAGGCGCAGCGCCTCGGCAGTGGTAATGCTGTTTTCGGCAGCGACCACGCCGGCCAGCGCCTGCAACTGTTCGGGCGACATGGCTGCCTGCGCCTGCTGGCGCATCAGGCGCGACAACGCTTCGGCGTTTGGCGTTGCCGCCAGTGCGATCTTGGCCGTGTCGCTCATGCGGCCGATGGCTTCCAGCCGGTCGATGTCGATGCGGGCCAGGTCGGCGGCGTGCTGCTGCTGCGCCACCATGCTGTCGTATTCAACTTTCCAGCGGTTGAAGCGCTCATCGCGCTCCACTTCCATCTTCTTCAGCGACTGCTGCCACTGCGCTTCCTGGTCGCGCAGTTTGAGTTCCAGCCGCTGCTCCTCGACCGCCACCTGGTCGAGCATGGCCTGGCGCGCAAGATTTTGCGACTGGCGCTGCTGTACGCCATCCGCCTCGATGGTGCGCAGCAGTTTTTCGTATTGGGCGACCGATTCGGCAGCAGCGCCGCTGCGCTTCAATTCTTCCAGCTTGGCGCTGATCTCGGCAACATGGACGTTCGAGCTGGCATCCTTGGCTTCCTCGCCGCGCGCCAGTTCGCGCTTGCGCGCCAGGTGCTGCGCTTCTTCCCACTCGGCGATGCGCTCGGCCTCGCGATGGCGGGCAGCGTTGGCCAGTGCCAGGCCCTGGAATTTTGCCCGGTGATGTTCGGCTTCAATTTCCTGTTCGCGCTGCTGGGCGTCGATTTCAGCCTTGCGCAGCAGCTGGAGCTGCTTGCGGCGGTGCTCTTCGTCCTCGATGGCCAGCGCCTGCTGGATGCGGTACTGGAGCTGCTGCTGGTACAACTGGTGCGAGAAACGCTGGCGGGCCAGCGCCTTCTCTTCGAGGCCGGCCTGCTGCGCCAATTCCATCTCGGTGCGCATCTTGATCTGCGCCAGCCGGCGCACCTGGTCCCACTGGGCCGCCTCGCCCGCATGCAGCGACTTGTGGCGCGCCAGTTCGTGCTCCAGGTCCGCCACCGCCAGGCCGGCGCCGTGCTCGAAAGCCTGCTTGCGGGTCTTGGCCTCGACAATGCGGCCGTACAGGTCGATTTCACGGGCACGGATGGCTTGCATCTGCTCCTCCGCATCGGCTTTCAACTCCGCCTTGCGGAAATCGCTGCGCATTTTCTGCTCCTGCCGGCTGATCGCCTGCCACTCTTCCTCGTTGTACAGCTGGTCGAGCTGCTTGACGTGCTCCAGCTGCCGCTGGCGTTCGTCGGCAACCAGGAACAGGCTGCCTTCCCGCTCACGGTTGTCATCGTATTTATCATGACGGAGTGACAAGGTTTCCACCTGTACGGCGGCAAGGCCGAATTCGGCCAGGCGCTGGCCCAGGGCGCTGTGCAGGCGTTCATTAAGCTGCTCGCGCAGCACGCTGGAACTGGCCATGTCGCGCACCGAGCGGCTGCCCAGGAATTCCGCCGCAAGCTGGCGCAGCGACGGCGACAGCAAGTCATGCAGCTGCAAGGTCGTGACGGTGCCCGGCGCAGTCATGAAGTGCCGCGCAAAGGCTTGCACGTCGCTCACCATCAGGCCGACCGTGAAATGCGCCGCCAGTTTCAGGAACTCGGCGCTATGCAAATCGGTGAAATTGAACTCGACGGGAAGCGGCGCGGTGCGGGTGATCAGGATTTCGCCCTGCTCGTCGCGCAGCAGCTTGCCGAGGCGGGAGAAAAAGCCTTCCAGCTCATATTCGCCCTGCGGTACTTCGGAAATGTGTTCGCCCTGCAGGATGAAAGCGCGTGTCGCCGCCGGTACGTGCAGGGTCTTGGTAAAGATGCCGGAGAGCTGGCGCACGCCAAAGAACACCGCCAGCTCGTCATTGGCCGGAATCCAGCGGTTATCGCGCAACACAGGCTCGTTGCGCGGCGCGCCAAGCGACAGGCCGCACTGGCTGCAGTAGTCGGAGGTGTCGCCGTTGCGGTGCTCGCATCGCGGGCACTTCACGCCGCCAAAACCAAACATCTTGAACATTTCCTACTCCTTGTCTGTCCCAGCGCCTGTCGATTGTAACAGGGGCATCATGCGCCCAATACACACCTCCTTATCTTGGCACAGGGGCAGCCCATCCATTCGTTCTGTTTGAAGGGGGATTTCCCTTCTGTTTGCGATTCAGCCGAAACAGGCCCGTTTTTTTGCATTTCACACCACGTTTTGAACCGCTTGTCGCACGCCGATGGCGACCGCATGGCTGCGTGGATACAGTGAGCACATGGATAGTCCTCAACCGGAGAACATCATGAAAGCCCTGCGTAACTTCGAAGCCCTCTTCATCGCCATGATCGGCCTGGCCTGCGCCGCCGACTTCGTAGTCGAAAACCGCGCCGCCGAATCCAGCGCGCCGGCAAGCTACGCCACTGCCGCCCAGGCCGCACCTGCGGTACCAGTCGTGGTGGTCGCGGCCAAGCGCATGAGCGAAGCGGAGAAACAAGCCTCTCTGGCAGAGGAACGCAAAGCCGCCCAGGGCAGCAAAATCTGAGCAATTGTTACTTGCCTGCGGGATTTGTAAAAAACTGAATCAGGCTTTTCTCCTCTTCGATGCGCTTGGTATATTGAACTCAGCGCATCACCAAACAGGAGAAAAGCCATGTTCAAATCGAAACTCATCGCTGCAGCCGCCCTGGCACTTGGCACGGTTGCATTAGCACCGACCGCCGCGCTGGCGCAGGTTGATTTCAGCGTCGTGATCGGCAACGCTCCTCCACCACTGCGATTTGAAAGCGTGCCGCCACCGCGTTACGGCTACGTGTGGGCGCCTGGCGTCTGGCGCTGGGATGGCTACCGCCACGTCTGGGTGGCCGGCCACTGGCTGCAGGAACGTCCTGGCTACCGCTACTACCCTTCGCAGTGGGTGCGTGTAGACAACGGCTGGGGATGGCGTGAAGGCGGCTGGACCGTCTACGATAGCCGCCCAAACTACATCCAAGGCCCGAGCTACGGTTACCGCGATTACCACCGCGACAACTACTACTATCGCGATCACCATCGCGACCGCTACCGGGACCGCGACCAGGATGGCGTCCCCGATCGCTATGACCGCGACCGCGACAACGACGGCGTGCCAAACCGATACGACCGTGACCGCGATGGCGACGGCGTGCCTAACCGCTACGACCGCCGCCCCGACAACCCGCACCGCCGATAATGGCGTGCCGGCCGCCTAGCCCGCAACGGCAATATCCTGTTGCGCGGCCCAGGCGGCCATGTCTTGCTTGCGGATGGCAGCAGCCATCAGGTCCGGGAACTTGTCCGGCGTGCAGGCAAAGCACGGAATCCCCATCGCAGCAAATTGCGCCGCATGGTGCCGGTCGAAGCTCGGCGCGCCATTGTCGTCCAGCGCGAGCAGGCAGATCATCTGCATGCCGCTGGCCGCCATGGCACGCGCACGGGCCAACATTTGCGCCGCATTGCCACCCTCGTACAAATCGCTGATCAGGACGAAAATCGTCTCTTGCGGGCGGTGCACCAGGGTTTCGCAATAGGCCAGGGCCCGGTTGATGTCCGTCCCGCCGCCAAGCTGGGTGCCGAACAGCACTTCAACCGGGTCGCTCAGCAAGTCCGTCAAGTCCACGATCGCCGTATCGAACACCACCACCTGCGTGCTGACCGCCTTGATGGTCGCCAGCACCGCCGCAAAAATACTGGCGTAGACGACGGAAGGCGCCATCGAACCGCTCTGGTCGACGCACAGCACGATATCGCGCAGGGCTTGCGTCTTGCGCGCGAAGCCGACGCGCTGCTCCGGCACGATTGTCTGGTAGTCGGCCTGGTAATGGCGCAGGTTGGCCTTGATGGTGCGCAGCCAGTCGATTTCGTTATGGCGCGGACGGTTGTTGCGGGCTGCGCGATTCAGGCTGCCGCTGACCGCCTGGCGCATCGGGTTGGACAGCTTGCGTTCCAGTTCCTGCACCACCTGCCGCACCACCTGGCGCGCCGTTTCCTTGGTTTTGCTTGGCATCAGCCGGTTCAGCGACAGCATGGTCGCTACCAGGTGCACGTCGGGCTGCACGCTGCGCAGCATTTCCGGCTCCAGCAGCATCTGGTGCAGGCCGAGGCGGTCCATGGCGTCTTTCTGCATCAGCTGCACCACGCTGCTGGGGAAGTATTCGCGGATATCGCCCAGCCAGCGCGCCACGTTCGGCGCCGAGCCTTGCAGGCCGCCGCGGCGCTCTCCAGGGTCGTACAGCGCCGCCAGGGTGCGGTCCAGCGCCGTGTCCTGCTGCTGCAGCGGCAGGTTATCCGCCTCGCTGCCCAGCATCAGGCGCCAGCGCCGTTCCAGTTCTTCTTGTGAGCACTGCTTCTCGCTCATGCCGCCACCTCGTTTGTTTCTACAGGGCCTAGCAAGGCCGCCAATACCGGCAGCACCAGGCTGGCCCGCGCTTCATCCGTACCCCCGCTAGACACCGCCGGCGCCAACGCCACCGTGCCGGTCGCAACCCGCTGTCCCAGCTGGCGCCGCTCCGCAGCTTCGAAAGTGGCGAAAGTGCGGCGCAGCAGCGGCAGCAGTTCCATGAAGGTTTCACCAGGCAGGCTGGCAACCCAGGCTTGCAGGATCTGCCAAAGCTGTTCGTTCATCACCAGCAGCAAGCCGCTGCCCTGGAGGAAGCCTTCCAGCCATTCAGCGCTGGACAAAGGCTGGATCGGATTCGTACATGCCAGCGACAGCGCCTGCGCCACCTGCTCCACCTGCCAATGCTGCTGCTCCAGCAGGATGCGCACGGCACGGCCGGCGATCAGCGCATGCGCCTGGCCGCGCGTGCATTGCTCCAGCGCTTCCAGCCAGGCTTCGCGATGCTCGGGCTTTTGCAGCAGGCCGATTGCGTTGTCAGCCTGGAGCAGTTGCCGTAGCAGCACCTGCGCCGCTTCTTCGTTGATGCCGCGCGCTGCGAGCGGCAAGGCGATGCAGGCACGCTGCACCAGGCCATCCATGACCTGCGCCACGCTGGCGGTGTCAGTGTTGCGGGTGCTGCCGTAGCGCAGCACGTTGGCCAACGGCGCCAGCGCCTCCAGCAGGGCGCCCGCCTCATGGGTGGTTGCTGCCAGCGCTTGCATGCGCGCCATTACCTCCGGCACCGCCTGGCGCGCATCGGCCAGCAGCATCTGTTCGGCCAGGCCGGTCACGTCGGCCAGGCGGCTTGCGCTGCGCGCCAGGTGGATCAGGCGCGCATTACAGGCCGTTTCCACGGTGGCGCCCCAGACGTTGGCTTCGATCAGGCGCACCTCAAAGTCCGGCTCCCACGCCAGCGCCCATTTTTCATGGAAGCTGCCGCTCTTGCCGCTCACGACGCGGGTACGGCCCCAGTCGATGCCCAGCAGGGACAAGCGGTGCAGGAACACGCTTTTCTCCATGTGCTTGGGCTGGCGCAGGTCCAGCTCGAGGTCCTGCTGGTCGGCGCGCGGCGGCATGCGGTAGCTCTTCTGCAGCTGGCGCACGTCCGCCGGCAGCGGCAGGGTCGGTGTCTCGGCCGGCACGGCGCCGAGGCGGTCGTTGACCAGCAATTCGCGCTCGATCAGGCGCCGCGGCGCATCGCTTTCGCCAAACAGCACGCTTTGCAGCGCATCCAGCAGCTCGCCGAGGCCGGCGCGGGAACGATCGCGCAAGGCCGCCAGGCTTTCGGCCAGGCGCAGCGCTTCGATCACATGCGCCGAGGAGGCATCGAGGCCGTTCTTGCGCAGCAGGCGCACGGCGTCGGTCAGCCAGTAGGCCGATGCGCGCTGCGGGGTATGCCACAGGTGGTGGTACCAGCCGGGTGCTTGCACGCCCGCGCCATAGCCGCTGTCGAAACTCAGGCGGCCGTAGCTCCAGGGCGTCCAGGTGGCGGCGACCTTGGTTTTCGGCAGGTCGCCCAGCACGTCCTTGTCATGCTTGGCGGTCGGCATGTCGCGCAGGGCCGGCACGTGCCAGGCGCCGCACACCACGGCGATGCGCTCGTAGCCCTGCTTCTGGGCGGCGCGGATCATCTGGCGCATATGTGCTTCGCGCTGGGCTTCGCGCGGCGACAGCGGTTCCTCCAGCGATTTGCGAGCTACCGACATCATTTCTTCAATGGCAGCGAACAGCTCCAGGCTGTCATGGCGCTGCTCGACCAGGTGATCCCACCAGGTCTCGAAGTCTGAAAAACCGGCAGCCTGCGCGAGCTGCAGCATTGCATCGCCGCTGCGCTGTACCGGGAGGGGCGCTGCCGTATCGTCACCCTCCTCTTCGGCCGCCACCGACATGTTCGCGGCCAGCGTGTGCGACATCGGCAAGTCGATAAAGCGGGTCGGCACGCCGTGCGCCTGGCCGTACTGGATGGCTTGCCATTCCGGCGAAAACTCCGCAAACGGGAAATGCGAAGCATGCTGCGGCATAGCCGGCGCATACACCAGCAGCGCCACCGGCGGGCGCATTTCCGCATGTGCGGCCAGGGGCAGCAATTCGTCCGCTTCCGGCGGGCCTTCGATCAGGATTGCATCCGGCTGCAGCTGCTGCAATGCCTGCGCCAGGCTGCGCGCACAGCCCGGGCCATGGTGGCGGATACCGAAGAAATGCAGGGCCATCAGAGCACAGCGTGGCAGGCGCGGTACAGGTCTTTCCAGCCTTCGCGTTCCTTGACCACGGTTTCCAGGTATTCAAGCATGACCACGCGGTCCTGCACCGGATCCTTGACGATGGCGCCCACCACCGAAGAAGCCATGTCGGCCCCGCGCAGCATGCCGTCGCCGAAGTGCGCCGCCAGCGACATGCCGTTGGTGACCACGGAAATCGCTTCAGCGGTGCTCATGCTGGCGCTCGGCGACTTGAGCTTGATCTTGCCGTCGTCGGTCTGTCCCGCACGCAGTTCGCGGAAAATGGTGACGATGCGGCGGATTTCTTCCAGCGCCGGCTTCTCGATCGGCAGTTCCAGCGCGCGCCCCAGGCTGGCGACGCGGCTTTCGACGATGCTCACTTCTTCTTCCGCGCTGTCCGGCAGCGGCAGCACCACGGTATTGAAGCGGCGCTTCAGGGCGCTGGACAAGTCGTTCACGCCGCGGTCGCGGTCGTTGGCAGTGGCGATCACGTTGAAGCCCTTGGCTGCCTGCACGTACTCATCCAGTTCCGGAATCGGCAGGATCTTCTCGGACAACAGGCTGATGAAACTGTCCTGCACTTCAGATGGAATACGGGTCAATTCCTCGATACGCGCCAGCTTGCCGGTGCGCATGGCGCGCATCACCGGGCTTGGCACGATGGCGTCCTGGCTCGGCCCCTTGGCCAGCAGCTGCGCATAGTTCCAGCCATAGCGGATAGTTTCTTCCGCCGTGCCGGCCGTACCCTGCACCACCAGGTTCGAATTGCCGCTGATCGCAGCCGCCAGGTGTTCGGATACCCAGGACTTCGCCGTGCCCGGCACGCCCAGCAGCAGCAAGGCCCGGTCGGTCGCCAGCGTGGCGACGGCGATTTCGATGATGCGGCGCTTGCCGATGTATTTTGGCGTGATCTCGAATCCGTTATCCAGTGTGCCACCGAGAAGATAGGTGGCAACGGCCCAAGGCGACAACTCCCAGTTTGGCGGGCGCTGACGCTGGTCGGCTTCCTTCAATGCCTCCAGTTCGTGTGCAAACTGCTGTTCGGCGCTCTGGCGCAGTACTTTGATCTCGTTAGCCATGCTTACTCCTTGTTGTCCGTGAAGCTGCGGTGCAGCGTGTTCTTGAAGCGCAGGGCTTCCTTCAATTCGTCGACCAGCTGGCGCCAGTTGTCCCAATGCGCCCAACCCGGTTCCGGCCATCCCTGTTCCAGGTATGCCATTTCGCCAACATCCAGCAGGCTGGCCATCGTTTCAAACTCGTACTTCATGCCGTAGCCCGGCGCATCCTTTTCGCGCATCATTTGCTGCAAGCGCCCCAGCAACAGGCGTGACACGGCGGGCGACACCTGGGCGCCGCCTTCGCTGGCCATCTGCCGGGCCAGCAGCAATGCATCGGGTACGCCGCTGCCATTGCCGCATTCCAGCCAGGCATGCAGCACGCGCTCGCGGCCGGACGGCGGCAAAACCATCGCCAGCTCGGCAAACCGGGTCGACAGCACGCGGACGTTGGGGACTTTCGATGCATGGATTGCGATGAACCAGTCGGCCGCCTGCTCGCTGCCGGCACGGGCCGACAGGCCGATGGCGTGCACCAGGCCTTCCTGCAGCACGCGGCCGAATTCATTGGCTTGCATAATCTGCAGCACGCCTTCTGCGCTGACGCCCCAGCTTCTTGCCCAATGGCTGGGCGGCACACACTGCATCATGTTGAACAGCCAGGACTGCTTTTCGCCCATGCGATAGGGATTTTCGGCGCC
>JBCNOP010000088.1:0-19369 GCA_039593775.1 Pseudoduganella sp.
CCGTCGAGAACGAGAAATCCATTTCAACCGCTCCAACGGTGGACTTCAACAAGAAGTAAGGAGTCGCTATGGCGACCACACCACGGCAAACGCGCGGCGGGGGCAAAGCCTCCGGCCGCGATGAGGATCGGTTAAGCGATCCACTGCTCGATCGCGACCTGGCGCGGCGCACAGGCGGGCTGGCGGAGAACGCGCGGCGCTGGACTATCTTGCCTGGTTCGCCTTGGCTGAGGGTGGTGGTTGGCGTAGCGATCCTGCTGCTGCTTGCCCTGGTCATGACGGGCGCCCGCGCGGCGGATGGCTTTGTTGCGGTGCCGGCGCACGCGGCTCGCGTTACCGACCAGGTGGGCATGCTGACGGCGCAGCAACGCTCGGCCCTTGACGGCGTGCTGGCCGATTATGAACGCAAGACCGGCAGCCAGATTGCCATCCTGCTGGTGTCTTCGACGGCGCCGGAGGCGATCGAGCAGTACAGTATTCGTGTTGCCGATGCGTGGAAGCTGGGGCGCAAGGGCGTTGACGATGGGGTGCTGCTGGTGGTGGCCAAGGATAACCCTTCCTCGCTGCGCAGGCTGCGGATCGAGGCTGGCCGCGGAGTCCAGGGGACGCTGACGGATGCTCAGTCAAAACGCGTTTTGCAGGATGTGATCGCGCCGCATTTTCGGCAAGGGGATTTTTACGGCGGGCTCGCGGCAGGCGTGAGTTCGATTGCGACTTTGCTGGATAAGGAGCATTTCCCTGCCGCGGCGGGCGGCCAACGTGCCGGGGCCGGGGCGACGGCGGGTGCTGCCCCGGGTGGAACAGCGGTGCCGGACACGCGAACCGGCGCGGCAGGCGCGGCGGCCACCGGAGGCGGCGTCGCTGGGATGGCGGAAGCGGCGGGGGCTGGCGGCATCCCGGGCAGTGGCGAGTCAAGCGTGGCACGCGGCGCAGCGGGCACGGGCGGCGCTGGCGATGCGCAATCGCCAGGCAACTCGGATGAAGGTAGCAGCCAGGCAGGCCGCCGCGGTGCTGGAAGCGACGATAACGGGCGCGGCCGGCATGGCGGCGACGGAGGCGGCTGGTCCGCTGGCTGGCTCTTGCCCCTGCTGCTGTTTGGCGCCTTCGTGATCCTGCCAATGATGCGCGGCGGTTCGCGCCGGGGCTTGCGGCGCGGCGGCTGGGGGTCGGATGCAACTGGCGTGCTGATTGGCGCCGCGCTGGGCAACGCCTTGAGCGCCGCGAGCCGCGGCAGCGGAGGTGGAAGCTGGGGTGGCGGCGGCGGTTTCGGCGGCGGAGGCTTCAGCGGTGGCGGCGGCACCTTCGATGGCGGCGGCGCCTCGGGAGACTGGTGATGACAACACAAGCGACATCCTTCTTCGGCCGCTGCAAGCGCGCCTGGCGCCACATGACTTGCGGCACCGGCGCCGGCAAGCGCGCCTTCCCCGCAGCCACGTTGCAAGCAATCGAGCAAGCCATCACGCAGGGTGAACTGCGCCACCGCGCTGAAGTCCGCCTGATCGTGGAACCGGGCCTGGACGCCCGCTCGGCCTTCAACAACCTCACCAACCGCCAGCGCGCCATTGCCCTGTTCGCGCAATACGGCGTGTGGGATACCGAGGAAAACTGCGGGGTGCTGATCTACATCAACCTCGCTGAGCGAGCGGTCGACATCGTGGCCGACCGCCACGTCAACCGCCTGGTAGCCGACACCGAATGGCAAACCATCTGCCGCACGATGACCACCGGCTTCGCCCAGGGCGACTATCACGCCCCCACCCTGTCTGCGCTGGAACAGCTGAACACACTGTTGGCGCGCCACTACCCGGCCGACGGCACGCGCCCCAACCAACTGCCCAACGACGCAGTCATCCTCTAAAATAAGCTTCCTAACCGAACAGCGGAAGCGATATGAAATTAACGAATAAAGTAGCCATCGTCACCGGTGCGACCCAGGGCATCGGCCTGGCCTGCGCCCAGCGCCTCATTACCGAAGGGGCCAAGGTCATGCTGGTGGACATCAAGCCGGAAGGCGCCCAGGCTGCGGAAGCCCTGGGTGACCAGGCCCGCTTCTTCGCCGCAGACGTCAGCCAGAAAGCCGACGTGGACGCGCTGGTCGCTGCCACCCTGGCAGCCTTTGGCCGCATCGACATCCTCGTCAACAATGCGGGCGTGACCCACAAATGCAGCTTCCTCGACCTCGCGGAGGCCGATTTCGACCGCGTGCTTGGCATTAACCTCAAATCGATGTTCCTGTGCGGCCAGGCCGTGGCGCGCGAGATGGTCAAGCAGCAAAGCGGTTGCATTATCAATATGTCAAGCGTGAACTCGGAACTGGCGATTCCGGACCAGGTGCCTTACGTGGTGTCGAAAGGGGGCGTCAACCAGCTGACCAAGGTGATGTCGCTGAACCTGGCGCCGTATGGCATTCGTGTCAACGGCATTGGTCCTGGCACCATCCTGACTGAACTGGCAAAACAGGCCGTCCTGGCGAGCCCCGAAGCCAAACGCACCATTTTGTCGCGCACTCCTTTGGGGCGTTGCGGGGAGCCTGAAGAGGTCGCTTCGATATGCGCTTTCCTCGCCAGCGAGGATGCCAGCTACATGACCGGACAGACGCTTTTCGTTGATGGTGGCCGCATGGCGCTGAACTACGTTGTACCAGTTAAAGAATAGTTATACGAAATATGAATAACGATTATCGAAAAGGGAAATTGGACTAATATGTGGCAACGCACCATAATTGCGCATGTCTCCACTATTCTCCTCCAAGAAAATAGTTTAAGCCCGCTTTAACCAGCGGGCTTTTTTTTTTATTCTGGAGACTTGCTTTTGCTTCGAGGCACATGCCTGGGCCCGCGCTTGCTTACCCGTAGCCGAAATCAGGCGGCTCACCCGATTACCTCTTCCCCACCAGCTTTATGCAGTACTGCGCGGCCTTTCTCGCCACGGCAGATGGAAGCGCCGCAATTGCTTCATCAGATTGCAGGCGAACCGGGACTTTAGTACTCAGATCCATGAAGACGCTGACTTTGCGCCAAACTCGGGGTCGTAAAATTGCGAGCACGATGACTGGTCCAGATGGGGCGTGCCAGAGGGTCAATGCATGCCGTTCGGAGCGTAAGCGTCCGCAGCGTTCACATGGGACATGCAGCACAACAAAAGCACCGATGCCGCCACTATGTTCATCAGCTGTCTCACGTCGATCCCTGCCTGGTTTTCCCGACCAGCTTGATGCAATACTGCGCCGCCTTCTTTGCTTCAACGGAAGGCAGTAGTGCGATTGCATCTTCAAACTGCTTGCGCAGCGGGGCCTTGCTGCTCAGCGAAGTAAAAACCGTCACGCTGCCGCCGAACTCCGGGTCGTAAAAATTCGAGCACGCCGGTTGATCCAACATCGCTGCGCATCCCGCAATGGCGGCTACTTTCTCAATCGCTTTGGGGGCGATACGCTTGGCAGGAAGCGTTTGGTAAGCCCAGTCCGTGCCCCAGATTGCGGCATATCGCCGGTCCAGGCTGGCGGTAAGCTGCTTGACCTCCCCCCACCTCGCTACCGCCACGCTTGCAGCTCAAGCCAAACGGCGAGTAAGACTCACCTGCAAGCGCTGGTGCGAACTGGCCCGCGAAA
This sequence comes from Pseudoduganella sp., assembly GCA_039593775.1. Lineage (GTDB taxonomy): Bacteria > Pseudomonadota > Gammaproteobacteria > Burkholderiales > Burkholderiaceae_D > Rugamonas. The sequence continues at coordinate 3,608 of JBCNOP010000088.1, forward strand.
AGCAGCACCAAGGCCGCCTTTAAAATGAGTATTGGTTTCATCCTGCTTAGATGGCGCTATTCGATGAAGTAGCTGGTCTGGCTGGCAATCAGCGTTGCGCCGCAAGCGGTTTTATCGCCGTCCCTGGCGGTAGGCTTGCCGTCGGTGATATAGGTTTCGCTACCGCTATCGATCACGGTTTCGCTCGGATGCAAAGGGCAGCTGCAGGTGTCGCCCAAGCGCGCCACACCTTTACCGTCAACGATGAACTCAGAACTTCCAGTCTTGACCACCCCGCCATGCGAGGTCTGGTCACCAATACGAATTACAGCACGGCTCATGGCCATGTTCTCCTTCCGGGCTCTACTTTTTCGCTTCGATCTTCAAGCAGCTTTGCAGCGCGGTCTTGCCTTCCGACGCTGGAAGCGCGGTCACTGCTGCATCAAATTGCTTACGCAATGGCACTTTGGGTCCGAAGTCGGTAAAGACAGTCAGTTCGCCACCGATTTCTCGGTTGAAGTAATTGGGGCAGTCGACGATCGCCGCACATGCCGAAATGGCGACAACTTCTTCCATGACCTTAGGATCGATTCGGTTTGGCGGAGTTGGCCTCGTCAGCCACTCTTTTCCCCATACTTTCGAAAAGCGCAGGCTGAGGCTCTCAGCAACCCTTTTAGAGTCAGCGTTTGTCGCGTCGGCAACGCACCGCAGGCCAAATGGTGCGTAAGCCTCTCCTGCGACCGCAGGTGTCGCCGCGCAAGACAAAAGAAGACCCAGCAACGTTACAAACGCAGACCTCATACGAGCTTATTTCTTCCCAACCAGCTTCATGCAGTACTGTGCAGCCTTCCTCGCCTCAACAGATGGCAAAGCCGCAATTGCCTCATCAAATTGCTTACGGACCGGCACTTTGGTGCTCAGGTCCATAAAAACACTGACCTTCCCGCCAAACTCAGGGTCGTAATACTGGGTACAGGAAGATTGGTCCATGAGCGCTCCACACGCCGAGATTGCTGCGATCTCTTCCATCAATTTGGGATCGATGCGCTTAGTGGGAATGGGCTGGCCTGGCTTCCGGTCTTTGCCCCAGGCCGTACGGTAGCGCTGGTCCAAACTTTCCGTTACCTTGCTGATGTCGTCGTCCGATGGGGTGGCGGCACTAGGGCAATGCAGGCCATACGGGGAATAAGCGTCTGCTGCCTTTGCCTGAGCCATGCAGCAAAACACAACAATCGATAACGATGCCTTCAACACGGATTTCATATTAATCATTCCTATTCCTTGTACCAGATTCCTGTAACTTTAAAACTGACTCCGTATTTCTCCACCACTGGCGACACCAGGGTTTTGGAGTTGGTGCCGTAGCATGGGTTATGGCCATTGAAGTCGCTCACATAGCCGTCAGCATGCTTGATTTCAATGTGGCCAGAGATTGTCTTTCCATCGCTCTTCGTTTGCTTTTCAACCGGCTTGTAAATGATGACCGAGCCATGAGGCGCCACACCAAGATTAATGCCAGGCGAGGTCTCCAGCAGGTTTTTGAAGCCGGCATTTTGCAACGTCGGCCCAAAATCCTTCGCGTGCTCGACACCCGGATAGGTGGAAAAGTACCCGGCAGCCACCAAGGCCCTCTTCACGTATTTCAGACATTTCCCCTGTGACTTCGCGAACTTATGGTTCATGGCATACGTGATAGCCGTCTGGATTCTATCTGAAGCCGGCGGCTTGGATACAGTCGCTTCCGGATGCTTGCTCTGTGCACTGCGATCTTCCTTGACCACCGGCTTGGTGGCCGCCGCAGTAGCTGGCGGCGTTGCCGGTTTAGCCGCCGGAGCTGGCGGTGTATCCTTTTTTGCTGCCGCGTTCTGCGCCGACGAACCAGCAGGTTTGTGCTCCGGCGCCGGTGCCGTGGCTGCCGTTGCTGGCGTGGCCGCTGGCGCAGGCTTGGCTGCAGCCGGGGCTGCCGGAGCAGCCGCCTTGCCTTTACCTTGCGGCACTTTCAACATCTGGTTGGGGAACAGCAGGTATGGCTTGTCGATGTTGTTCAGCTTGGCCAGTTCCTGGTAGGTCGTGCCATGGATGCGCGCAATGCTCGACAGCGTCTGGCCTTTCTCGACCTTGTGCATGCCGGGCGTCTTGGGCTGCGCCGGCGCCTTGTCCTCATGCACGTGGGTCTTGACCGAAATGCGCTCTTTGGGGGCGACAATCGTCCAGGCCGAATTCAGCTTATCGATGGCTAGCTGGCCGAGCTCCTTGAATTCGTCGCTCGCTTTCTGGATATAAATGGTCAGCGGCCCGAAGTCGGGCGACGCGACGAAGGTCGGCAGCAAGCCATGCTCGTTGGTCTTCATGACCGCCGCCTTGCCGTTCTGTTCGACCTTGATGGTGGCATCGGCAATCGGTGCGCCGGCGGCATCGACCACGCTCAGTGCGTGGCCGACCTCGAGCGCTTTTTCATAGGCATCGGCCAGCTTCGCGAATTTGCCGGTCGCCAGTGCCTCGCCGCCATAGTCGCGCGTCGGGCCGTCATGATGGTATTTGTAGACCCAGACATCGGGCTTCTTGTTTTTCCTGGCCAGCTTTTCGTTGGCCAGGAAATACTGGACCACCGCCTTGACGTTGGCATTGACGTCAAAGCGATTGCTTTTGCCCAAACCGTATGCCCGGCCAGTGTCGTTGATAAACTGGCCCAGGCCGCTGGCCGAGGTCGTGCCGGCCGCCGCATCAGGATTGAAGCCCGACTCGATCTTGACCATGGCCAGCAGCATTGCCACGCGGCGCACATCCATGCCGGCGGCTTTGCCGGCGGCGATCAGCTTGTCGATAACGGCTTTCTGGACCTCAAGCGGGGCATCGCCCCAGATGCGCGAGCGTCCAGCCAGGCGGCCAGGACTGTGGTCGACCGGCTCCTTGTAGTGGGAATAGGATTTGACCTGTTCGTCCTTGTACGCCGCACCACGCTTTTGCGTGTAGAAGACGTTGTAGTCAATTGCCATCTTAGTCCGTTTCGGCGTAGATATAGAGATCACCCTGGCCCAGGGTCTTGGCCTTCTTGCTCTCGATGCCCTTCAGCGCGGCGGCGATCGCCGGATCCTTCTTGGCGTTCAGGCCCGATCCCAGCACCTTGCCGTCCCAGGTGTACAGCTGCTGCCACTCGCACTGGTCGCAGTTGCCGCCAGTGCTCATCATGATGACGATGAACTTTTCCTTGGCCGGCGTTTCAATGCAGGTGGCATCGCTCAGGCGCTCCGGGATAATCGGGTAGGCGTCGCCGGCTTTCAGCGGCACTGGCTTGAAGGTCTGGCTGCCCAGTTCCTGCCCGGTGCCGGCATCGCTGATGCTCAGGCGCTGCCGGGTGCAGGACAGGCCTGCAATCTCGTCCTGCTTGAAGCAATCGCCTTTGAGTTCGATTTTGCGGTCTGCACATTGCATGACGGCGCTGCGCTTGAGCAGCGCGACCTTGCCGGCTGCAAATGCGGTTTGGGCCAGGCCAGCGGCCAACAGGAGTCCTACGAATACTGTGCTCTTCTTCATTTTCAAGTCTCGCGAATGGATGGATTGTGTTGCTGTGCTTCTAGTTCGGCGCGCAGGTCCGGCAACGGCTCTTCGAACTCGAACGGATCAAATTCATGCTGCGACAACAGCGTGGCGTCTTCATCCACGCCAAAGCAGCCACCCGATGTGACGTCGTCCAGTATTTTCGCCAGATCGCGCGCGCGTTTGGCGGCAGCCTCTTCGAAGATGGCCGAGACATCGCGCGGCAGCTCGCCTTCGCCGCGCCAGCCCTTGCTGACCATGGCCACCAGGCGGGCCGCGGAGTGGTTGACCTTTTTCTCGACCAGTTCCTCGACGCTGGCCTGCGCCAGGTCCAGCACTTTGTTGGCAACAATGCCGCTGCCGAATTCCTTCAGGTTGTCGCTGTTCTTCACGATATGCATGATGGTATGCGGCGGCATGTTCAATTTCTCGCTGAGCAGCGCCATGGCTTCCGCACGGATATTGATCTCGCCATCGGGCATGAAGAGCTGCTTGGCCTGCTCGATCGGCACCTGCGCCTTGGAGGCCAGCACGCCTACACCGACCGGCGTTTGCACTTTCTCGCTCAGCGGCTCCTCGTCATCGTCGACGTCGATGTGCGGGTCGTGCTTGACGTCTTCCAGGAACTGCCACTTGCCGTCGTTGTGGTCGAGCTCGACCTGCAGTTCTTCCATGTCCTCCGTGAACACGCGGGCGGTCTTGCCCTCTTCGTCCAGTTTGCCCTTCTGCAGGACCGACCCATCCTTGGCCAGGATCTTGTAGGCGATGGTGGCTGCTGCGCCTGCCGCCGCCATATGCACAATATCCTTCAGCACCACCTGCTGGCTGAACTTGCCGACATTCATCTTGCCCCAGAATTCGGTGACCGGCGCCGCCTTCACCGAACCCTTGTTGACCACCTTGGCCGCGCCCAGTTCCAGGGTGCCGGCGATGTCGTGGGTTTCCTTGGCGCCCTTGATCAGGATCTCGCCGCTTTCGGTCAGCACGATGCTGCCGCCCTTGGTCTTCAGCACGATGTCGCCGGTCTTGGCTTCGAAGACCATGCCTTTTTGCGACACGGTTTCGGCCTTGCCGTCCTGCACGTGCAAGTAATGATTGCCGTGGCTGATGGCAGTCACCATGCTGCCGCGCTCGACGTGCTGCTGGATGCCCTTGGCCGAGCTGAACGACATCTGCTCGCCGGACGTCATGTCCACATTGCCGGCGGCATAGCAGCCCAGGTCTTCGCCGGCCGCATGGACGATGCTCTTCGGTGTACTGGTCGCCACGCCGTCCGGCGCCGAAATAAAGACCAGCGGCTTGGTCAGCGACCAGGCGTTGTCATTCAATACTTTCTGGTTCTTCAAGCCACGGTGCGAGTTTTTCTGCTCGCCGCGCTTGTCGGTCGCCATCTCGGCCGCCTGACTGCGCATGGTCGCGCTGTCCAGCACCGCCCGCAGGGTATCGGCGCCTTCCGTGTTGTCTTGCTGGGTGGTGCCACTGTCCTGCACTGCCTGCCCCCAGGCTGTCACCAGCACGCCTTTGGCGGCGCGCACGGCGCCCCAGCCGTCGGAACGCAGTTCGAAGCCTTCGCCGCGATGGTCCTTGCGGCCGCTGGTATCGAGCACACGGGTCAGGTAGCCCAGGTTAAGCTGGCTGCGCTGGTGATCCGAGGCCAGCACAGCCTGGATCTGGCCGGCCGTATCGTCCATCAGCAGGTGGTTGTTGCGGCCCCCGGCGCCGCCGGCGCCCTTCAATTCCTTGCTGCGGATGCCGGACAGCGCATGCTGGTGCGGCAGTTCCCATGGTGACATATTGTCGCCGTTATAGACGCGGCCGGTGATGATGGGCCGGTCAGGATTCGAGTCGAGCCACTGCACGATCACTTCCTGGCCGATGCGCGGCAAGGTCACGGCGCCAAAATTGCCGCCGGCCCAATTGGAGGCGACACGGATCCAGGCCGAGCTCTGCTCGTCATGCATGCCGACGCGGTCCCAGTGGAATTGCACACGCACGCGGCCATGCTCGTCGGTGTGGATTTCCTGCCCGGAAGGCCCAACCACGATGGCCGTCTGCGGCCCGTGGATCCTGGTTTCGACGCTGTTGAAGCTGCGACCCGGGCGCCACGGCACGCTCTTGCGCACGCAAGTCATGCGGTTGCTGTAGTCCGACATGCCGGTCGACTGTTGCAGGTAATTGTTGCTGGCGCTATGGTGCACGCTGACGACCAGGAACTCCTGCTTGTCCGGCGTGGCGCCCGGTGCTTCTTCATGGAAGTGGTCGCTCAGGCGGAACCAGCGTCCTGGCATGGCGAAGCGGCAGTTGCCGCCCGCCTCGAAATACTTGCCGCGGCTTTCGATCTCTTCCATCCGCAGCAGGGCCAGCGCTTCGCTATCCTTGCGGTTCCTGAAACCGTAGGCGCCGGCGTATTCATAATGCTCCGCCGCCAGCACATCCCCCTGCTGGTTCAGGGTCGGCAAATCGATCGTCGAGGGCACCGGCTGCTTGAAGTTGAAAGCCGACAGGGCGACCTGGCCGGCGACGATGCTGCGCACTGGCGACCATTCGCCGATGGCATCCTCCTCCAGGGTGCCGGCATGGCGCTGGAAGCGTACCTCGTTGCTGTGGCCATCGATCGGCGGCGCCTGGCTCGAGTCGTCCGACAGGATCAGTTTATGCCCGCGCTCAGTATGCTCATACCAATAGTGCCAGCCTGCAGCTTCCCAGCGGCGGTGCAGGTAATTGTGGTCAGTTTCATCGAACTGGCAAGCCATGGTCATGACTTCATCGCTGCCTTGCACCCTGCAGTCCCAGTCCGGATGGGTGCCGTAGTCGGCCAGCACTTCGCTCGTCTGGTCGCGCAGGTTCTTGCCGTGGAATAGGTAATTATCCTTGCGCAACTTCAGGTAGGCCAGCCAGGGGCGCAGCACCATCGTGTAAAAGGCCACGCCGCCATCGGTCTTTGCCAGGCGGAATTCGAACACATAACCGTTGAAATGGCGCAGGCTGCCGTCGCCGCGTACCAGCGACACAGTGACCAGCTTGCCCTGCACATCCTTGAGCGGGATGCTGGCGTCGTCGGCCAGCACCTCGACCGTGAATTCGAAATCACGCGACAGGCCCTCGACGGCATCGAGGCGATTGGCCAGCAGTGTGGTGGACGGGCCGTCACCATGCGGGAAGGCCAGGCGCAGGATGCGGTTGTGCTGTCGTCCTTGCGCAAGCGCCTGTATCGTTTGCGACAAGCTGCTCATACGATTCCTTAGTTAAATAATCTACAATTTTTCCGCGCGGAATTATAGCAGCGCAAACCCGCGCACAATTCAATTGTGACAATGTTTTTTTGCTAGTTAACAATTTCACACATGCGGTATCGGGACCGGCTTTTCCCGGCTACACTGATGAGACCTGCCAATCCTGGGAGAATGCGGTGGCTAGCCTGCTGGATAGGATGAAACTATGGCAACGCTTTTTGGTGCTAGGCATCATCGCCGTATTACTGGCCGCGCCCCCCTTTTATTTGTTCCTGTCGGAAAACGGCCGCAGCCTGCATCTTTCCACTGTCGAGCAAACCGGCCTCAAGCCAGGCGCCCAGGCGCGTGACCTCCTGCAAAGCATCCAGCAACACCGGGGCCTGTCGGCAGCTTTCGTCGGCGGCGGCCAACTGGCCAGCGAACGCAGTGCCAAGGAAGCCGAAGTCAACCGCCACCTGCTCGCCATGTCAGCCCTGCTGGCAGAAGGCGACGGCCCGGACCGCAAGATGTTCGCCCGCATCCGCGATGAATGGACTGCCCTGGCGCGCGACGTCGGCAGGCGCCAGGTGAACACACTGGAGAGTTTCGAGCGCCACACCGCCCTGTGCGAATTCATCTTGCTCTTCATCGAGCAGCTGGCCGACCAGTCGGGCCTCTCGCTCGATCCCGATGCGGATTCCTACTACCTGATGCGCGCCACCTATTTCGACTTGCCGCGCCTGGCCGAAGACCTGGGACAGATGCGGGCGCGCGGCGCCGGCTTCCTGGCCACGCGCAAGATCGATATCGAAGGCCGCGCCATCATGTACGGCCTGCTCAGCAAGGCGCGCCATGCCAGCGCCGGCATGCAGCGTACCTTCGGCAAGGCTTATGCCGCCAATCCCGTGCTGAAGCAGAAGCTCGACATCCCGGTCGCCGCCGCCACCGCCGCCGCGGCCGAGGTGACGGAACTGGCGCGCACCCGCATCGTCATGGCCGATGCGCTGGAATATGCCGCGCCGGATTACATCGCTGCCGCCACCCGCGCCATCGACCAGCAATACAGCGCTGCCGACGCTGCGTTTGCCCTCTTGTCGGCCCATATCGAACAGCGCCTGGATCGGCAAAGCGAGACGCGCAAGCTGCTTTCCGGTGGCGTGATCGCCATTGCGCTGTTGGCGATCCTGGCCGGCTATGCAATCAGCCATCACCTGGTCTACCAGATCGGTGGCGAGCCATCGGAAGTATGCGAAGTGCTGCGGCAAGTTGCGCAGGGCGACCTTACACAGCGCATGCAGCTGCATCGGGATGATCGCCGCAGCCTGGCCTACATGGTGCAGGACATGGCACAGCGCCTGCACACCACCGTCACCAGCGTGCGCCAATCGGCCGATGCACTGGCCAATGCGGCAGCCCAAGCCAGCGCCACTGCGCAGGCCCTGAGCACCAGCTCCACCGAGCAAGCCGCCAGTGTGGAGCAGACCAGCGCTTCCATTGAAGAAATGAGCGCCTCGATTTTCCAGAACCATGAAAACTCGCGCGTCACCGACGACCTGGCGGCACGCGTGGCCGGCTATGCGGATGAAGGCGGCGATGCGGTGGCGCGCACCGTGACCGCGATGCAGCAGATCACCCGGGAAATCGCGATCATCGACGACATTGCCTACCAGACCAACCTGCTGGCGCTGAATGCCGCCATTGAAGCTGCGCGCGCGGGGGAACACGGCAAAGGCTTTGCCGTGGTGGCAGCCGAGGTGCGCAAGCTGGCCGAACGCAGCCAGGCCGCCGCGCAGGAGATCAGCGGCGTGGCGCAAGACAGCGTGGCCGTAGCCAACCAGGCCGGCAAGCTGTTGAAGGAAATCGTCCCCGGCATCCGCAAGACTTCCGAACTGGTACAGGAAATCAATGCCGCATCGCGCGAGCAAAGCAGCGGCGCGAGCCAGATCAGCGCAGCGATCAACCAGCTGAGCGAAGCTACCCAGCGCAATGCCGCGGCGGCCGAAGAGCTGGCGGCCACCGCCGAAGAACTGGCCGGCCAGGCCGATACCTTGCTCGACGCTGTTGCTTTCTTCAAAGTCTGAACAAAGCTTGATTTATGTCATGGTGCTGTCACACCCAATCCCTATAATGGACACATCTGCTGCACACGCAATCGATATGCGTGGCGCCAGAAGGTGCGCCGGCCTTGTGCCGGCGCAACCGCTTCCGTGGTATCTTCCCACCCATGCAAAAATTCCTGACCCTGCTGTTCCTCAGCGACACCCACGCACGCTTGCGCTTCTGGGGCGCCATCACCCTCTTCGTCCTTAACTGCATCATCGGTTCGATTCCCGGCGCGCGTGCCGAAGCGGCGGAATACGCCAGCGGCCTGGTGCTGCACAGCTTCGGCTATACGGTGCTGGCCTTCATGCTGTTCACCGGCTGCAAGGGCGAGCCGGCACAGCGCGCGCTCAAGGCAGTGTTCGGCATCGCCATCATGGGCGCCATCGATGAATTCGTTCAATCCTTCTTCCCTTACCGCCACGGCTCGGTCGACGACTGGCTGGTCGACATGTCGGCCGCGATCATCGCCTCGACGGTGATGTGGGCCTTGTGGAGCTTGCGCAAGCGCCCTGCCGCTTGACGTGCGTCGGCCGTTTGCGGAACGGCGTACACTTCCCCGGCGCGCACATGGCTAACTTAAGGGGGATATATGAAATTTTCCGTAATCATGCTGGTGAGCCTGGCCCTGGCGGGCTGCGCACATGACAGCAGCAAGAAAACCGCCAGCATGGATGAAAACACCAGCACCTCGACTGCCAGCGCTTCCGAAGGCAGCCGCACTGCAGCCAGCTGGGATGGCGTGGTGCAATCGATCGACCCGGCAGGTTCCATGTCGGCAAGCGGTGCGGTTGGCGCAGCAGCAGCCGGCAGCGGCAGCGGCTACCGCGTGACCGTGAAGAAGGCTGACGGCTCCGTCGAGACCATCAATGTGGACAGCATGCCCAGCTATCGTGTGGGCGACAACGTGCGCTACGCGAATGGCTCGCTGAGCACCAGCCCGAAATATTAATAGACCTTTTCGACCTGGTAGCCGTGCTGGCGCAACAAGGCCGGCACGCCTTTGTCGCCGACCAGGTGCAGCAGGCCGATGCCGATGAAGGCATCGCCTTTGCGCATGATCGCTTCAATATTGGCTGCCATTTCCGGATTGCGCTTGCCCAGCAAAGTGCTGTCCATGAAGCGGGCGGACACCGTGTCGCCCGTGGTCAATTCGCGCGTTAGCGCGGCAATGCGCGAAGCATCTGCTGCGCCCCATGCTTCCACCAGGCCGGCCGATTTGCGCAACGCGGCGCCGCTATCGATATCGGCAATATTCTCCAGCAGGTAAGCTTCCTGTTGCGCGTCGCTCAGTCCGCCAAACAGGCTGAGCTGGTAATCGGCAGTCTCCAGTTCCTGCAAGGGTTTCTTCTGCTGCGCAGCATTGGTCAGCAAATAGCCTTCCACGCCGAGGCCGCGGTTGAAACCGCTCTTTTCAATCTCCTGCCCCACCAGGATATTCGCCACCACCCAGGGCCGGTAATGCTGGACGCTCGACAGCGGCAGCTTGACCTTGTCGAGCGCAGCCTGGAGCTTGGCCAGCGCGGCCGGCGACAAATGATCGCGGATGGTTTGCCCGGCCGGATACTGGCCATGGCGCTCGAGCGCGCGGTAATAAGGCCCGCTGGCGCGCACGTCGAGTTCCAGCACCAGCGAGCTGGACTTGGCCAGCGCTTCGGTGACTTCAGGTTCGAGCGGGAAAAAGTCCTGCTTGCCCACGTGGATGGTGCCGAACAGGTAAGAAGTTTTGCCTTCGTGATGCACACGGTACAGCGCGCCGCGGCGCGGCACGTCGTTGACCTGGATGGCATCCGCGGGCGCGGCGGAATTCGCCGGCGGGATACTCATATCCATGGTGTGTGCCGACAGGGAAAATGACAATGCAGTCAGGAAGACAAGCTTGCGGAACATGGCATCTTTTCATGGGATGCCTGTGTCGCAGCCAGGCATGGGCTGAAGGCTTCCGGTGCGAAAGCCTTGTTGCCCATGGTAAGGTCATTTACTGCCGTAAGGCAATACTCGTTTCGCCAACAATGTCGACAATTACTTCGCTAATTCCACCAGGACCGCGGTGTACATTTCCAGGTTGAGAAGTAATTGTTTTTCCGTTATGAACTCGTGCTCCGAGTGGCCGGTGTAGACCTTGCCCGGCATGGTCGGGCCGAAGCTGACGGCGCGCGGGAACAGGCGCGAGTTGGTGCCGCCGCCAATGGAAATCGGCTGTGGATCCTTGATGCCGGTGTAGTGCGAAAACACCTTCATCAGTGTCGGCAGCTGCGGCGCCTTGTCCTGCACCCATGGCTCGCCAATCTGCGCCGCCAAGGTGGCGCGCGGCTGGTTTTCCGCCTTCCATGCGTCGAAAGCCTCATTGATTTCCGAGGTCAGCTGGGCTGTTGTTTTTCCGCGCGGGCGGCGCAGGTTGATGCCCAATACCAGCCCATTCTCGGTCGGCTTGAGGGTGGTCGGCGATACGGTCATGGGGCCCATGAAGTCATCGCTGTAGGCAATCTTGCCGAACCGCTCACCTTTCAGGCCCGTGCCGATCATGTCGTTGACGAAATCGACCATCATGCCGGCCTGGCTGGCGCCCCAGTGCTGCACGTCCAGCGCATCGGCCAGCATGGCGATGGCGTTCACGCCGTCCTCCGGCTTCGAGGAGTGGGCGGCGTGGCCCTTGGCGGTGACGGTCAGGCGATTGCCCTGCCACGCGTACTGGTAGCTCATGCCCTTCTGCTGCGCGGCACGGGTGCGGATTGCCGTTTCCAGCGCGGCGTCGGCATTGTCGATCACGGCACGCGCATCTTCCGGGATCTGGCTGTCGAAGAAGCCGCCGGTGAAGCTCTGGATGATGGGGCCGCTGCCCGGCGCCGGCGCCATGTTGGGCAAAGTCACGCGCACCCCGCCCCAGCCCTTTTCGGCAATCACCGCGGGATATTCGGCGTCGATGGTGATGTTGGTCTGCGGCGGCGTATGGGTCTTGAGGAAGGCCTCCAACGGCGCCCAGTCCGATTCCTCGGCCATGTAGATATACAGCTCGATGCGTTTTTTCAGCGGCACATTGCGGTCCTTGATCGCTTTCATCGCATACATGGCGGTGGCGATCGGGCCTTTGTCGTCCTCGGTTCCGCGCCCCAGCAAGAGGCCCGGCTCGCTGGTGCGATCGAGCTTGAACGGCGACTGTTTCCACTTGACCGGATCAACCGGCTGCACGTCGCCGTGCGTGATCACGCCAACGCGCTCCTTGCCTTCCCCCAGGCCGACTACCATGATGTAGCCATGGTCGGTAAAGTCCAGCCCGAGGTGCTTCGCTTCCTCTTTGATGAAGCGCTTGAAGCCGATGTGCTGCGGGTTCTTTTCGAAGGGGACCTTGTCGTCGGCCACGGTATTGAAGCTGACCATGTTGGCCAGGCTGTCGATGACCTTTTCGCCATAGGCCTGGCGGGCGTAGCGCGCGGTTGCGGTGGCATCGCTGCTGAGGGGAGTTGCCGCATGGGCGGTGGCAAAGGCTAGCGTAGCGGCTAGTGCAAGTCTCTTGATCATTGTGCTATTGGTAGTTGGACAGGATTTTGTTGATCGCGCCTTCGCGCAGCAACTGGGTGATGGCGGCATCGACGTCCGCCAGGGCCACGCGGCCCTTTTCCGAAACGGCGCAGCGCGTGTAATAGCTGCGCACGACCAGCGGCTCATGGACGTTGACCTTCTCGCCCTTGTGCAACTGGTAGTCGTAAAACGATTTGATGGTGGCGACGTGGCGCAGGCGGCCCGCCGCCAGCTTGCGCAAGTTGGCCAGGTTGGAGTGGGCATCGGCACGGACAAAGCCGGTTCCCATGGCTTTCTCCATTTCAGGATACTGGAAGCCAAGCACGGTACCGATCGGCTGCCCCCACAGGTCGAGCAGGCTTTGCGGCTGCGCCACTGCCCGTGTGGTGATGACGGTCTCGGTCTGCGGCATGAAGGCTTGTGTCCAGCCGAAGCGCCCTTGCAACCATTCGGGCAGGTACATGCACAGCACATCGGCCTGGCCTGACTCGAGCGCCATCGAGATGCGCTTGCGCGGCATCGGCAGCGTGACCGCCGTGCGGCCCATTTTTTGCGCCAGCGCCTCGGCCAGGTCCTTGTGGATGCCGCCCACGACCTGGCCGTTGCGGATGTCTGCCATCGGCATTTCAGTGCCCGTGTCGACCAGCATCACCACTTTCTCTGCGCGCGCGGAAGCAGCGGTCAGGAGTGCGAGCGTGATGGCGGAAATGGCTTTCATTTGGAAATATTAACCTACCAGCACGCTTTTTGTTTCGGTGCTATCCTGCCCTGCCATGAAACAAGAGCACCACATCACCCCCGCCATGATCCTGTTGCTGGCCATCGCCAGTGGCCTGATTGTCGCCAACCTGTATTACGCCCAGCCACTGGTTGGCCCGATCAGCAAGGCCACCGGCATCGAGCCGGGCGCCGCGGGCCTGATCGTCACGCTGACGCAAATCGGCTATTGCCTGGGACTGGCTTTCATCGTGCCCCTGGGCGACCTGCTGGAAAACCGGCGGCTGACCATTACCCTGCTCGGCGCGACGGCAGTGGCGCTGCTGGCCGCGGCAATGGCCGGTAACGCCGCCACCTTCCTCGCGGCGGCCTTCTTCATCGGTCTTTGTTCGGCAGCTGCGCAGGTGCTGGTGCCGTTTGCCGCCCACCTGTCGGCGCCGGAGGTGCGCGGGCAGACCGTCGGCACGGTGATGAGCGGGCTGCTGCTGGGGATCATGCTGGCACGGCCGGTTTCCAGCCTGGTCACCGATGCGCTGGGCTGGCATGCGATCTTCTTTATCTCGACTGCCGCCATCGCGGCGCTGGCCGTGGTGCTGCATATGCGCTTGCCGCAGCGGGTGCCGGAAGGCGGCTACCGGTATGGCGGCTTGCTTGCTTCCATGTGGACGCTGCTGCGCACCACGCCTGTGCTGCGCCGCCGCGCGGCCTACCAGGCCTGCATGTTCGGCGCCTTCAGCCTGTTCTGGACCACGGTGCCGCTGGTGCTGGCCAGCCCGGCCTTCAATCTCTCGCAGACCGGCATTGCAATCTTTGCACTGCTTGGCGTAGCCGGTGCGATCGCCTCGCCCATCGCCGGCCGCCGCGCCGACCAGGGCAAGAGCCGCTCGACGACGCTGATGGCGCTGCTGGCCGCAGCCGCCGCTTTCGGCGCACCGCTGCTGCTGCATGGCAGCCGCGAATTCACGCTGGTGCTGCTGGTGCTGTGCGGCATCGTGCTGGACATGGGCGCTTCGGGCAACCTGGTGGTCGGCCAGCGGGCCATCTTCGCGCTCGGCGCGGAAATGCGCAGCCGCCTGAATGGCCTGTATATCTCGATCTTCTTTGCCGGCGGCGCCTTCGGTTCATGGCTGGGCGGCTGGACCTGGGCGCGCTTTGGCTGGAATGGCGTGCTGGTAGCGGGCCTGCTGTTCCCGCTGGCGGCCCTGCTGCTGTTCGCGACCGAACGCCGCGATTAATGCGCCCACATGCGGAACTCGCCCTGCATCTGCAAGTTGCCGTTGATGTTGACGCTGCCAAGGTTGCCGGTGACGGCGGCGTTGGCGTCGTTCTGCACGCTCATTGATTCGAACCCGAAGTTTGTATAGCGCATTTGCGACGGCAGCGTGATGGCGATGTAGTCGCCGTTGCCGTCCGGGCGTTTTTTCACGTCCAGGCCGATGGCGAACATGTCGACGGTGCCGCGCACGTTACGCAGCACGATGTAGCGCGGCTGGCCGCCATCATGGAAACCCAGCGAAAGGCGGCTGTCGGTCACGGCGCCAACCAGGGTCGGGTCGTTCACTACCACGTGTGCGGCGAAGCTGATGCCGTCGCGGGCGCTGACGCCGGACAGTTCGCTGTCATCGAGCGGCTTGGGCGGCGCGGCCTGCAGCAAGGCCGGGACCAGCAACAGCAGTGCAGCGAGTCTCGTCATTGGCGGAATTTGATATCGAGGTAGTTGATCTGGATATTGCCGATGCGCGAAGAGCCCAGGTCCACATTGCCGCTTGGCGCCGTGAAGCTGATCTTGCCGATTTCGATGCCTCCGCTGGCAGCCTGGCCGCTGCCGTACTGCGCATCCGGCGCGCCGATGCCGATGTGCAGGCGCGGTCCGTTTTCGTCGGCCAGTGCATTGACCAGCGCGGGCTGGCGCGCCACGTCGGCGATCACCCAGGGCTGGCCGGTAAAGTTGCCGTTTTCGTCGGTGGCGCCGATGCGGATATTATCGAGCGCCATCTGGCCGCCCGTGTTGGTGCGCCCGTTCGGGCGCAGGGCCCACTGGCCAACATCCATGCGCATCGCAACGCCCAGCGCCAGGCCGTCCTGCGTGCGCGGCGTGGAGAATTGCCAGCCGCCGCCAAATAAAACCAGGTCGCTCACGACAATTGAGCCGCCATTGCGGTCAATGCCATCGGCGTTCACGCCGAAGTCGTAGGCCAGCTGCCATTTCTGCTCGCCGTTGACGTTCTGCGGCAGGCTGAATCGCGCGACGTCAGCCAGGCCGTTATTGCTGCGCACGATGTCGAAGCGGTAGGGATCGGAAAACGGCGTTGCGCTGTCGCTGCGCGATGCGCTGGGATTGCCGGCCCAGATGCTGGCGCCGTCCGGGCGCATGTAGGTCACGCGCAGGTCGCCATTCATCGAGAAGCCGTTAAGGTCGAAGCTGACGCCATCGCGTCCGCGCACGTCGGACAGTGCGCTGTCGTTCAGCGGGCGCAGGCCGTCAGCCATGGCCGCTGCCGGCGCCAGCGCCAGCGCGGCGCCGGCAAGCGCGGCGCTGGCAGTGCACGCAGCCAGCAGGGGGCGATGCGCGCGCAGCATCAGCGCCCCACCGCAACGGTTGGCGCGGCGAGCGTGACCGCCGGCGCCACAGGAGCCGGGACCTGCGCCGCAGGCAGGTTGGTGAGCGACACCAGCTTGTCGCGCCAATTGAGCCAGA
>JBCNOP010000089.1:0-18847 GCA_039593775.1 Pseudoduganella sp.
ACGTAGGAAGCTGCTGCCTTGGCCTGCTGCGGCGTCAGGATCGCCGGCAGTTCTTCGTAGCCGACCACGCCGCGCTTGGCGGCGCGGCGCGCATTGGTGTGCGAGTCCGCGACCACGATGAAGATCGGCTGTCCGACGTACTGCACAAGTCCATCGGCGAGGATCGGGTCGTCGTGGATGATCGGGCCGCAGTCATTGGTGCCGGGGATGTCCGATACCGTGTACACCGCCACCACGCCGGGCGCGGCGCGCACTGCATCCAGGTCGAGCGAGGTAATCCTGGCATGGGCCTTGGACGACAGGCCGAGCGCTGCATGCAGGGTACCGCGCAGTTCGGGGATATCGTCGGTGTAGGTCGCCTGGCCCAGTACGTGCAGCTCGGCCGATTCGTGTTTGCGCGGGATGCCGACGCCGGTCCAGGTGGCGGCCTTCAGTTCAGGAGTGACGGGGTGGTTCATGCTGCCTCCTTCACGCGCTGACAGCAAAGGCGTTGACGGCATCGGCCGCCAGCGGCGCGTCGTCGCGCGTCTCAAGCCAGAAGCGGCGCAGCAGGTTCTGCGCCGTCTTCATCCGGTATTCGCTGCTGGCGCGCATATCGCTCAGAGGCGCGAAGTCGCGCGCCAGCGCCGCCATGGCATCGGCCAGCGCAGCTTCGCTCCAGGCGCGGCCACTCAGTGCGGCTTCCGCCTGTGCGGCGCGCTTTGGCGTTGCGGCCATGCCGCCGAAAGCGATGCGCGCCTCGGCAATCGCATCGCCATCCATACGGAAGGCAAAGGCTGCGCAAACTGCGGAAATATCCTGGTCGAAGCGCTTGGCCAGCTTATAGGTGCGGAAGCGCACGTCCTCACGCGGCAGCGGCACGCGCACGGCCTGCACGAATTCGCCCGGCTGCAAATCCTTCTTCATGTAATCGAGGTAGAAGTCTTCCAGCGCCAGCACACGCTCGCCGGCCGCACCGCACAGCACGACTTGCGCGCCGAGGGCGATCAGCCAGGGCATGGAATCGCCAATCGGGGAGCCGTTGGCAACATTGCCGCCCAGCGTGCCCGCGTTGCGGATCGGCAGCGAGGCGAAGCGCTGGCGCAGTTCGCCCAGTTCGTTTGGATAGTGCTGGCACAGCGCGTTGTACGCGTCTTCCAGCGACACGCCGGCGCCGATTTCAATCATGCCGTCGTCCACGCGCAGTGTTTTCAGCGCATCGACGTGGCCAAGGTAAATAATGTCGCCCAGGTCGCGCATCTGCTTCGTGACCCACAGGCCGACGTCAGTGGAGCCGGCCAGCAGCACGGCAGACGGATTGGCCGCGCGCAGCTGGATCAGTTCATCAAGGGTGCGCGGAGCCAGGAAGGTCTGGCCATGCGCGCAGTAGACTGCCAGCGCGTCGCGCTTGAGCGCCTCGAGCTGTTCGGCCACGCGGGCTGCATCGAATTCGACTTTCGGCAATTCGGCCATGCGCTGGGCAGCGTCGATGATCGGGCGATAGCCAGTGCAGCGGCACAGGTTGCCGGACAGGCAGTCATCGATTTCCTTGCGCGAGGCGCATTGGCCTTCTTTTTTCAGGTACAGGCCCCACAGCGACATGGCGAAGCCCGGCGTGCAAAAGCCGCATTGCGAGCCGTGGCATTCGACCAGCGCCTGCTGCACCGGGTGCAGCGCGCCGTCGGCCTGTTGCAGGTCTTCCACAGTGAACAGGGCCTTGCCGTCCAGCGTCGGGGTGAGCTGGATGCAGGAATTGACCGCTTTCAGCTCCAGTTTGCCGTCGACCACGCTGCCCAGCACCACGGTGCAGGCGCCGCAGTCGCCTTCGGCGCAGCCTTCCTTGGTACCGGTACAGTGCAAGTCTTCGCGCAGGTGCTGCAGCACAGTCTGCGTCGGGGCGGCATCCCGTACTTCATGCACGGCGCCGCGGTAGTAAAAGCGGATCGGTTCTGACATCTTGTCCTCGCAGGTCTCCTAGCTTGCAAGATAACATTACCGCACCCCAACCATATAAGGAAACTCTGATTTTGAATATCAGGCGTTTCGCATATAGGGGTGATGCTTGTGCCAGTGCTCGGCAATATCGATGCGGCGCGTGATCCACACCTTGTCATGGCTTTGCACATAGTCGAGGAAGCGTGCCAATGCGGCAGCACGCGCCGGACGGCCGACCAGGCGGCAATGCAGGCCGATCGACAGCATTTTCGGCTGGTTCAGGCCGTCCGGGTCCCCTTCCTTATAGAGTACGTCGAATGCGTCCTTGAGGTAATCGAAGAATTGGGTGCCGCTGTTAAAGCCTTGCATGGCGGCAAAGCGCATATCGTTGGTGTCCAGCGTATAGGGCACGATCAGTTGCGGCGTGACGGCTGGCTTGCCATCGGCGCCGGTGTGCGCCACTTCCTGCCAGAACGGCAAATCGTCGCCGTAATAGTCGGCGTCATAGCGGAACCCGCCGTGCTCCACGACCAGCCGGCGCGTATTGGGCGAGTCACGGCCGGTGTACCAGCCCAGCGGCGCGCTGCCGGTCAGGTCCTTGATGATCTGCACGGCTTCCTTCATGTGGGCGCGCTCGGTTTCCTCGTCCATGTTCTGGTAGCTGATCCAGCGCAGGCCGTGGCAGGCGATTTCGTGGCCCAGTTCCTGGAAAGCGGCCACCGCCTCCGGATGGCGCTGCAGGGCCATCGAGACACCGAAGATGGTCAGCGGCAGCTTGCGCTCCTCGAACATGCGCAGGATGCGCCACAGGCCGGCCCGCGAACCGTATTCGTAGATCGATTCCATGCTCATGTGGCGGTTCTGGAAAGCCGCCGCGCCGATGATCTCGGACAAGAAGGTTTCCGAGGCCGGATCGCCGTGCAGCACGCAGTTTTCGCCGCCCTCTTCGTAATTCAGCACGAATTGCAGGGCCACGCGGGCCTGGCCTGGCCATTGCGGATGGGGTGGATTGGGGCCGTAGCCGACGAGATCGCGCGGGTAATTGCTCATGATGGGTCCGGGATGAAAGGTATATGCTCAATAATATATTGGCGTTATGGCACCAGTATATGATTTGCCGGATAAGCAAAATAAGGAATGCAAAATGGGAAAACTGAGCACTCACGTCCTTGATACCGCCAACGGCAAACCCGGCGCCGGTGTGCGCGTGGCACTGTACTCGCTGGCCGGCGGCAGCCGCACGCTGGTCAAGGAAGACGTGACAAATGCCGATGGCCGCTGCGGCACGCCGCTGCTGGAAGGCGATGCCATGCGCCCGGGCCAGTATGAGCTGGTGTTTGGCGCCGGCGACTATTTCGCGGCGCAAGGCGTGGAGCTGCCGACGCCGCGCTTCATCGACCAGGTGACGATCGCATTCGGCATTGCGCATCCCGACCAGAACTACCACGTGCCGCTGGTGGTGTCGCCCTGGTCGTACTCGACCTATCGCGGCAGCTAGTCGCGCAGCATGACGGCGCGCTCGCCGCGCCGGGCTTTCTGCTGCAGCTGCATCAGGCCGTACAGCAGCGCTTCCGGCGTCGGCGGGCAGCCAGGCACGTACACGTCGACCGGCACGATGCGGTCGCAGCCGCGGACCACGGAATACGAATAGTGATAATAGCCGCCGCCATTGGCGCAGGAGCCCATCGACACCACATAGCGCGGCTCGGGCATCTGGTCATACACCTTGCGCATGGCGCGCGCCATCTTGTTGGTCAGGGTACCGGCCACGATCATCAGGTCGGCCTGGCGCGGCGAAGGACGCGGGCACATGCCGAAGCGGTCCATGTCGTAGCGCGCCGATGCAGCTTCCATCATCTCCACCGCACAGCAGGCCAGGCCGAAGCTCAGGTACCACAGACTGTTGGTACGGACCGTTTCCATCAGCGAATCCAGCGACGTGAGCACATAACCGTCGCGTTCCAGCGTAGCTTCCAGTTCCATTTCGTTCCCCTTTTGGTAGCGTCGCTACGATAGCGGGGAGTGCGCACGAAATATTGTATGGATGCGACACGCGCAACCTTCTCACCCCTCGCGGGTGACAATGGCGCGCGAGGCGTCGTCGTAGCGCAGCAGGCGCAAGGCGCCGCTGGCATCGGCAGCCGCTTCCATCAGGGCCTTGGGTGCCATGCCGGTGTACTGCACGAAGTCGCGTACCATATGCGCCTGGTCGTGGTAGCCGCAATCGACTGCCAGGCGGGTCAGCCCGCCGTGGCGCAGCGGCGCCGCAATCATGTGCGACAGGGCACGGATATAGCGCATCATGCGGCGCCCGTCGCGGATGCTTTGGCCGTAGCTGGCCATCACGCGCCGTTCGAGCTGGCGCACGCTGATGCCGAAGCGGGTCGCTATTTCATCGGTAGGCAGCGCCAGCAAGGCTGGCGGCAACATGAAGGGCGTCTGTCCGCGCGCCAGCCGTTCCTCGCGCGCGGCGAGGCGCTGCAGCAGCGACTCCGACAGCAGCGCGACCCACCCTGCACTATCCCCGCTGCCGCGCAACTGGTCCTCCAACGCAGCCGCTCCGCGCCACTCGGGGGCGGCGTCGACCAGCGGCACTACGGCATCGCGCAACTCGCCCAGGGGAACGTCGAACAGGCGGCCAAACTGGCCCGCTTCGATGACAGCGCTGATAAAAGTGGTGCCGGATTCCCACACTGCGGGGGTGTGCTGCGACATGGGGCCTGTAACAAAGGGGGCGGCATGCAGCCGCTCGCGGCCGCCGGCATCGACAAAGCGCGTGCCGCCGCGGATGAAGAAAGTGAGCATGGGACAGGGCGAGGCCGGCACCAGCACCGCGCCAGGGCTATGCAGCTCGACATGGAAATAGCGCACCACTCCCGCCAACCGGGGCGGCGGGGGTATAGCCAGGCGCATCGGCGCCAGAATCGCATCCACATCACGCATGGCCGCAGATTATAGGCTGCTTCGGCCTCGGGCGCTGGCGGCAGCGATGCCAGGTTGCCATGATAGAATCGCCCTCTTACTGACTCGTCATCACGACCTTGGATACCGTTCCCTTGTGGGCGCAATTTGCCGCCCTCGCCTTCCTGATTCTTGCCTCGGCCTTCTTTGCCATGGCCGAAACCGCCCTGATGGCGGCCAATCGCTTCCGCCTGCGCCACCAGGCCAAACGCGGCAGCCGCCGCGCCATCGCCACCCTGTGGCTGCTGGAGCGCACCGAACAACTGCTGTCGCTGGTCCTGGTCGCCAACACCTTGCTCAATGCAATGGCCATCGCCCTGGCCACCGCCATCGCCATTACCCAGTTCGGGCTGGAGCAGCATGTGATCCTGCTGTCGACCGTGATCGTGGTGTTCATCCTGATCGTACTGGCCGAGATTTCGCCGAAAATCGTCGGCGCCCGCTATGCCGACCAGATCGTCCTGCCCGCTTCCTTCGTGCTGCGCCCGCTGCTGTCGGTGTCCAAGCCGCTGCTGTGGTTCGTGCACCTGTTCGTCAACACCCTGCTGCGCCTGTTCCGCATCAAGCCCACCGGCCAGATCCACGAAGGCAACCTGTCGCCGGACGAATTGCGCTCGGTCTTGCTGGAAAACGGCAGCTTCATCCCGAAAAAGCACAAGAGCATCCTGCTCAACCTGTTCGACCTGGACACCATCTCGGTGGAAGACATCATGACCCCGCGCGCCCACATCGAGGCGCTGGACCTGTCCATGCCGGTGGAAGACATCAAGTCCCAGCTCACCACCTGCTTCCACAACAAGCTGCCGGTGTATGACGGCGAGATCAACCGGATTGTCGGCATCCTGCACGTGCGCAAGGCCATCGCCCTGCTGAACGAACAGGACGAACTGACGGTCGAACACTTCCGCAAGCTGCTGTCCGAGCCCTTCTTCATCCCGCAAGACACGCCGGCCTTCGCCGCCCTGCAGAACTTCCAGGAAAACAAGGAGCGCCTGGCCATCGTGGTCGACGAGTACGGTGAGGTGCAGGGCCTGGTCACGCTGGACGACATCATCGAAGAGATGATTGGCGAATTCACCACCTCCACGCCAAGCGCGGCGCGGGCCGACAGCTTTGGCTGGGACGAGCACGGCGAATGCCTGCTGGAGGGCAGCACTGCATTACGTGACATTAACAAGCGTCTGGGTTTAAACTTTCCGCTTGATGGGCCCAAGACGCTCAACGGCTTGCTGCTGGAAGTGTTACAGGAAATCCCCGACGCCCCCATTTCCGTCAAAGTGGGCCAATGCATCGTGGAAGTGGTGCAAGCACAAGACCAGGCCATTAAAGTAGTGAAATTACGACGCCCGGAGTCGCGCCAGCCCGAGTGAACTGTGCGGACCTTTACAAAAATGATGCCTGCAGGCATCATCCGGAGACTCACTCTTTATTAATATTCTGATAGTGCGCTCCTATGGCAGCAGTCCAACCCACCGCGGCGTCCGGTTCCCCTATGTCGGGACTGGCCCGGGCCCTGATGCAAGCGGGGCGTCTTACCCCGCCGCAAGCGGACGCGCTGAATAAAAAGGCTGTTGCCGAAAAGTCAACGTTTATTGACGTGCTGCTGGCAAGCGGCACCATCAACGCGCGCGACCTGGCCGTCTTCTGTGCCGAAACTTTCTCCTACCCGCTGCTCGACCTGAGCGTCGTCAATACGGAGGTCCTGCCGCCCAAGGCCATCGATACCCGCCTGATGGCGACCCAGCGCGTGATTCCGCTGGCCAAGCGCGGCAACAAGATGTCGGTGGCGCTGTCGGACCCGACCAATACCCAGGCGCTGGACCAGATCAAGTTCCAGGCCGAATCGACCGTGGAACCGGTCATTGTGCAGCACGACGTGCTGCTCAAGCTGCTGGAAAACCTGACCAAGAGCTCGACCCAGACCGTCCTCGAGATGACCGGGGAAGAAGGCGAGATCGAGTTCGCCGAAGAAGAGAGCGTATCGCAGCAGCAAGGCGCCGCCGCCGAAGCCGAGGTGGAAGACGCGCCGATCGTGCGCTTCCTGAACAAGATGCTGATGGATGCGGTCAATATGGGCGCATCCGACTTGCATTTCGAGCCTTACGAAAAGTTTTACCGCATCCGCTTCCGGGTGGACGGCAACCTGATCGAACACGCCCAGCCGCCTACCTCGATCAAGGAGAAGCTGGTATCGCGTATCAAGGTGCTGTCCAAGCTCGACATCTCTGAAAAACGCGTGCCGCAGGATGGCCGCATGCGCCTGATCGTGTCTTCCACCAAGACCATCGACCTGCGCGTGTCGACCCTGCCCACCCTGTTCGGCGAAAAGACCGTGATGCGTATCCTGGACGCGACCCAGGCCCAGATGGGCATCGATTCGCTCGGTTACGACCCGGACCAGAAGGAAATCCTGCTGGATGCCGTGCATCGCCCTTACGGCATGGTGCTGGTGACCGGCCCGACCGGGTCGGGCAAGACGGTGTCGCTGTACACCTGCCTGAACATCCTGAACAAGCCCGGCATCAATATCTCGACCGCTGAAGACCCTGCCGAGATCAACTTGCCCGGCGTGAACCAGGTCAATGTGAACGACAAGGCCGGCCTGACCTTCCCGGTCGCGCTGAAAGCCTTCCTGCGCCAGGATCCCGACATCATCATGGTCGGTGAGATCCGTGACCTGGAAACGGCGGACATCGCGATCAAGGCCGCGCAGACCGGCCACATGGTGTTCTCCACCCTGCACACCAACGACGCGCCGTCGACCCTGACGCGCTTGATGAACATGGGCGTTGCGCCCTTTAATATTGCCTCCTCGGTCATCCTGATCACGGCACAGCGCCTGGCGCGCCGGCTGTGCACTTGCAAGAAGCCGATCGACATCGCGCCGGAGCTGCTGCTGAAAGCCGGCTTCAAGGATGAAGACCTGGACGGCACATGGAAACCTTACGGCCCGGTGGGCTGTGAGCGCTGCAACGGCTCGGGCTATAAAGGCCGGGTCGGTATCTACCAGATCATGCCGATCACGCCCGCGATCGAAGCATTGATCCTGGCACACGGTAACGCGATGCAGATCGCGGCACAATCGGAAGCAGAAGGCGTCAAGTCCCTGCGTCAATCGGGCCTGGTCAAGGTCAAGAACGGACTGACCAGCCTGGAAGAAGTGCTGGGCTGCACCAACGAATAGGAACTTAGGATATGGCTACTGCGGGCACCGCAAAAGAACAGGTTTTCACATGGGAAGGCAAGGATAAGACCGGCAAGACCGTGCGCGGAGAAATGCGCGCCGGCGGCGAAGCTGTGGTCAACGTCACCCTGCGCCGCCAGGGCATCATGGCGACCAAGATCAAGAAGAAGGTCTATCGCTCCGGCAAAAAAGTCACCGAAAAGGACCTGACCCTGTTTACCCGCCAGCTGGCGACCATGATGAAGGCAGGCGTACCGTTGCTGCAGGCTTTCGACATCGTCGGCAAGGGCCACGCCAATCCTTCGGTATCGAAGCTGGTGCTGGACCTGCGCGCCGACATCGAGACCGGTACCAGCCTGAACATGGCGTTCCGCAAATACCCGCTGTATTTTGACCCGCTGTTCTGCAACCTGGTCGCAGCCGGCGAACAGGCAGGTATCCTGGAAGACCTGTTGACCCGCTTGGCTATCTACAAGGAAAAGACGCTGGCCATCAAGGGCAAGATCAAGTCGGCCCTGACCTACCCGATCGCCGTCCTGGCGGTAGCCTTTATCGTGACGGCCGTGATCATGATCTGGGTGGTGCCGGCCTTCAAGGAAGTGTTCACCAGCTTTGGCGCCGACCTGCCCGCGCCGACCGTGTTCGTGATGACGCTTTCGGAATACTTCGTCAAGTATTGGTACCTCATATTCGGCACCTTGTTCGCCGGGCTGTATTTCTTCTTCCAGAGCTGGAAGCGCTCTGAAAAGATGCAGGCCTCGATGGACCGCTTGCTGCTGCGCATTCCTGTGTTTGGCGACGTGATCCTGAAAGCCACCGTGGCGCGCTGGACCCGTACCCTGTCGACCATGTTCGCCGCCGGCGTGCCGCTGGTGGAATCGCTGGATTCGGTGGGTGGCGCAGCCGGCAACCACGTCTACATGGAAGCGACCCGGAAGATCCAGACCGAGGTGAGCACCGGTACCAGCCTGACCGTGGCGATGCAAAATGCCGACGTCTTCCCGAGCATGGTGACCCAGATGGTCGCCATCGGTGAGGAATCCGGTGCGCTCGATGCGATGCTGGGCAAGGTGGCCGACTTCTATGAAGAAGAAGTGGATGAGGCGGTTGCCCAGCTTTCGAGCCTGATGGAACCGATGATCATGGTGATCCTGGGCGTGCTGATCGGCGGCCTGGTGGTTGCGATGTACCTGCCAATCTTCAAACTCGGTTCGGTGGTGTAATCAGCATGCAAGACGTATTCATGCTGTTCTCGCCACCAGCTACGCTGGCCGCCGCTGTGGTGGCCGGCATCCTTGGCCTGTTGATCGGCAGCTTCCTGAACGTGGTGATCCACCGCGTGCCGGTCATGATGCAGCGCGAGGTCGACAGCGTCTGCGCCTGCGAGCGCGACGAACCGGAACCGCATCCGGATCGTTACAACCTGGTGGTGCCGCGTTCGGCCTGCCCGCACTGCGGCCACCAGATCACGGCGCTGGAAAACATCCCGATCATCAGCTGGCTGGTGTTGCGTGGCAAGTGCAGCTCCTGCAAGGCGCCGATTTCGGCGCGCTATCCGGCCATCGAAGCCCTGAGCGCCCTGCTGTCGGCTGGCCTGGTGTGGCACTTCGGCTCGGGCTGGGCCGGCATGGCCACCCTGGTCTTCGGCTGGCTGCTGATCGCCATGACCTTCATCGACATCGACACCCAGCTGCTGCCTGACGACCTGACCTATCCCTTGCTTTGGCTGGGCTTGCTGGTCAATGTGAAAGGCTTGTTCGTGCCGCTGCAGGACGCCGTGCTGGGCGCGGCAGCCGGCTATATGGCGCTGTGGACCGTCTATTGGATCTTCAAGCTGGTACGCGGCAAAGAGGGTATGGGCTACGGCGACTTCAAGCTGCTGGCCGCACTGGGTGCCTGGATGGGCTGGCAGATGCTGCCAGCGATTATCCTGCTGTCCTCGGTGGTCGGCGCGCTGGTTGGCATCGCCACCATCGTCGCCTCGCGCATGGGCTTCGACCACAAGATCCCGTTTGGCCCCTACCTGGCAGGTGCCGGCCTGGCGGCCCTGTTCTTCGGCCAGCAGATCACTTCCATCCTGTACGGTCCCGCCCTGACATGACGGCGCGCTTCGTGGTCGGCCTGACGGGCGGCATAGGCAGTGGTAAAAGCCTGGTTGCCAATATGTTTGCCGACCGCGGCGCCAGCATCGTCGACACCGACCAGATTGCCCACGCGCTGACCGGGCCCAATGGCGCCGCCATGCCCGACATCCTGGCTGAATTCGGCACCCACATGGCCGACAGCCGTGGCGCCATGGACCGCGCCAAAATGCGCGAACTGGTGTTCCGCGAACCACCGGCCAAGCGCCGGCTGGAAGCCATCCTCCACCCCATGATCCGCGACGCCACCCTGGCGGCCGCCGCCGATGCCAGCGGCGACTATGTGATGCTGGCGATTCCCCTGCTGGTCGAATCCGGCGCCTGGAAACAGCGCGTCAACCGCGTGCTGGTGATCGACTGCCCGGAAGAAGTCCAGGTGGCGCGCGTGATGGCGCGCAATGGCCTGGCCGAAGACCAGGTGCGGGCCATTATGGCCACCCAGGTGCCGCGCGCCGTGCGGCTGGCGGCAGCCGATGATGTCATAGACAATGGCGGCCGGATCGAAGCTTTAACCCCTCAAGTAGACCGTTTGCATGGTTTTTATCAGCAATATTTGTAATTTTGCTTCGCATAGTTCAGAATCACGAGATTATTAATAGGTCTTCCACACGAGGGATGCTTTGATCGTTTACGAATATCCTTTCAATGAGCGCATCCGCACCCTGTTGCGCCTGGAGGATCTATACGAGAAATTCAAGTTCTTCGTGCATCAGGAACACCCGATGCAGCACCACGTCGCACTGGCCACCATCTTCGACATGCTCGAAGTCGCCGGCCGCGCCGACCTCAAATCCGACCTGTTGCAGGAACTCGAGCGCCAGCGACAGAGCCTGCTGGGCTACCGCTCCAACCCGAATGTCCAGGCCGAGATGCTGGACGCCATCCTTTCCGAACTCGACAGCGTTTCCAGCGCCCTGGTCGCCTCGCAAGGCAAGACCGGCCAGAACGTGCGCGACAATGAATGGCTGATGAGTATTCGCGGCCGCACCATCATTCCGGGCGGCGCCTGCGAGTTCGACCTGCCTTCCTACTACGCCTGGCAAAAGCAGCCGGCCGAAAAGCGTTTCAACGATATCGTCAACTGGTTCAACCCGCTGGCGCCGCTGTTTGACGCATTGGCCCTGGTGTTGCGCCTGCTGCGCGACTCCGGCGCACCGGTGAAGATGATTGCCAATGCCGGAAGTTATCAGCAGATGCTGCAAGGCAAGGTCTACCAGATGCTGCGCCTGTCGGTCGACGAAGCGCTGGGTGCGATTCCCGAGATTTCGGCCAACAAATACATGCTGTGGGTGCGCTTTACTTCGCAGGGCGGGGACCTGAAACCCAAGCCGCTGGAAGAAGATGTACCATTCGAGCTCACCCTCTGTAATTTCTAAGCACCATGCCTACTGTCGTTGAATGCCCCACTTGCCATGCCAAGGTAGAGTGGACGGAAGCCAATAAATACCGCCCTTTCTGCAGCGAGCGCTGCAAGATGATCGACCTTGGCGCCTGGGCCGAGGAAAAATACACCATCCCCGGCGCAGCCCCAACCGATCCGCTCGACGACGACAAGCAATAAGAAAGTCGGGGTCAGGTCCGGCAAACGGACATTTCGTTCTGCGAAATGTCCGTTTGCCGGACCTGACCCCGACTTTTAATAACGTACTTTATCGAGCCATTCCAGCAAGGGGATGGTGGCCGGCAGCAGCGGTTCCACACCTACCGTACCTTGCCAGGCGAAGGCCTGGCCTTCAAGGCTCTGCGGCTCACCCGTCCATTCGCGGCTAATGAAAAAATGCAGCCGCACATGTGCGTGCTCGTACACGTGCTCGACGCCGCACCATTCTTCCGCGCTCTGGATTTGAATGCCCAGCTCCTCGACGAATTCGCGCTTGAGCGCTTCCAGGATGGTTTCGCCTGGGTCGACTTTCCCGCCCGGGAATTCCCAGTAGCCCGCATAGGGCTTGCCCTCCGGCCGCTGGCCCAGCAGGACGTCGCCGTTCGGCTGCATCAGGATGCCGACCGCGACATCGATCGGCCGTGGCTGCGTGCCGCTCATTTCAGCCTCCCAGCGTAATCGCGCGCGAACTGCCAGGCCACGCGGCCTGAGCGCGAGCCGCGCTGAAGCGCCCATTGCAAGGCTTCGGTGCGCGCATCGGCGATCTGCGGTACGGTGCAGCCGAAGGCGGCCAGCCAGTGCGCCACGATGCCAAGGTAGTCGTCCTGCTTGAACGGGTAGAACGACAGCCACAGCCCAAAGCGCTCGGACAGCGAAATCTTTTCTTCCACCGTTTCGCCCGGATGCAGGTCGCCATCCTCGTCATGCTTGTAGGTTGCGTTGTCCGACATGCGCTCGGGCATCAGGTGGCGGCGGTTGGACGTGGCGTAGATCAGCACATTGTCGATCACGGCCGACACCGAGCCATCCAGCGCCACCTTTAGCGCCTTGTAGCCGCTCTCCCCTTCCTCGAACGACAGGTCGTCGCAGAACACCACGAAGCGCTCCGGGCGGCCGGCCACCAGGTCCATGATGTCGGGCAGGTCGTGCAGGTCGGCCTTGTCGACTTCGATCAGGCGCAGGCCTTGCGGTGCGAACGCCGCCAGGCAAGCCTTGATCAGGGACGACTTGCCGGTGCCGCGTGCGCCGGTCAGCAGCACGTTGTTGGCTGGCTTGCCTTCCACGAACTGGCGGGTGTTCTGCTCGATCTGCGCCTTCTGGCGGCCGATGTGCTGCAAATCGTCGAAAGCGATTTGCGCGGGACGCGGTACAGGCTGGAGGAAGCCGGCGTGGCCCCGCTTGCGCCAGCGGAAAGCGGTGGAAGCCTGCCAGTCCGGCGCCGTGACCGCAGGCGGCACGATGGCTTCCACGCGCGCCAGCAAAGCCTCGGCGCGCTTGAGGAATTGGTCGAGTTGCGTCATCCGCTCAGGAACGGTAGTCGGCGTTGATCGACACGTAGTCGTGCGACAGGTCGCAGGTGTAGACGGTGGAAGCCGCAGTGCCACGCGCCAGCTTCACGCGCACAGTGATTTCGCTTTGCTTCATCACGCGCTGGCCATCTTCTTCCTTGTAGTCCGGGTTACGGCCGCCGTCCTTGGCCACCCACACATCATCCAGGTAGAGGTTGATCTTGCTGACGTCCAGGTCGTCGACGCCGGCGTAGCCGATGGCCGCCAGGATGCGGCCCAGGTTAGGGTCGGAAGCGAAGAAGGCAGTCTTCACCAGCGGCGAGTGGCCGATCGAGTAGGCGATCTTGCGGCACTCGTCAGTGTCCTTGCCGTCTTCCACGGTGATGGTCATGAACTTGGTCGCGCCTTCGCCGTCGCGCACGATGGCCTGGGCCAGGAATACCGACAGCTCGGTAACTGCAGCAGCCAGCGCCTTGTATTCGGGCGAATCGACGGAATCGACCACCAGGGTGCCGGCGCCGGTGGCAACCAGCATGAAGGAGTCGTTGGTCGAAGTGTCGCCGTCGATGGTGATGCAGTTGAAGGATTTGTCGGCCGCTTCCTTGACCAGCACATCCAGCACCGGCTGCGATACCTTGGCGTCGAAGGCCAGGTAGCCCAGCATGGTGGCCATGTTCGGCTTGATCATGCCGGCGCCTTTGGAGATGCCGGTCATGGTGACCTTGTGGCCGGCAACATCAACCGTGCGCGAACCCGCCTTGGGCTGGGTATCGGTGGTCATGATCGCTTCGGCGGCATTGAACCAGTTGTCCAGCTTGAGGTTCTGCACGGCTTTCGGCAGGCCTGCCACGATCTTTTCGACCGGCAGCGGCTCCAGGATCACGCCGGTGGAGAACGGCAGGATCTGCTGCGCGTCGCAACCCAGTTCCTTGGCCAGGGCGGCGCAGGTGGCGCGCGCGTTGGCCAGGCCGGATTCGCCGGTGCCGGCGTTGGCATTGCCGGTGTTGATCAGCAGGGCGCGGATCGGCTTGCCACCCGCTTTCACGGCTGCCAGGTTTTCCTTGGAAATCTGTACCGGCGCGGCGCAGAAGCGGTTCAGGGTGAACACGCCGGACACCGTGGCGCCATCGGCCAGCTTCAGGACCAGCACGTCCTTGCGGCCCGGCTTCTTGATACCGGCTTCGGCATAGCCAAGCTCGATACCGGCAACCGGCTTCAGGTCAGCGGCGACAGGGATAGGGGAATTGACGGCCATGGTTTTCTTCTCAATCTTGGTAGGGAACGAAGCTGTTATTTTAAACGCACGCGCATTTCGATGCGCAGTGCAATAACGCCAATTAAAGAACTCAAAAATCCCACAAATTCTAGAAGCTGCTCTCTATTTGTGCAGTTTCCGATACAAATTGGTGCAAGTTTAGTTTATCCTAGGCAACTGCCATATACAAAATGGCACGACTTTGGTGCGTTGCACTATCAATAAAATAACACTCGATCGGATCACTTTCATGAAGAAACAGCTTCTCGCCGCCGCTATGCTGGCTGCTACCAGCATGATGGCTCAGGCCGGTACCCTGGGCGACGGCAACCTGAGTATCAGTGGCTTTGGCACCCTGGGTGTGGCCAAGACCAACTCCGATGACGCAAAATTCGCACGCTACAACCAGGCTGCGGGCACCGGCGACTCGCCGCGCATCGGCCTGGACAGCAACCTCGGCCTGCAAGCCACCTACGCCTTCAACGAGAGCCTGTCCGGCACCGTGCAGGTACTGACCCGCAAGAACACCAGCCAGCAGTTCACCACCGACCTGACCTGGGGCTTCCTGAAGTACAAGCTGAACGACGAGACCAATGTGCGCCTGGGCCGCGTCGTGCTGCCAGCCTTCCTGATCTCAGACTACCAGAACGTCGGCTACGCCAACACCATGATGCGCCCGCCGATCGAAATGTACGGCCAGGCGCCGATCGAAAACATGGACGGTGCTGACGTCAACTGGCAGCACGCTTTCGGCGACACCAACGTCACCGTGCAAGGCTTCGGCGGCGTCAGCCGCGGCAAGCTGTACATCCCGACCGGCGGCGGCTCCGTTGCCAAGCACCAGTCGCCGGTGTTCGGCGCTGCCGTGACCGCCGAATACGGCCCGTTCACCGCCCGCCTCGCGCATGCCCGTGCCAAGATCGAAGTCAACAACCTGGCCCCGATCAATGCCCTGACCGACGGCCTGGCCGCAACCAAGGTGCCAGCAGCAGTCCAGCTCGCCGACGACCTGACCCTGCGTGGCGGCAAGAAGATGAGCTTCACCGAAATCGGCCTGACGATGGACTGGAAGAACATCGTGTTGCAAGCCGAATACGCCCAGCGCCGCGCCCACGAGCCGGTCTACATCCCGGAAACCAACTCCGGTTACATCATGGGTGGCTACCGTTTCGGCAAAGTGCTGCCTTACTACGCACACGCTTACTACAAGGGCCACGGCTCGTCCGTCACCGTGCCAACCGTGCCTGCCGCCCACCCTCTGGCAGCCACCTTCGGCGCCGTGCGCGGCCTGCTGGTATCGCCTGAGCAGAAGTCGGACCTGGTCGGCATGCGCTGGGACTTCGCCAAGTCGCTGGCCCTGAAAGTGCAGATCGACCACGTCAAGCCACAGAAGAAAGGCGGTTCCCTGATCCTGCCTTCTGGCGTGATGACCTATGACAAGAGCGTCAACGTCTATGCCGCCGGCATCGACTTCGTCTTCTAAGGAGCCATGGCCATGAAAAAAATCCTGACCGCCCTCCTCGCTTCGGCCCTCGCTGCCGCAGCCCTGCCGGCATCGGCTGAAATCGTCGTGATCGTCAACAAGGACAATCCGGCTTCGCGCATGTTCTCGGAACAGGCGTCCCAGTTCTTCCTCGGCAAATCGGCCATGTTCACCCCGGTGGACCAGGCTGAAGGCTCCAAGATCCGCGCCGACTTTTACCAGAAAGTCGCCGACAAGGACCCGGCCCAGGTGAAAGCCATCTGGTCCAAGCTGGTGTTCACCGGCAAGGCCACGCCCCCGAAGGAATTCAAGTCCAACGCCGAGGTGAAGAAGGCCGTGGCGGACGATCCGAAAGCCATCGGCTACATCGACAAATCGGCTGTGGACGACAGCGTCAAGGTCATCCTGACCCTGCCATAAGCCGGCAATTTTTACTGCGCCTGCTACGCGCCAACGCCGCCCCGCAACAGCCGGGCGGCGTTTTTTTTAAATTTCGGCAACTTTCACTTATGAAGGGATACAATGGCACGATAATCAAAAATCAACAAAGCTGGGGAGCACAACTTGAAGCTTTCGCTGCGCGCGAAATTCCTGCTGCTGAGCGCTTTTGTCCAAGCCGTCGTGGTGGCCCTGTTGATTGGCAACAGCCTGCGCCTGATGACCAATGCCGTCAGCCGCAATGCCGACCGGGTCGCCCACGAATACGCCGTCAATCTCAACCTGACCCTGACACCCTACGCCAGCAGCGGCCGCCTGGGCGAGCTGCGCAGCTATTGGTCGGAAATGCTGTCCGACCCGCGTGACAGCTTCCTGCGTTATATCGTGATCCTCGACGCTTCCGGCGAAACGGTGCTGGAAGCAGGCGAACGCCCGGCCTTCATGCCGGAAGCGCTGCGCAATGCACAGCTGGGCGGTGGCGTGCGCACTTCGGTCGACGGCAATCTGCTGCACGCGCAAGCGCCGCTACTCCTGAAAGACAATCAGGTGGGCATGCTGCACTTCGGCCTGTCCACCGTCGACCTGGTGACGGCGCGCGACGACGTGCTGCGCCAGGGCGGCCTGATCGCCCTGCTCGGCTTCGCATTGGCCCTGCTGCTGTTCTTCGCCATGACGCGCGGCGTCGGCAAACGCCTGGTCGCTTTGGCGCGCCACTCGGAAAAACTGGCGGAAGGCCAGTTCAGCCAGCTGCCCGAAAGCGGCGGCGACGAACTGGAAGTGGTGACCCACTCGCTCAACCTGATGAGCGCCGCGCTGCGCGAACGCATCGCCCAGCTCGAAGAATCGCAGCGCCGCCTGCGCGAGTCGGAAGAACGCTTCCGCACCCTATTCGACATGACACCGCTGCCGCTGTCGGTATCCGACCAGGAAGGCCGCATCATTGCCGCCAACCAGGCGCTGGCCCGCACCTTCGGCACCCCGCTGCACGAACTGATTGGCAAGCGCTCGGACGAAGTGACGTTCTGGGCTTCGCCGAAAGAGCGCCAGCGCATCTGGAATGAGTTCCGCCTGCACGGCGTAGTGCGCGGCGAGATCGCCGATGTGGTGTTGCCTGACGGCGGTCCGGGCCAGGTAGCGATCTGGTCCTCCTCGCTGCTCCTCGATGGCAAGCACGCCATCATCTGGGCCCTGCTCGACCTGACACAGGAAATGAAGGCCAAGCAGCAATTGCGCGAGTTGAACGATGCGCTGGAGTCGCGCGTGCGCGAGCGCTCGGCGGCACTGGAGCGGGCCAACCACGACCTGTCGCACGCGCTGGAGACGTTGTAGCGCACGCAGCATGACTTGATCGCGTCGGAGAAAATGGCCTCCCTCGGCTCGCTGGTGGCCGGCATTGCGCACGAACTGAATACGCCAATCGGCAACAGCCTGCTCGCCTCCACCGCGCTGGACGACCGCGTGAAGGAATTCAAACAATCGGTCGCCGATGGCTCGGTCCGGCGCTCCACGCTCAATCACCACCTGGAAGAAGTGCAGCTTGCGTGCGGCCTGATCTCCAGCTCGCTGGAAAAGGCGGCTTCGCTGATCGCCTCGTTCAAGCAAATCGCCGTCGACCAGACCAACGACCAGCGCCGCCGCTTCCGCCTGCAAGCGGTGGCGCTCGACACTGCAGCGACTTACATGCCACGCCTGCGCCGCAGCGCCATCCATATGGAAGTCGACGTGCCGTACGAGCTGGAGCTCGATTCCTATCCGGGCAGCTTGTATCAGGTCTTCAACAACCTGATCAACAACGCCCTGATGCACGCCTTCGAAGGCCGCAACTGCGGCCATCTCTGGCTGTTCGCCCGCGCTGCCGAAGACGGGCAGGTTGAGATTGTGTTCCGCGACGATGGTTCCGGCATGCCGGAAGAGGTGCAGCGCAAAGTCTTCGATCCCTTCTTCACCACCAAGATGGGCAATGGCGGCACTGGCCTCGGCATGAACATCGTCTACAACATCGTCACCGGTGTGATGGGTGGCCGCATCGCGATCGAGTCGGCGCCGGGCGAAGGCACCACGGTCCGCATCTCGCTCCCGGCCAGCTCACCGCAGAGGGACTAGCGCGGCTCGCCGAGCAAGCCCTGCTCGCGAATAAAGCCGACCACGTCCTGCACGCCCTGTCCGCTGCGCAGGTTGGTAAACACGAAAGGACGGTCGCCCCGCTGCCGTGCGGCGTCGCGCGCCATGACTTCCAGGTCGGCGCCCACATGCGGCGCCAGGTCCGTCTTGTTGATGATCAGCAGGTCTGAGCGCGTGATGCCGGGGCCGCCCTTGCGCGGGATCTTTTCGCCGCCTGCCACGTCGATGACATACAGGGTCAGGTCCGACAGCTCGGGACTGAAGGTCGCAGCCAGGTTGTCGCCGCCGGATTCGACCAGGATCAGGTCCAGTGCCGGGAAATCCGCCTGCAAGCGCGCGATCGCTTCCAGGTTGATCGAGGCATCCTCGCGGATCGCGGTGTGCGGGCAGCCGCCCGTCTCTACGCCCATCAGGCGCTCTGGCGGCAGGGCCTGGGCGCGCAGCAGGATCTCCATGTCTTC
>JBCNOP010000009.1:0-64638 GCA_039593775.1 Pseudoduganella sp.
TGAGCTTGCTCAATCGTGCGCCGGGGTGCGGCGCACGATCCACAGTGCAGATTTATTGCTTGACGCAGTCGACGAAGTAGTCTTTGCGGCCGTTCACTTCGCGCTTGACCAGGCCATGCACGTCGGTTTCGAAACCTGGGAAGCGTTCGTTGAAGTCGCGTGCGAAGCGCAGGTAATCGACGATGGTCTTGTTGAAGCGCTCGCCCGGGATCAGCAGAGGGATGCCCGGTGGGTAAGGCGTCAGCAGGATCGAGGTGATACGGCCTTCCAGGTCGTCCAGCGCGACACGTTCGATCTCGCGGTGCGCCATCTTGGCGAAAGCGTCCGACGGCTTCATCGCAGGCACCATGTCCGACAGGTACATCTCGGTGGTCAGGCGCGCCACGTCGTAGGCTTTGTAGAAGTCGTGGATCTGCTGGCACAGGTCGCGCAGGCCCATTTGTTCGTAGCGCGGGTTGGCAGCCGAGAACTCCGGCAGGATGCGCCACATCGGGGCGTTCTTGTCGTAGTCGTCCTTGAACTGTTGCAGTGCCGTCAGCAGCGTGTTCCAGCGGCCTTTGGTGATGCCGATGGTGAACATGATGAAGAAGGAATACAGGCCGCACTTCTCGACGATCACGCCGTGTTCCGCCAGGTACTTGGTCACGATCGACGCCGGGATGCCGGTCTCGCCGAACTGGCCGTCCAGCGACAGGCCCGGGTTGACGATGGTGGCCTTGATCGGGTCGAGCATGTTGAAGCCTGGCTTCAGGTCGCCGAAGCCGTGCCACTTCTTGCTCTCTTCGGTGAAGATCCAGTCCTCCTGCGAACCGATGCCTTCTTCGGCGAACGTGTCCGGACCCCAGACCTTGAACCACCAGTCCTGGCCCCATTCCTCGTCGATTTTCTTCATCGCGCGGCGGAAGTCCAGCGCTTCCAGGATGGATTCTTCGACCAGGGCAGTGCCGCCAGGCGCTTCCATCATGGCCGCTGCCACGTCGCAGGAGGCGATGATCGAGTACTGCGGCGAGGTCGAAGTGTGCATCAGGTATGCCTCGTTGAAGGCATCCTTGTCCAGCTTGACGGTCTCGGAGTCGCGCACCAGCACCTGCGAAGCTTGCGACAGGCCAGCCAGCAGCTTGTGGGTCGACTGGGTCGAGAAGATCATCGACTCTTTCGCGCGCGGACGGTCCTTGCCGATCGCGTGCATGTTCTTGTAGAAGTCGTGGAAGGTTGCGTGCGGCAGCCAGGCTTCGTCGAAGTGCAGGGTGTCGATCTTGCCGTCCAACATTTCGCGCAGGGTTTCCACGTTGTAGACCACGCCGTCATAGGTCGACTGGGTGATGGTCAGGATGCGCGGCTTCTTGTTGACCGCGGCCTGGGCGAACGGGTTGTTGGCGATCTTGCGCTCGATGCTCTCCATCGAGAATTCTTCCAGCGGGATCGGGCCGATGATGCCCAGGTTATTCCGGGTCGGCATCAGGAATACCGGGATCGCGCCGCACATGATGATCGAGTGCAGGATCGATTTGTGGCAGTTGCGGTCAACCACGACGATGTCGCCAGGCGCCACGGTCGAATGCCACACCATCTTGTTGGAGGTGGAGGTGCCGTTGGTGACGAAGTAGGCGTGGTCCGCGTTGTAGATGCGGGCGGCATTGCGCTCGGACGCGGCCACCGGGCCGGTGTGGTCCAGCAGCTGGCCCAGTTCTTCCACCGCGTTGCAGACGTCGGCGCGCAGCATGTTCTCGCCGAAGAACTGGTGGAACATCTGGCCGATCGGCGACTTCAGGAAAGCCACGCCGCCGGAGTGGCCCGGGCAGTGCCAGGAGTAGGAACCGTCGTTCGCGTAGTGCACCAGGGCGCGGAAGAAGGGCGGCGCCAGGCTGTCCAGGTAAGACTTGGCTTCGCGGATGATGTGGCGCGCCACGAATTCCGGGGTGTCCTCGAACATGTGGATGAAGCCGTGCAGCTCGCGCAGGATATCGTTGGGGATATGGCGCGAGGTGCGGGTTTCGCCGTACAGGTAGATCGGGATGTCGG
This sequence comes from Pseudoduganella sp., assembly GCA_039593775.1. Taxonomy (GTDB): domain Bacteria; phylum Pseudomonadota; class Gammaproteobacteria; order Burkholderiales; family Burkholderiaceae_D; genus Rugamonas. The sequence continues at coordinate 2,023 of JBCNOP010000009.1, forward strand.
CGTTCTTGTGGCGGATCTCGGAAACGAAGGCGCGCAGCGAGGCCAGCGCGAAGTCGGTTTCCTCCGGGGTGCCGCCGCCGAATTCTTCGTCGTCGATCGACAGCACGAAGGCGGAGGCGCGCGACTGCTGCTGCGCGAACTGCGCGAGGTCGCCGTAGCTGGTCACGCCCAGGACGTCCATGCCCTCATTTTCCATCGCCGCAGCCAGGGCGCGAATACCCAGGCCGGACGTGTTCTCGGAACGGAAATCCTCGTCAATGATGACGATGGGGAAGCGGAATTTCATCGATGGTCTCCAGGCGCGACCAAGCGCCTCAAAAAAAATAAGACCGGGAGTATCGCAGAAATTAGGCTCCCGGGGTAAAAAACTTTAGAGCATTGCCAACACGCCCAGGCCGAGGCCCACCGCGGCCACGCCGTAGGTGGCATACATCAGCCATTTACGGTTGGTCAGCAGGGTAATCGCGGCCAGTGCGATGGCGATTTGTTCGGCCGTGGTGGCCAGTGCCCACTGGTGGTGCTTGTGCAGGGCGTGGTCGGATTTATGGTCCCACTCGGCCGATTTGGCTTCCCATTCCTCGGCATCCTTCTTGATGGCGTCTTTTTCTTCCTTGTAGCGCAGCACTTCAGCCTTGAACTTCTCTACGTCGGCATTCGGCAGCAGCATGGCCAGCTCGGCCAGGTTCTGCTTGGACGATTTGGCCTGGTAATAGTTCCAGCGGTTAGACGCTTCGGTCTTGGCAATGGCGGCATTGTTCTTGAACAGTGCCGCGTCGTTCTGCGTAGCGCCGCCCTGGTAGCCGAAGATGGCGCCCACCGTGGCCAGGATGGCCGTGGTCACGGCGATATTGCCGGAGAATTTGTCGTTGCTGTGTGCTGCGTGTTCCACGGCGTGGTCGTGCGGGCCGTGGACGTGGAAACCGTGTCCGGACATGTTTTAGTTCCTGATAAAGCTGATAAAAGAGTAGGGCAGCCCGGCTGCCGAAACGTGTTCCTCACGCGCCACTTCCTTCCACTCGCCGGCAGACAGCGCCGGGAAGAATGCATCGCACTCGTAAGTGCGGCCGATGCGCGTGATTACAAGCTTGCCAACCAGCGGCATGGCTTGCTGGTACACCTGCGCGCCGCCGATCACGAAAGCCTCGCCGGCGCCGGCAACCAGCGCTTGCGCTTCCTCCAGTGAACCAACGCGCTCCACGCCCTCATGCTGCCAGCCCGGATTGCGGCTGATGACGATGTTGCGGCGGTTCGGCAACGGCCGGCCGATCGATTCGAAAGTCTTGCGGCCCATGATAATCGGATGGCCGGAAGTGAGGCGCTTGAAGTGCGCGAGGTCCTCAGGCAAGTGCCATGGCAGCGTGTTGTTGATGCCTATGCCATTGTTGGAATCAGTGGCAACGATAATGGTCAAATTTGTCATGGCCGACATTATATATCGGAGCACTTTGCTATTCGGTCACGTTGCGGAATTGCGCCACCGCAATCTATTTTCGGCCCGGAATGGGGGCTTGTGACGTTTGGAGAGTTTTGGCCGGGGTGTGTCGGCGTATCGTTGCTTCCAGCGCGCTAGGAATTACTGCTGAGTAATTCTGTTTGTTGGTTTTATAACGATACGGACCCCAGGAGAACCCCTGATGAAACACCCACTCAAGCATCCCTACGGGAATGCCGGGCGCGCTATTCTCGCATTGGCTGATGGCACCCTGTTCGAAGGCATCGCGATTGGTGCGAACGGCGCCACGGCTGGCGAAGTCGTCTTCAATACCGCCATGAGCGGCTACCAGGAAATCCTGAGTGACCCAAGCTACAGCCGCCAGATCGTGACGCTGACCTATCCGCACATCGGCAACACGGGCGTCAACCGTGAAGATGGCGAGGCCCCGCGGATCCATGCGGCCGGCCTGGTAGTAAAAGATTTGCCGTTGCTGGCATCGAACTTCCGCAGCGAGCAAGACCTGTCGTCCTGGTTGGCGGAGCAGGGCGTGGTGGCAATCGCCGGCATTGATACCCGCAAGCTGACCCGCATCCTGCGCGAAAAAGGCGCCCAGTCCGGCGCCATCGTCGCCGGCGGCAGCGCCGATGATGCACTGCGCCTGGCGCGCGAATTCCCCGGCCTGTCGGGCATGGACCTGGCGCAAACCGTCAGCACTGCAGCGCCTTATGAATGGAGCGAAACCGAATGGTCGCTGGGCCAGGGCCATGGCCGCCAGATTGAGCCGCGCTGCCACGTGGTGGCGTTTGACTTCGGAGTCAAGGCGAACATTTTGCGCATGCTGGCCCAGCGCGGTTGCCGCGTGACCGTGCTGCCTGCAAAAGCCGGCGCCGCCGCCGCGCTTGCCCTGAACCCGGACGGGATCTTCCTGTCCAATGGGCCGGGCGACCCCCAGCCCTGCAATTACGCGATTGAAGCCGCACGCGAACTGATTGAACGCGGCGTGCCGACCTTCGGCATCTGCCTCGGCCACCAGATCATGGCACTGGCTTCGGGCGCCCGCACGATAAAAATGAAATTCGGCCATCATGGCGCGAACCACCCTGTACAAGACATTGAAACCGGACGTGTAATGATCACTTCGCAGAACCACGGCTTCGCCGTCGATCCTGACTCGCTGCCGAATAACTGCGCAGTCACTCATATTTCGCTGTTCGATGGATCGCTGCAAGGCTTCCGCCGCACCGACAAGCCTGCTTTCTGTTTCCAGGGCCACCCGGAGGCTTCGCCCGGGCCGCACGACCTGGCGCCGCTGTTCGACCGCTTCGTCAGCATGATGGAGGGCGCCCGCCATGGCTAAGCGTACCGACATCCAGCGCATCCTGATCATTGGCGCCGGCCCGATCGTGATCGGCCAGGCCTGCGAATTCGATTACTCCGGCGCCCAGGCCTGCAAGGCCCTGCGCGAAGAAGGCTACCAGGTGGTGCTGGTCAACAGCAACCCGGCCACCATCATGACCGACCCGGGCATGGCCGACGTCACCTACATCGAGCCGATCACCTGGGAAACCGTGGCGCGCATCATCGAGAAAGAGCGGCCACAGGCCGTACTGCCGACCATGGGCGGCCAGACTGCGCTCAATTGCGCGCTGGACCTGCACCGCAACGGCGTGCTGGAACGCTTTAACGTGGAGCTGATTGGCGCCACGCCGGAAGCCATCGACCGCGCTGAAGACCGCGCCAAGTTCAAGGCTGCCATGGAGCGCATCGGCCTGCAATCGGCACGTTCCGGCATCGCCCACACGATGGCCGAAGCCTGGCAGGCGCAGGAGCGCCTCGGCTTCCCGGTCATCATCCGCCCGTCCTTTACGATGGGTGGCAGCGGCGGCGGCATTGCCCGCAATGCCGACGAATTCACCGCCATCTGCCTGCGCGGCCTGGAACTGTCGCCGACTTCCGAACTGCTGATCGAAGAATCGCTGATCGGCTGGAAGGAATTCGAGATGGAAGTGGTGCGCGACCGCAAGGACAACTGCATCATCGTCTGCTCGATCGAGAACCTCGACCCGATGGGCGTGCACACCGGCGACTCCATCACCGTCGCTCCGGCACAGACCCTGACCGACAAGGAATACCAGATCATGCGCGACGCGTCGCTGAACGTGCTGCGCGAAATCGGTGTGGATACCGGCGGCTCGAACGTGCAGTTCGCGGTCAACCCGCAAGATGGCCGCATGATCGTGATCGAGATGAACCCGCGTGTATCGCGTTCCTCGGCGCTGGCGTCCAAGGCCACCGGCTTCCCGATTGCCCGCGTCGCCGCCAAACTGGCGATCGGCTTCACGCTGGACGAACTGCAGAACGATATCACCGGTGGCGCCACCCCGGCCTCGTTCGAACCGGCGATTGACTACGTCGTCACCAAGATCCCGCGCTTTGCTTTCGAGAAGTTCCCCGACGCGAATAACCGCCTGACCACCCAGATGAAATCGGTCGGCGAGGTGATGGCGATGGGACGCACCTTCCAGGAGTCGTTCCAGAAGGCGCTGCGCGGACTGGACATCGGCGTCGATGGCCTGCAACGCATCGCCACCGGACGTGACGTGATCGAACAGGAACTGCGCCAGCCCGGCCCCCTGCGCATCTGGTACGTGGGCGAGGCTTTCGCGCAAGGCATGTCGCTGGTGGAGGTGAACCGCCTGTCGCATATCGACCCATGGTTCCTGGCCCAGATCCAGGACCTGGTGGAAGTCGAGGCCTGGGTGGCCACGCAGCAGCTGGGCGGCTTGGACCGCCATGTGCTGCGCCGCCTGAAACAGCAAGGCTTCGGCGACCGCCGCCTGGCGCAACTGCTGGGAGTGCATGAAGACGAGGTACGCGTGCAGCGCCACGCCCAGGGCATCCGCCCGGTCTACAAGCGTGTGGACACCTGCGCCGGCGAATTCGCAACACGCACCGCCTATATGTACTCGACTTACGACGAGGAATGCGAAGCCCAGCCGACCAGCGCGCGCAAGATCATGGTGCTGGGCGGTGGCCCGAACCGCATCGGCCAGGGCATCGAATTCGACTACTGCTGCGTGCATGCCGCGCTGGCGATGCGCGAAGACGGCTACGAAACCATCATGGTCAACTGCAACCCGGAGACCGTGTCGACCGACTACGACACGTCCGACCGCCTGTACTTCGAATCGCTGACGCTGGAAGACGTGCTGGAAATCGTCGCCATCGAAAAGCCGGAAGGCGTGATCGTGCAGTACGGCGGCCAGACCCCGCTCAAGCTGGCCTTGGCGCTGGAGGCAAACGGCGTGCCGATCATCGGCACCTCGCCGGACATGATCGATGCCGCGGAAGACCGCGAGCGTTTCCAGAAGCTGCTGCATGAGATGGACCTGCGCCAGCCTTCCAACCGCACCGCCCGCGACGAGCAGCAAGCAGTGGCCATGGCCGAAGAAATCGGCTATCCGCTGGTGGTTCGTCCTTCTTATGTGCTGGGCGGCCGCGCCATGGAAATCGTGCACGAACGGGCCGACCTCGAGCGCTATATGCGCGAAGCGGTCAAGGTTTCGCACGATTCACCTGTGCTGCTGGACCGCTTCCTGAACGACGCCATCGAGGTGGACGTGGACTGCGTCAGCGACGGTCACGAAGTCGTGATCGGCGGCGTGATGGAGCATGTGGAACAGGCCGGCATCCACTCGGGCGACTCAGCCTGCAGCCTGCCGCCGTATTCGCTGTCCGAGGCGACCGTGGCCGAGATCAAGCGCCAGACCGTGCGCCTGGCACGCGGCCTGGATGTGGTAGGGCTGATGAACGTGCAGTTCGCGGTGCAGCGCCAGAAAGCCGATGGCCGCATGGTGGACCGGGTCTACGTGCTGGAAGTGAACCCGCGCGCCTCTCGCACCGTTCCTTTCGTGTCGAAGGCGACCGGCGTGCAGTTGGCCAAGGTCGCAGCGCGCTGCATGGCCGGCCGCTCGCTGGCGGAGCAGGGCGTGACCGCGGAAGTGATTCCGCCTTATTACAGCGTCAAGGAGTCTGTCCTGCCGTTTGCGAAATTCCCCGGCGTCGACACCATTCTCGGGCCGGAAATGAAGTCCACCGGCGAAGTGATGGGCACTGGCACCAGCTTCGGCGAAGCCTTCCTGAAGGCCGAACTGGGTGCCGGCGTGCGCATCCCGACGGCTGGCTATGTCTATATGCGGGTGCGCAAGGCTGACCAGGCGCGCGCCGTGGCCCTGGCACGCGAGTTGGCCGATGCCGGCTACCTGCTGTGCGCCAGCGAGGTGACGGCAGCCGTGCTGGAGGCGGGCGAAGTGCCTGTCAATGCCATCGAAGACGAAACCCTGCTTGGCTTGCTGGCCCTGCGCGAGATCGCCATGGCCGTGGTCACGGTCGACGAGAAGCGCGTCGCGATTGCGGCCACGCGCAGCCTGCGCATGGCGGCACTGGCTTCCGGTACCGTGATGTTTACGACCATCGCAGCAGCCGAGGCGGCGGCGGAGGCGCGCAAGCATTCCGGCAACAGCACTGTGCGTTCGCTGCAGGAGCTGCACGCCATGCTCGGCAGCGAACTGCGCCAGGTCCCGCCTCCGGCACCGCGTCCTGTGCCCGGCGCAGCCGACCTGGCAGCGGCAGCCTGGCAGATGCCTGAACGCCGCGCCCAAGTGCGACAGCGCAGTGTCGGCGTCGAGCCGCTCAAGGTCTTCATCCGCCAGCCATTCACCGAATCGGACGAGCGCGAACAGCGCATGATCGGCGAAATCATGCAGATGATCGACAGCGCCAACGGCTTGCCGCATGCCTTCGATTACCTGACCGGCTTGCAGGCCGAGAGCGCGGAAACCTTCCGCGCCTCGTTCGAGCGCAGCCAGGGCTTGCCGTTCACGCCGCAGAACTTCCGCCGTCACCGGCTCGCATTGCTGGACCAGGCGGACGTCTTGGTCAACATTCGCGTCGGAATGAGCGAGAGCAGTGCATTCGAGTTGAGCTATCACATATTCAAAGGCCGCCGAACGCCTATCCTGTTCCTGGTATGGAAAGGCGCGCCAATCAAGACCACGCTGCTGCGCGAGCTCGATGACCTGGTGGACATCACCTATATCGAATTCGACGACGTTTCAGAGTTGCGTGGCCGGTTGCATCAGTTTTTCAAATGTTTGGTAAAGGAGTGAGCGATGTTCAATAATTTCAAGATCAAGACCCTGCTGGTAGGTGTGCTGGGTTTGCTGATTGGCCTGCTGGCGATTATTGGCGGCCTCGGAATCCTGAGCGCACAGCGCTCGGTCGACCTGGTGCAAGACTTTACGGTCGCCAACCAGAAAAATATCGCGGAGCGTAATGCGATCCGTCTGGACATGGAAACGGGCCGCAGCCAGATCCTGCAAGCGCTGCAGCACAATCCTGACCTGGCCTGGAGCAAGCTGCACGACCACCCGCTGACCGCCCACTTCAACATCGTCGACGAAGTCACGGCGCGCGTGAACAAGCGCTGGGAAGGCTACCTGGCGAGCGTCAAGTCGCCGGACGAGCGCAAGCTGGCCGAAGACTGGTTTGCCAAGAGCGATGGCCTGGGTGTCGAGCATGTCCGCGCCGCCGCGGCCGCAGTGAAGGAAGGCCGCTGGGACGATGCGGAAACGGTCCTGATCAAGAAGCTCAACCCGTCCTACCGCATCGGCGATGGCGCGCTGAAAGCCTTGTCCGAGCACGCCGACAAGCGTATCGAAGCCGATGCCGCCGCTGTTGCCGCAGGCCTGAGCCGCAACAGCACTACCGTGACCGTGGTCCTGGTTGGCGGCCTGTTACTGAGCGTGTTCGCCGGCCTGGTGCTGATGAAGGCGATCTCCGAACCGCTGGCAGAAGCCATGGACGTAGCCCACCGGGTGGCCGACGGCGACCTGAAAGGCCAGGCGACCAAGCATGCGGACAACGAATTCGGCGAACTGCTGCGCGCCCTGGACAAGATGCGCGACAACCTGGCCGCCATCGTGGCCGAAGTACGTGGTGGCAGCGACACGATTTCCAGCGCCTCCGCCCAGATCGCGGCCGGCAATATGGACTTGTCCGACCGCACCGGCGAGCAGGCCGCTTCGCTGGAGGAGACCGCCTCTTCGATGGAAGAACTGACCAGCACCGTGCGCCAGAACGCCGACAATGCACGCCAGGCCAACCAGCTTGCCGTTTCGGCATCATCCATCGCCACCAAGGGCGGCGAAGTCGTGGAACAGGTGGTGGAAACCATGGGCTCGATCAACGAGTCGTCCAACAAGATCGTGGACATCATCGCGGTGATCGACGGCATCGCCTTCCAGACCAACATCCTGGCGCTGAATGCGGCAGTGGAAGCGGCACGCGCCGGTGAGCAGGGCCGAGGCTTCGCGGTGGTCGCCAGCGAGGTGCGCAACCTGGCGCAGCGTTCGGCCGCTGCTGCCAAGGAAATCAAGCAGTTGATCGACGATTCTGTTGGCAAAGTGGAAAGTGGCGCCAAGCTTGTCAACCAGGCCGGGCACACCATGAAGGAAATCGTGACGAGCATTCAGCGCGTGACTGATATTATGGGAGAAATTACCAGTGCTACGCAGGAACAAACTGCGGGTCTGGAACAGATCCACCAGGCCATCAATGAGATGGATACAATCACGCAGCAAAACGTGGCGCTGGTGGAGGAGGCAGCTTCGGCGTCCACGGCCTTGCAAGACCAGGCCAGCAGCCTGTCGAAGATTGTCAGCGTGTTCCAGATCGATGGCCCGCGCCGCGAGCATCCTGCCGCGGTGCAGGCGCGCGCAGTGATCCAGGCGGTTCGCACCAAGCCTGCATTGCCGGCCAAGGCCAAGCCAGTGCAGCGTGACGGCAAGGCGCCGGCAACGCGCAAGGTCGCCAATAGCGAGGTAGGAGACTGGGAAGAGTTTTAAATGGAGAAGCATGATTGGAATACAAAGCGTTTGAGCACTTAGTCCGCCGGCTGGAAATCGATTCGAATTCCAGCCCGGAGACCTTCCGCCGCAAGGTGTTTGCGATCAGCCTGGCCGCATACGTGATCCTGTTCGGATTACTGGCCGGGCTTCTTGCATTATTTGCCATGCTCGTACAATGGGCGATCGCATCGCACCGCGCCTTTGTGATGATCAAGACGGGCCTGGCCGGCCTGTTCCTGCTTTCGCTGATCTTTGTCATCCTGCGCGTCATGCTGATGCGGCTGGACCCTCCGATGGGGCGTGAACTGGCCCGGGATGAAGCGCCCAAGCTGTTCGACATCCTCGAAAAGTTGTACGGCAAGCTGAAAGGCCCGCGCATCCACCATGTGCTGGTGACGGATGAATACAACGCTGCGATCGTGCAGCATGCCCGCTTTGGCATCTTCGGCGGCTACCGCAACTACCTGTTGGTCGGCCTGCCATTCCTGCTTGGTTCCACCCCTAAGGAAATGCTGGCGGTGCTGGCCCACGAATATGGCCACCTGTGCGGCGACCATGCCAAGGGCTCAACCCGGATTTATCGCCAGCGCCGCCTGTTCGTCGCCATGTACGAACACCTGGAGAGCAGTGCGGACGACAATGTGCTCAGCGCGGCAATCGTCCGTGCCCTGCAACGCTTCTTCCCTTATTACAGCGCCTATACCTTTGTGTTGTCGCGCCAGGACGAATACGAGGCTGACCGGACCGCGGTCGACATGGCCGGCCACACGGCGACCTCGCAAATGCTGGTGCGGGCCCGCTTGCTGGGCGACTGGATCGCCCGCGATTTCTGGCCCAGCATGTACGAGAATGCAGACCGGCTGGAAAAGCCGCCATTCATGCCGTTTTCCTCGATGCGCCTGGCGGTCAAGGCCAATTACGACGAATGGGCCACCAAGAAGGCACTGGACGGTGCATGGTCGGCGCGCTCGGGTCTTGACGATACCCATCCCTGCCTGCGTGAACGGCTGGATGCAATCGACATGGCCCCGGTCCTGCCGCCGCCGGTCGATACCAGCGCCGCCGACGTACTGCTTGCGTCAGGCGTTGGCAAAAAGCTGGAAGCGGAGCTGGACCAGGACTGGTGGGAAGTCAATTCACGCGGCTGGGTTCATCGCTTCCGCCATGTGCAGAATTCACGCGCCCGCATCGGAGAACTTTCCGCATCGCCGCTGGCGAGCTTGCCGGTGCAGGATTTGATGGAGCTGGCTTCGCTGAAGCTGGAATTCGAGGACACTGCTGCCGCCAAGCCGGCGGTGGTCGAACTGATGAAGCGACCAGGCGGGCTGAATCCACGGGCTTCGCTGATGTATGGACGGGTGCTGGTGGCGGAAGGTGACCGGCGGGGCGTCGATCACCTGCGGGAAGCCGCACTGAACGAGCCGCGCCTGCTGGAAGAAGCCGTGCAGCGCGGCTACCAGTTCCTGCTGGAGCGCGATGGCGAAGCCGTCGCCAAGCGCTGGTGGGGCAGCATCGTGCCCCAGGACGAACCGGCTTAAACCGCCATCGGCGCCGTCAGCGGCGCGTGGTGCTGGTAGCCTTCCAGCGTGAAGTCGGAAGGCTCGATCTTTTCCAGCCATTCCGGCTCGTATTTGCCGGTCTCGGCGAACGACGGCACACGGCTGTTGATGTGCAATTGCGGCAGCGGCAGCGGTTCTCGCTTCAACTGCTCCTGCACCATCTCCATGTGGTTCTCGTAGATGTGGGCGTCGCCGATAAAGTAGCTGAACCAGCGGGGTTTGTAGCCTGTCAGGCGTGCCACCAGGTGCAGCAGGGCGGCGCCTTCCGCGATATTGAATGGGGTGCCCAGGCCGATATCGTTGCTGCGCACGTAAAGGCACAGCGATATCTCGCGCGTGGTGGCATTCGGGATGAACTGGTACAGCAGGTGGCAGGCCGGCAGCGCCACCTGGTCCAGCACCGCAGGATTCCAGCCATGGAACAGGATGCGGCGGCTCGAAGGATTGTTGACGATGGTGTCCAGGCACTCGCGCAACTGGTCGATGGCCTTGTACATCAGCACTTTCTGCACGCCGTCTTCTTCCAGCGGGGCGACCTGGCGGAAGCCGTTGCGTTCCGCATCTTCAATTTGCGCGGCCGCGGAGGCGTCCAGCACCTTGTAGCCTGGCCATTGGCGCCATTGCACGCCGTACACCGGACCCAGGTCGTCGGTGCCGGTGCGGTGCGGGTTGGCCAGCCATTGCGCGTTCTCGTTGGCGTTCTGGTCCCATACTTTGCAGCCCAGGGCGCGGAAGTCGGCGGCGCTGCGGGAGGCGCGCAGGAAGGCGCACAGCTCACCAACCACCGACTTGAAGGCGAGCTTCTTGGTTGTTACGGCGGGGAAGCCTTCGTTCAGGTCGAAGCGCATCATTGCGCCAGGCACGCTCAGGGTGCGGATACCGGTGCGGTTGTCCTGCCAGCTCCCTTGTTCCAGCACGGTGCTGATCAATTCTTTGTACTGCTTCATCTGTTTCTCCGTTTATCGTTTGTTGCCGCGGCCGCCGGGCTTGGACGCTGCGCGGCCGGCGGCGCGTGCGGCCGATTTGGCGCCGCGCGTCGCGGTCACCACGACTTTGCCGCCACCACCGCCAGCGCCGCCACGGCCTTCGCCGCTAGTTGTACGTCCCCCGGTACCGGCACCAGGGCTTCCCGCGCGCGCGCCGTAGATCGGTCCGCGCGAGCGTTGTTTTTCCTTCGGCGGCAGTTCTTCTTTCAGTCCGCCAAACCCGCCGGCAGGGCGCGGTGTATCGTCCCGCGCTGGCGCAAGTTGTTTTGCTGCCGGACGTGCTGTTGCGCCAACTGCCACGCCTTTCGCCGTCTTGGCCGGGCCCCGAGCCGGCTTCGCTGCGGTGGCGCGCGTCGAGGATACGGCCGGCGTGCCCGTCGACGGCACGCGGTGATCTGCCTCGAAGCCCGCTTCTTCCTGTCGCGGAAGAACAGCGCCGGTCAGCTTTTCAATCGCCCGCAGCAAATCGACTTCATCTGCACAAACGAGCGACACCGCCTCACCCTCAGCGCCGGCGCGGCCCGTGCGGCCGATGCGGTGCACATAATCCTCCGCCACGGTCGGCAGGTCGAAATTGACCACCAGCGGCAGGGCTTCAATGTCAAGCCCTCGCGCTGCAACGTCCGTCGCCACCAGAACCTGCACATCGTTCGCCTTGAAGCGCTTGAGCGCCTTGATGCGGGCTGGCTGTGGCTTGTCACCGTGGATTGAATCGGCCGAGATGCCTTCGCCCTGCAGCAGGGCGACCAGTTGCTCGACGCCTTTGCGTGTCTTGACGAACACCAGCACCTGGCCCCAGCCTTCCTTGCGCAGCAGGTGTACGAACAGTTCCGGCTTATTGCGTTTGTCGGTCGTGAACACCACCTGGCGCACGGTGCGTGCCGCCGTGTTCGGCGCGCTGGCCTGCACGGTGAGCGGATCGCGCAGCAACTGCCTGGCCATGGCCCGGATCGAATCCGGCATGGTGGCCGAGAACAGCAAGGTCTGGCGCTCGGCCGGAAGCACGGCAAACAGCAAATCCAGGTCGGCTGCAAAGCCAAGGTCCAGCATGCGGTCCGCCTCGTCCAGCACCAGGGCTGTCAGCTGGCCAAATTCCAGGGAACCTTTGCGGTGCAGGTCAAGAAGGCGGCCAGGCGTCGCCACCAGTACGTCCAAACCCTTGCGCAGCTTCGCCAGTTGCGGCTCCATCGGCACACCGCCGTAGGCGACGGCGCAACGCAGCGGCAGGTTGAAGCCGTAGGTTTGGAAACTCTGGTAGACCTGGTCCGCCAGTTCGCGCGTAGGAACCAGCACCAGGCAACGAATATGGTTCGGTGCGGCCTGGTCGCCTTCCATGGCCAGGCGCTGCAGCAGGGGCAGGGCAAAGGCGGCGGTCTTGCCGGTACCGGTCTGCGCGGCGCCCAGCAGGTCGCGGCCGGCCAGGATCGCGGGAATGGCTTGTTTCTGGATTGGCGTCGGTGTCTTGTAGCCAATTGATTCGAGTGTGCGAAGGAGCCCGTCAATCAGGTCCAGCGAAGCAAAACTCATAGTGCGTCGCTCCATAAAGTGAGGGCTTGGCGGACTTCATCGTCCGAAAGTGCAAGCAGGTTATCGCCGACATACCACTCGGTATAGCTGGTGCCGGGCAACTGGGCATGGGCCGCGCGATTCAGCAGCCACACGCCGTGATGCGCCGCGACCTCATTGCGAATCTGCAGCAGGCGGTCGCGATCGACCGGCACATGGATATGCAGCATATTCGCATGCGGCTGCGAAGGATTGGCGCGCAATCGCGGATAGTCTCGCAAGGTGTCGTAAAGCCATTGCGTACGGCGGAAATATTCAGGCGTTGCCGCCAGCCGTGCGTCGAACTGCATGGCGGCGGCGACCACGTAAGGCGTGCGGTGGATTACGTTGCCGCCCTGGCGCCGGAACCATTCCTGGGCGCGCGCAATGAAGGCGCGGCTGCCCAGGAGCATGGCGCCGCCCAGGCCGCCGATGCCCTTGTACAGCGAAACGTAGACGCTGTCGAAGCCCGCTGCCATATCGGCCGGCGAACGGCCATAGCCGGCAGCCGCTTCCCACAGGCGCGCGCCGTCCATATGCAAGTGGATGCCGTGTTGGCGGCAGTGGGACTTGATCGCTTCCAGTTCATCCCAGCGCGGCGACTGGCCGCCGAGTTCACGCGCCGGCAACTCAAGCGATACGGCTGCCAGCCGATCGGGCACAGCCTGCAGCTCGCCCAGGGTGAATGGACGGTGCAGGTCGCCCAGCTGGATGGCCTGGAAATGGTCCAGGAGCTGGTGGTTGCTGCGTTCATGCTTGAAGATATGCGCGGTCGGATGCAGCGCCACCAGGCGGCTGCCGCGCTCCATGCAGGCCAGGCGCAGCGCCGTGACCTGGGTCATGGTGCCGGTGATGCAGAAGGTTGCCGCCTCGAAGCCCAACAGGTCGGCGACTTTCTGCTCGAAGGCCTGGATCAGCTCTCCCTCGCCATACACGTCGTGGGCAATGCCGTTGGCTTCGCACCATGCGGACATGGCGGCAAAGGTTTCCGCCGGCGAAGGCTGGCGATGGCCCGGCAGGACAGTGTGGCAGCTCTGGCGCAATTCCGCGTCGGTCACGTAGCGCCTCAATGGGTGACATGCACATTGTGGAACTGCAGCGCCGCCAGGTTGGCGTAGATGCCGCCCAGTGCCACCAGGGACTGGTGGGTGCCGGTTTCGACGATCTTGCCGTCTTCCATGACGATGATGCGGTCGGCGCGCTGCACGGTGGCCAGGCGGTGCGCAATGATGATCGTAGTACGGCCCACCATGGCCGCCTCCAGTGCACCTTGCACCAGGCGCTCGGATTCCGCGTCCAGCGCGCTGGTCGCTTCATCGAGCAGCAGCAGTGGAGGATTCTTCAGCAAGGCGCGTGCAATTGCGATGCGCTGACGTTGTCCGCCAGACAGGCGCACGCCGCGCTCGCCGAGGAAGGACTTGTAGCCGTTCGGCAGGCGCTCGATGAATTCGTGGGCAGCTGCCAGCCGCGCGGCCTGGATTACTTCCTGGTCGCTGGCATCGGCGCGGCCGTAGCGGATGTTTTCCATCGCGTCGGCCGAGAAGATCACCGTATCCTGCGGCACGATGCCGATGGCGCCGCGCAGGGTGTGCAAGTCGAGCAGGCGGATATCGGTGCCGTCAAGGCGGATTGCGCCCGATTGCGGATCGTAGAAACGCAGGAGCATCTGGAACAGGGTGGTCTTGCCGGCGCCGGAAGGGCCAACCACGGCAACGGTCTCGCCCGGCTTGATATCCAGCGTCACGTGGTCCAGGGCCAGTGTGTCGGGGCGCGACGGGTAGCTGAACGACACTTCGGACAGGCTCAGGGCCGCGCCATTGGCAGCACGCGGCGGCAGTGCCTGCGGCTGCGCCGGGTTCTGGATGTCGGAGCGCACGGCCAGCAATTCCAGCAGGCGCTCGGTGGCGCCGGCCGCACGCTGTGCCTCGCCCATCACCTCGGACAAGGCGCCGATCGCACCGGCCACGATGGATGCGTACAGGATGAACTGTCCCAGGTCGCCGCCAGTCATCGTGCCCTCGAGCACCGCATGGGCGCCGAGCCACAGCACGAATACGATGGTGCCAAATACCAGCACAATGGCCAGCATGGTCAGGAAAGCGCGTGCCTGGATGCGGCGCATTGCGGTATTGAACGCGCCTTCGACGGAACCGCCGAAGCGTTTAGCTTCCAGGCCTTCATGGGTGAAGGCTTGCACGGTCGGCATGGCGTTCAGGATTTCGCCGGCCATCGCCGACGCATCGGCCACGCGATCCTGCGAATCGCGCGACAGCTTGCGCACGCGGCGGCCAAAGATCACGATCGGCAGCACGGTCAGCACCAGCAGGCCGATGATGATGGAGGAGAGCTTGGGGCTGGTAACGAACAGCATTACCAGGCCGCCAAGGAACAGCAGCACGTTCCGCAAGGCCATCGAAATACTGGTTCCGACCACGCTCTGGATCAGCGTGGTGTCGGTGGTCAGGCGCGACAGCACCTCACCAGTCTTGGTGGTTTCGAAGAATTCAGGGCTCTGCTGCACCACATGCGAATAGACGGCATTGCGGATATCGGCGGTCACGCGTTCGCCCAACCAGGATACGCTGTAAAAGCGCGCTGCCGTTGCCAGCGCCAGGACCGTGGCAACCGCGAACAGGGCCAGGAACACCTCGTTCACATGGGCAGCGCTGCGCACGCCCGCGTTGGCGCCGAAGCCCAGGTCGATCATCTGCTTGAACGCGTACGGAATCGCCAGCGTGGAGCCAGCGGCGACCACCAGCGCGATGCCGGCAATGACGAAGCGGTTGCGGTAAGGCTTGAGGAAGGGCAGCAGGCCCCTGAAGGCGGCCAGGCTGCCTTTCTTGAGTTCTCGGGCTTCAGGCTGGCCGTTGTTGGTGGTGCTCATGCGTATTCTACGTTCTTGTTCAAAGTTTCATCGGACGGACATAGCCCGTCAACTCCAGGTAGCCGCGCCCTGCCGGCTTGCCGCTTCGCGAGACTGTCACCGCGCCTTCCCAATACACCGCGCCGGTCGAGCGGCGCGAATCCAGTTCCTGGTCCTGCTGCAAAGGACTGAGCTGCCACTGTTCGGGGCCGGTGCTTATCAGGGTGGCTACGGGATACTCGGCTTGCGTGTGCGGCGATTTCCATCGCAGCTGCGGAGTAAAACTGACCTGGTCCTGCGAATAGTGCGTGATCTTACCGGATGCATCGCGCCATGTCGCGTGGGCCCACAGTTTACCACCTTGGCGGTCCCTTATCTGGAATGCCATCAGGGCGCCGCCATCATTCAAATTGATGCCGGCCCAGTCCCAGCCCGCAGCGGCCGGATCGAGCACCTGGCTTGACCATTCGTGATCGAGCCAGGTGACGCCGGTCACGGCCTGCGGCGCGGCTTTGCGGCGGCCCAGGGTGCCGCTGGTGCGCAGTTGTGGCTTGCTATAGTAATAACTTGCCTGTTCGGGTTTCGGGCCTTTGCGGGAGAAGCCGGCGTCGCCTTGCAGCAGCACGGGCTGGGTCGGTTGCAGCTTCAGGGCGAGCGTGAATTCGGCGGCCTCGATGTCGATATGATAAGTGCCATCTTCGGCGCGCTGCATGCGCCAGCCGTCCAGTTGCACGTTGGTGTCTTGCGTGGAAGCGCTGGCCAGGCCAAAACCGGCGCGGGCGGTGCGCTGGTCGTGCAGCAGCCTGCCTTGCGCTGGATCAGACAGTGCGACGTGCGCGACGATGATGTCTTTCGGCGCGAACTGGCTCGGGTTGTCGCGGCCATGGCCGGTGCTGCTGCGGAAGAAGGTCACCTGGTAGCCGAGCTGGCGGCCGTCGGCGGTGTCCAGCCAGCCGGTGGCATACCACCACTCGGTCTTGAAGCCTGGGTGGGCGCCGAAGTCGCGCGGGAACTGAAGCTGGACGCCGGGCGTGACCGGTGTGAAGTCAGCTGCTCGCAGCGGCAGGTTGGCTGCCAGGGCCACCAGCAAGCAAAGCAGGGCGCGCATCACCAGTCCTCCCTTACGGCACGAATCGGGCCGCCGGACAGCGCCTGCCGGCCTGCGAAGAGCGCAGTTGCGGCGGATGAGATCAGCAGGGCCAGGGCGACGGTGGCCAGCAGGGGCCAGGGATAGTGCATTTGCATCGTCCAGTGGAAGGATTGCGGGTTGATGACGTGGACCAGCACCAGGCTGATGAACCAGCCGAGGGCGAAGCCGGCCACGATGCCGAGGATGGTCAGGGCGGCACCTTCCAGCGCGAGGATGGCGAGTACCTGGCCGCGTGTGACGCCAACGTGGCGCAGCATGCCGAATTCACGCGCCCGCGCCAGCGTTTGGGCGGAGAAGGTGGCTGCGACGCCAAACAGGCCGATCACGATGGCGATGGCTTCCAGCAAATAGGTGACGGCGAAGCTGCGGTCGAAGATTTTCAGCGTCAGGTTGCGGATTTCGGATGGGACGCTGGTTTCCACCAGGTCGCCGAAGGGCAGTTTGCGGATGTTTTCCTGCACCTGGGCCGCGCTGGTGTTCTTGGCGAGCCAGATTGCGGCATCGCCTGCGTCGCGGTCACCGGTCAGGGCGATGTAGTCTGAACGGCGCAAGATGACGGCGCCGCCGGCGCGGGCGTAGTCGCGCCAGATGCCGGCGACGCGGAACTCGCGCAGTTGGCCCTGCAGCGGCAGGTGCAGGGTGGCGCCGGGGCGTAGCCCGTACAGGTCGGACATGGCTTCCGATACCCAGGCCGGGGGAAGCGCTGGGGAGGGGCCCGCTATCGCGGCGGATGATGCCGTCCCTGCATGCACCGAGCCCTCGACGAGGACCATTGCGCGGCCAGGATCGGCCGGATCGACATCCCGCGCCAGCACGGCGACATTGGCCCGCTGCTGCGACAGGGAGACTGAACGCACGCGCAGGAATTCAATGCGGGCAATGCCGGGCACTGCGCGTAGTGCATCCTGTTCGGCGGGCGAGAGGCCACCTGTAGTACCGCCCGACGCGCTGCGCAGGTACACGTCTGCCGGCAGGATGCGCAACACCCATTCGTCGACCGAGGTGCGGAAACTGGCAACCATGATCGCCATCGCCACCATCAGGCTGAAGCTCGCCAGGACGCCGCCCAGCGCAATGCCGGCCTGGCCAGATGCGTTGGCCAGCCGCGCCAGCGCAAGTGCGCGCACGGGACTCGCCGCTGCGCGCAGTCCAGGGTTGCCGGATGACGTGTAGCGGGCCAGGGAAGCGAAGACCATGCCGGACAAGCGCGGCATCAGGGCGATGGCGCCAACAAGGAGCAGGGCGATAGACAGGTAGCCGAATATGGGCAACTCCAGTACCGGCGGAGCGAACACCATCGCGGCGGCCAAGCCGAGGCAAGCGAGCCCAGGCCAAGGCCGCGAGAGCGGCCGCAACGCGGTTTCGTCGGTACCGGCCTTGAGCGCCACGGCCGGCCGCGCGCGGGCCGCATCGAAGGCTGGCGCCAGCCCGCCAAGCAAGGCAACGCCCAAGCCGAGCGCAAAGTAGGCCAGGGCCGCCAGCGGCGCCCATTGCACGCTTGGCTGGACGCCTGCAAAGTAACCTGCACCAAGATCGCCACCAAAGACTCGCAGCACAGCTGCCGCGAGCGCATAGCCGCCCGCCACGCCAAGGGCAGAACCGATGCTACCCAACAGCGCTCCCTCGAGAACGACCTGGCGAATCAGCTGCTTGCGCTCCAGCCCCAGCACGCGCAGCAGCGCGAATTCGCTGCGCCGGCGTAGCACGGACAGCGCTTGCGAAGAAAAGACGAGGAAGGCCCCAGTGAACAACGCAACCAGCGCGAGCACGCTCAGATTGACGCGATATGCCCGGCTCAAGTTCGCGTTGCGGCTTTCCTGCTCCGCATCATTCGGCTGGCCGACCCGGAAACGGCCGGGAAATTCGCGCTCAAGCCGAGCCGCCAGGGAACGCTCGAATCCGCCCCGATCAACGCCATCGCGCAACTTCAAGTCGACGCGCGACAGTTTCCCCAAACGCTGGAATTGCCATTGCGCCGCCGCGATGTCCATCACCGCGAACCGCTGCCCCACGCGCGCTCGCTGCAGCGAGCCTGCCACGCGGAGAACCGCCACCTTGCTGCCCGCTTGAAGGCGAAGCTCGCCACCGGGCCGCGATTGCAGCCACTTCATTGCGGCGGGCGACAGGAAGATCGCGTCGTCCGCCAGCGTGTCGTAGGGAAGATCTTCTTCAGGCGCGCCGATCAAGTCAGGCGTGATAAAGCCAGCCCGGAACACGTCGAGGCCGATGATTTTCAGTGCCTGCCGTGCACCCGGCATCGACGCGTCGAATTCCAGCACCGGTGAAGCCACCGCCACCTCGGGCAGCCGCGCCAGGATTGGATAGACACCTTCGTCAAACGTCGCTTCGGTCCCGCTCACCTGGATATCCGCCTGGCCCGACAGGCTGTGGACGGCAGTGGTGAACTCATTGAGCGCTGCCGCGTTCACGAGGTGGATTGCAAACCCCAGGGCCACGCCAATAGCAATCGCCGCAATAGCAGTCAGCGCCCGCAGCGGATGTGAGCGCCATTCACCAAGTGCCAGCCAGCGCGTCAGCCGCCGCATTCCAATTGGTACATGTCTGCGGCGCGTTTCGCTTTCACTTTTGCGCGTTCGGAGTTCTGGAGCGTGGCGCCGCGCGCATCTTCCTCCGCCCATTTCTGCTGCATGTGGAGCTTCTTGCATTTCTTATTGTGGCTGGCAACAGCCCGCGCCTCGGCCAGGCTCTCGCGCTCCTCGCGAGCCTCCCGCTTGCGGCGCTCGCTGGCCATCTTCTCGGCCTCGCGTTCCTGGCGCTTGATGTTCGCGGCCGCAGCCGGATCCGGCGCCGGCGCGGCCGGCACTGCGATCGTGCTGGCCACGCCTTTCTCGCAAGGCTGCTGCGAGTAGCTCACTTTTCCATCGACAGTGCACTTGTGCAGGGCTTGTGCGCCTGCAGGAAGCGCCATCGCCACCAGCAACAAGGGCAGGAGTTTCATAGTATTTTCCCTGGATTCATCAGGCCCAAAGGATCCAATGCGGCCTTGATCGCCCGCATCAGGTTCAATTCCACCGGCGACTTGTAGCGCGCCAGTTCGTCGCGCTTTAACGCGCCAATGCCATGTTCGGCCGAAATCGAGCCGCCGAAAACTGCGACGGCATCGTGCACTACGCGGTTGACGGCCTCCTGGCTGTGCAGGAAGTCTTCGTTTGCCACGCCAACCGGCGGTGCGACGTTGAAATGCAGGTTGCCATCGCCAAGATGGCCGAAACACACCAGCTGGCACCCCGGGAACGCCGCCTGCAATTGCGGCTCTGTGCTGGCGATGAAATCCGCAATCGAAGAAACCGGCAGCGAAATATCATGCTTGATGTTCTTGCCGTCCGCCGCCTGGGCCAGGGGAATATGCTCGCGCAGGTCCCACAGCCCACGCGATTGCGCCGCGGAGCTGGCAACCACCGCATCCTGCACCACGCCTTCGCCGAGGGCTGCTCCAAGCGCGCTCTCAAGCAGGGACGCCGCATGGGCTTCCGACTCGCTGCTGGAGAGCTCCAGCAAGGCATATTGCGCATGCCCGTCGGCCAATGGCTGCGGCAGCGCCGGGAAGTGCTTGGCCACCAGCCGCAGGCAGAAATCCGACATCAGCTCAAAGCCGGTCAGGCTCGCGCCGCAATGGTCCTGCATGATCGACAGCAGCCGCAATGCCGCCGCCGGCGATTCCATGGCAGCCAGTGCCGTGACGGAAGCCTTGGGCTGCGGATAAAGCTTGAGCACGGCGCCGGTAATGATGCCAAGCGTGCCCTCGGCCCCGATGAACAGGTCGCGCAGGTCGTAGCCGGTATTGTCCTTGCGCAGCCCGCGCAGCCCGGACCAGACCTCGCCCTGCGGCGTGACGACTTCCAGCCCCAAGCACAGTTCGCGCGTATTACCGTATCGAAGTACCCCGGTGCCGCCGGCATTGGTCGACAGGTTGCCGCCGATGGTGCAACTGCCTTCCGCTGCCAGGGAAAGCGGGAACAGGCAGCCCTGTTCGGCCGCTGCTTCCTGCGCGCGTTGCAGGATCACCCCGGCGTCGACCGTCATGGTGCGGTTGACCGGATCGACCTTGCGCACCTTTTGCATGCGCGCCAGCGAGAGCACTACAGTGGTGCCGCTGGCATCGGGCACGCTGCCCAGCACCAGCCCTGTATTGCCGCCTTGCGGCACGATCGGGATGCGCGCTTCAACGCACAGCTTGACGGTTGCAGCGACTTGTCCGGTATCGGCCGGCCGCAGCACAGCCAGGGCGCGGCCGGTGAAACGCCCACGCCAATCGCGCAGGTAAGGCGCCATGTCCGCCTGATCGGAAATGACGTGCGCGTCGCCGAGCAAGGCGCGGCAAGCGCCCAGGAAAGCGGAATTGTCCATATTTACTTGGTTTTGCTGGTGTTGACCTTTTCCAGCAATTCGCGGGCTGCCTGCTTGGCTGCCTTCTTATATGGCTGCACGTAAAGGATGGCGCACAGGAAGTAGACCACCACGATAGCCGCTTCGCCCCAGCCCAGCCACGGCGTGACTTTGTCGCCGTATGCGCGCACCACGCCTTCGATGAAGTAGATCAGGATCATCATCGAAGTCCATTGCAGCGTGTAGATATCGCGCTTGATCACACCCAGCAGCGGGAACAGCAGCGGTACCGCCTTCAGTACCAGCCAGGAACCGCCGGGCTTGTACGGGGAGAGCCACATTTCCCAGGCCACGCTCCAGATAATGAGCAAGGCCAGGCTGGCAATCGCGCCCCAATGGAAAAGTTTGTGCTTGGTACTGTTCATGGTTACTGTCTCCGCAGCTTGACCGCCGTTTCGGCCAGCCGGCGACCCATCGCGATCGCCAGGCGTTTCTCATCTTCCGTGAACGGCTTCTTGCCGTCCAGTCCCGACCAGTGGGATGCGCCGTAGGGCGAACCGCCGCTGGTCGTCGTCATCAGTTCGGGATGGGTGTAGGGCAGGCCCATGACCATCATCCCATGGTGCAGCAACGGCACCATCATCGTCAGCAGCGTCGACTCCTGGCCGCCGTGCTGGCTGCCGGTCGAGGTAAAGACGCAGGCCGGCTTGCCGGACAGGGTGCCGGACAGCCATTGTGCCGACGTCCCGTCCCAAAAATACTTCATGGCCGCTGCCATGTTGCCGAAACGGGTGGGGGAGCCCAGCGCCAGACCGTCGCATTCCTCCAGGTCTTGCAATTCGACATAAGGCGCGCCATCCAGTGGCACTTCCGGCGCCGTCGCTTCCGATACGGTGGAAACGGCTGGCACGGTGCGCAGGCGGGCATCGCAGCCCGGCACGGACTCGACGCCCTGGGCAATCATTTCCGCCAATTTACGCACCGATCCGTGCCTTGAATAATACAAAATTAGAATTGTGAGGTTAGTTCTGTTCATCGTTGATATTATATGGCCCTTTGCACAAGTTGCATGACTAATAAGCTTCACTGATGGTTTTTAAGTCCCTCTACACCAACGTCGCCCGTGCCTGCACAAAAGGCGTGGCTGAACTGCGCGCGCTCTCGTGGAGCGAACTGCACGACCTGTTCCAGTTCGGGCGCCGTCGCCTGCGCGAAGAAAGCCTGCCCCAAGTGGCCGGCGGCCTGACGTTTACGACCGTTTTCGCGCTGGTGCCGGTCCTGACGATCGCGCTGGCGATCTTCACGACTTTCCCGATGTTCAATACCTTCCGCACCGCGCTGGAAGCGTATTTCATCAAGAGCGTGATGCCGAAGGCAATTTCCAGCACCATCCTGGGTTACCTGACCACGTTCGCGGCCAAGGCGACGCGACTTTCAGCTGTCGGCGCCGTGACGCTGGTGCTGACCTCCGTGGCGATGATGAGCATGATCGAGCGCGCCTTCAACCGCATCTGGCGCGTCAAGACCGAGCGCCGGCTGGTGCGGCGCGTGCTGGTGTATTGGGCGCTGATTACCCTTGGCCCGCTGCTGATTGGTGTTTCGATCAGCCTGTCGACCCACTTGTTCGACGCGACCAGCGGCCTGGTTGGATCGGTAACCGGGCCAATTTTCTACACGTTGCTGTCGGTCCTTCTGACAACCCTGGCCTTCACGTTCCTCTACATTACGGTGCCGAACCGCATGGTGGACTGGCGCGACGCGATTTGCGGCGGCGCACTGGCGGCGGTGTCATTCGAGCTGGCCAAGCGCGGCTTCGCGATTTTCATTACGCAGGCGCCGACCTATTCGAAGATATATGGCGCGCTGGCGGCCTTGCCATTGTTCCTGTTGTGGATTTATGTTTCCTGGCTGATTACGCTGCTGGGCGCCTTGCTGACGGCAGCGCTGCCGGTAGTGAAGTATGAGCGCTGGTGGCACGAGGCGGTTCCAGGCGGGGAATTTGTCGACGCCATGGCAGTGCTGAAAGTTCTGCACCAGGCGCGGGAGCAGGGCGATAACGCTGCCGTGAGCTCGGCGGAGATACGCGGCCGCACCCGGCTTGGCTTCGATGAGATGGACACCCTGTTGGAGAAAATGCTGGTGCCCGGCTGGGTGGCAAAGGTGAAGATTGCGCCGCCGTCGCGCGTGCAGTTCGGCAAGCGGGTCAGCGAAGGCGCGGATAACTGGGTCCTGCTGGCCAACGTCCACAAGATCACGGTGGCCGATGTCTACCGTCTCTTCGTATTTGGGGGCATGTCACTGAACGCCGGCGTCCTGGCCGATTCCGATGACGAGACTGACCGCCAGGCCAGCCGCGATGCTGCCATCCTGGCGCGCCAGGTGGAGACGGCAGTGGAAGCAGGGCTGGGCACCACCCTGGCGGAGCATTTCGGCGCCGCCTGAGGGTTCCGGCAGGGGTTAGCGCAGGAAGGAAATCAGTGCATCCAGCACGGCGTCCGGCTGCTCGGCCATCATCTGGTGGCCTGCGTCGACTGTCACAGTCTTTGCGCCCGAAAGCGCCGCCAGCAGGGCTTTGGTGCTGCGCGGTGGCGTCATCATGTCCTTGCTGCCGAAGATGAACTGCACCGGGCAGCGCACGCTTGCAGCTGCCGCGTCGCCATTCGCATAGCTGTTGCAGGCGCTGAAATCGGTGTGGAACAGCAGCTCTTCTCCTTGCTCCGAGATGCGCTCCATCAGCCGTTTCGACATCCCGCTGACGTAGAAGCCCGGTCCCGGGCAGGACGGCTTCTGCGCGTAAGAGCTGTGCGACCAGATATTGACCATGTCGATCGCGTCACTCTCGGCCTCGCGTGCAGCGGTGAGCAGCGCATCGGAAACCTTCATTGGATAGGTTGCGCCGAGTAGCGCCAGACGCGTGATGCGCTCCGGCGCGCGGTGGGCAGCCTCCAGCGCGATCAGGGAGCCCATGCTGTGTCCCACCAGCGCAGCCTTCGCTACGCCAGCCTTGTCCAGCAAGGAAAGCAGCCAGCCGGCCATCTCCTCGACGCTGCGCAGCGCTGTGCCGCGGCTGCGGCCATGTCCCGGCAAGTCGACTGCCAGCACGCCAAAGCCGTGATGCGCCAGGTAGCGCGATTGCAGTGCCCAGACCGAATGGTCATTCTGCGCGCCATGGATCATGACGACTGTCGGCAGTCCCGGGTCGAATGCCTTGCCGCCCGTGTAGCAATACGTTTCACCGAACAGCATGTTCAAGCCCCTTTCTGCGAGGCTTTGAGCCCGCGTGCCAGGTCTTCGAGCAGGTCATCGGCATCTTCCAGGCCGACGGACAGCCGCATTGTGCCCTCCGCAATTCCCGACGCGGCCAGCTGGTCGGCGGGCACGCGGAAATGCGTAGTCGAAGCGGGGTGGATCACCAGCGAACGGGCATCACCGACGTTGGCCAGGTGCGAAAACACTTTCAGGCTATCGACGAAGCGTTTGCCGGCCGCGCGGTCGCCTTTCAGCGTGAACGAGAGCACGGCGCCGGCGCCTTTCGGCAGCAGCTTGGCGGCCAGCGCGCGGTCCGGATGGCTTTCGAGTTCGGGGTAGATCACCGATTCGACCGCTGGATTGGCGAGCAGGAATTCCGCCACGCGGCGCGTGTTGGCGACATGCCGGTCCATGCGTACCGCCAGCGTTTCGACACCCTGCAAGATGGCGAAGGCATTGTGCGGGCTCATGGCCGCGCCGAAATCGCGCAGGCCTTCACGTCGAGCGCGCAGCGCAAACGGCGCCACGGTCGATTCTTCGGCAAACACCATCCCGTGGAAGCCGTCATACGGCTCGCACAGCTCGGCAAAGCGCCCAGTCGCCTCATAGGCCGCCTGCCAGTCGAAAGTGCCGCCATCAATCAATACGCCGCCAATCGCGGTACCGTGCCCGCACAGGAATTTGGTGGCGGAATGGAATACCAGGTCGGCGCCATGCTCGAATGGCCGCAGCAGGTAGGGTGTGGTGAAGGTCGAATCGACCATCAGCGGGAGGTGGGCCTCATGCGCGATCGCCGCCACGTTCGGGATGTCCAGCACGTCGAGGCCAGGATTGCCCAGCGTTTCACCGAACAGCACCTTGGTATTGGGCTGGATGGCTGCGCGCCAGGCGTCCAGGTCGCGCGGATCGACAAAAGTGGTCTCGATGCCGAAGCGTTTCAGGGTATAGCCGAGCAGGTTGTGCGAGCCGCCGTACAGTGCCCGCGACGCGACGATGTGCGAGCCTGCGCCGGCAATCGTGGCCAGCCCCAGGTGCATCGCCGCCTGGCCGCTGGCGGTGGCAATGCCCGCCACGCCGCCTTCCAGCGCCGCCATGCGTTCCTCGAGCACCGCATTGGTGGGGTTGGAAATGCGCGAATACACGTGGCCGGCCCGCTCCATATTGAACAGGGCCGCCGCATGGTCCGAATCGCGGAAAGCGAAGGAGGACGTGAAATAGATGGGGGTAGCGCGGCTGCCGGTGGCCTGATCTGGCGTGGCGCCCGCGTGCAGGGCGAGGGTATCGAACCCGGGATAATTTGGCGTTGTCATGGTTGCCATGCTATCGTGTTATTTAGCTTGTGAATACTGTTGCGTTTTGATTAATCCAACTCTGGATTTTTCGCTTGGCATACGCTAAATTCGATGGTAAGGCTTACAATAAAACCATAATCACCACCGGACAGGACGGCCCAAAATGAAAGTATCTGAAATCCTCCAAGTCAAAGGGAACATCCTCTATACGATCACTCCGGACCAGCCGCTGGTCGAAGCGGCAAACACCATGGCCGAAAAAGACATCGGTTCGCTGGTGGTGATGGAATACGGTGACCTGGTCGGCATGCTCACGTTCCGCGAAGTGCTGAAGGCACTGCACGCGAACCAGGGGTCGGTCGGCGGCGGCACCGTGCGCAAGCACATGGATGACCACCCGATCACCGTAACCCCGGACACCGAAGTTAATGAAGTGCGCCGCATCATGCTGGAAAAGCATGCGCGCTACCTGCCGGTGATGAACGCCAAGACCCTGCTGGGCGTGATTTCGTTCTACGACGTGGCGCGCGCCGTGCTGGAAGCGCAAAGCTTTGAAAACCGCATGCTGAAGGCTTACATCCGCGACTGGCCGGCCGAGGAAGAAGAAAAGTCCGAGGGCTGAAATAAAAAATGGGGACGTACCCCATTTTCGCAGTTCTGAAAAATGGGGTACGTCCCCATTTTTTATTTATGCGACTCCGGCCATGGCGTCGTCGCTTAGCCACCCGGCCAGCGCTTCGCCCGTCATCGGGCGTGCGAAGAGGAAGCCCTGGCCCAGCGGGCAGCCCAGGGTATGCAGGATTTGCGCCTGGCGCTCGTCCTCCACCCCTTCAGCGATCACGGCCAGGCCAAGGTTGCGTCCCAGTTGCACGACCATTTCGGCGATGCTGCTGCCGCGGGCGGAATTGGTAATCTCGGTGACGAAGGCGCGGTCGATCTTCAGGCGGTCGACCTGCAGGCGCTGCAGGTAAGAGAGTGACGAGAAGCCGGTGCCGAAATCGTCAATCGCGATGGTCACGCCGGTCTGTTTGATCTGCGCCAGCATCTTGATCAGCATGTCCGGTTCTTCCATCGCCATCGATTCGGTAATCTCCAGCTCCACATATTCCGGTGGGGCGCCCGTTTCGTGCAGCGCATTGCGCAGCATGTCGAGGAAATGAGGATGGCGGAACTGCACCTGCGATACGTTGATCGACATGGTGAATTCGGTGTGGCCCGCTGCGCGCAAGGCCACCAGCTCCTGCATCGAAGTGCGCATCACCCATTCGCCCAGGTCGATAATCAGCCCCGAATACTCCGCGATTGGGATGAAGCGGTCCGGCGACACGTATTTGCCGTCCGGCGTCTGCCAGCGCAGCAGGGCTTCTGCACCCATCGGCCGGCGCGAACCCAGGTCGACTTGCGGTTGGTAGACAACAAAGAGTTGGTTCTGGCTGAAACCGGTGCGCAGGGCGTGCATCATGCGCACGCGCTCACGGATTTCCACGCCCATGCTGCGCGAGAAGTAGAAGTGTCCGGCGCGCTGCTGCGTTTTGGCGCGCTTCAGCGCAATGTCGGCATCCTTCAGCGCATCGGCGCCGCTGCCGTCATGTTCGAGCAGCCGCACCAGGCCGAGGGTTGCCGATAGCTGCACGTCCTGGCCGTCGATGCTGAATGGGGTCGAGAAGAGCGCGATGATGTTGGCCGGGTTGACCTGGCCGGCGTCGCCCAGCACGCAGAAGATATCCCCGCCGATGCGCGCGACGGTCAACTGCTTGCCCAGGCTATTTTGCAGGCGGGCCGCCACGGCGGACAGCAGCAGGTCGCCGAATTCATGGCCCAGCGCGTCGTTAGTCTCGGCAAAGTGGTCAAGGTCGACCAGGCAAAGGGTCGCGTCCTGCTTGGCCGGGCCGGCCAGCGTAGCATCGAGGATTTCGATCAGGCGCGTACGGTTCGGCAGCTTGGACAGGTTGTCATAGAAGGCCGCCGTATGCAGATGCGACACCAGTTCCACATTATCGAGGCCAACGGCCACATTGCTGCAGAAGACTTCCAGCAGGCTTTCTTCCAGCGCAGTCGGTGCACGCGTAACATCCATGAACGCGACGAATGTGCGGCTGGCCTTGCCGGCGAAGTGCAGCGTGATGCTGTCGGGGGTGTAAATATTGCGGCGCGCTGCGAGGCACTCCTCCATCGCCTTGTGCACGCGCGGGTCTTCGTTGACGGTGAGCTGGGAATTCGACAGGTTATGGTGGCTGCCGGTGGCTGCCATCACGACCAGCTCATGGCAGCCGGCATCAGGGCATTCCTGCACGCACAGCACGCCGTGCGCTTCCTGGCCGAGCAGCTCCGCGATCTGCGACAGTACGCCTGAAGCGAAATTCTGCACGCCGTGCAGCGCCATCAGCTCGGTGCTGGAATGGACGATGCGCGCCAGGCCGCGCCGGCTTTCGTTGATATTGCGGATTTGTTCGTATGAGCGGATCGCGGCAGTCACGGTGGTGAACAGCTTGATGCGCGTCAGCTCGGACTTGGTCTTGTAATCGTTGATGTCGAAATCGCGGATCGCGTCGATTTCAGGCGCGTAGCCGGGCTGGCCGGTGCGCAGGATAATGCGCACGTCGGCCAGCTTCAGTGTTTCGCGGATATAGCGCACCAAGTGCAAACCGGCGTCATCCTGCTCCATGACTACGTCGAGCAGGATCACGGCGATTTCCTGTTCGTGCTTGAGCATTTCGCGCGCCTGTGCGGCGGAATAAGCGTGCACGAATTCCAGGGGGCGGTGCTGCATGTCCAGGTTGCCAAGGGCGAACGTGGTCGTCGAATGGACGTCTTCGTCGTCATCGATAATCATCACGCGCCAGACATTGCGCTGTGTAGGGAGAGCTGGCTGAGCCGTATGCTCTTCTAAGAAAACCAGATCGTCCTGATCGTCGTGGCCGCCATCGGGCGCCGTGATCGAAGGGGGCATGTGTCGCTTCTCCAAGGGGTCTCGGTGTTCTTACAACTTAGTATATAGCGAATTGTTCCTGAGAACGACCATTAAAACACTTTCATGGAAGTTAACGAGTAGCGGTGTGCTAGTTTCGCAAAAGTTGTAGCTTAAAAAGCTACTTCCTGCGAGTTTTGCCATATCGGGTTAGAATGGGGAGTTTCTCCCTGCTACTACTCATCGTCTCCATCATGTCCGGCAATTCCTTTGGCAAGCTGTTCACCGTCACCACGTTTGGCGAATCCCATGGTCCTGCAATTGGTTGCGTCATTGATGGCTGCCCTCCGGGCCTGGCGCTGACCGAGGCGGACATCCAGCCGGAACTGGACCGCCGCAAGCCCGGCACTTCGCGCCACGTGACGCAGCGCCAGGAACCTGATACGGTGCAGATCCTGTCCGGCGTCTACCAGGGCGTGACCACCGGCACCCCGATTGCGCTGCTGATCAAGAATGAAGACCAGCGCAGCAAGGACTACGGCAATATCGCCGAGAGCTTCCGCCCAGGCCACGCCGACTACACCTATTGGCACAAGTACGGCGTGCGCGACCCGCGCGGCGGCGGCCGTTCCTCGGCGCGCCTGACCGCGCCGGTGGTAGGCGCCGCGGCCATCGCCAAGAAATGGCTGAAGGAAAAGTACGGCACCGAGTTCGCCGGCTGCATGAGCCAGTTGGGCGAGATCGAAGTGCCGTTCGAGAGTTTTGAACACGTGCCTTCCAACCCGTTCTTTGCCGCCACTTCGGATGCGGCCCTGATCGAGCGCATGGAAGACTATATGGACGGCCTGCGCAAGGATGGCGATTCGATTGGTGCCCGCATCGACGTGGTGGCACGCAACGTGCCGGTCGGCCTGGGCCAGCCAATTTACGACAAGCTGGATGCAGACATCGCCTACGCGATGATGGGCATCAATGCTGTGAAGGGCGTCGAAATCGGCGCCGGCTTCGACAGCGTCGCGCAGCGCGGCTCCGAGCATGGCGATGAACTGACCCTGGAAGGCTTTGTCGGCAATAACTCCGGCGGCGTACTGGGCGGCATTTCGACTGGCCAGGACATCACAGTGTCGATCGCCATCAAGCCGACTTCCTCGATCCGCACGCCACGCCGTTCGATCGACAAGGAAGGCAATCCCGTGATGGTGGAAACCTTTGGCCGCCACGATCCTTGCGTCGGCATTCGCGCCACGCCGATTGCCGAAGCGATGCTGGCCCTGGT
Organism: Pseudoduganella sp.; assembly: GCA_039593775.1. Classification (GTDB taxonomy): domain Bacteria; phylum Pseudomonadota; class Gammaproteobacteria; order Burkholderiales; family Burkholderiaceae_D; genus Rugamonas. Next base: position 31,541 of record JBCNOP010000009.1, read on the forward strand.
GCTGATGGATCATGCGCTGATGCACCGCGCCCAATGCGGCGACGTAAAAGTCTCCACGCCGGACATCAGCAAAGCGTGATACCTGCCCAGGCTTTCGGATTCGCGCTTTTCCTCTTCTGTTATTACGCATACGCCGGTACTTTTTCGACTTACGCCAGCCTGTATTTCCAGGGCAGGGGGATGTCGGTAGCGCAGATCGGCGTCCTGATGTCGCTGATCCAGGTACTGCGGATTTTTGGCCCCAACGTCTGGGGCTATGTTGCTGACCATTCCGAACGGCGCGTGTTCGTGCTGCGCCTGACCGGCGTTGCGGCGCTGGTTTCTTTTTCCGGTTTCGTTTTCGGTTCTACCTTCGCGCACTTTTTTTCCGCGATGGTGCTGCTCAACCTGTTCACCAGTGCGCAAGGCCCGATGTGCGAAGCGCTGATGCTGTCCGAAATGCGCGGCGACCTCACTTACTATGGGCGCATTCGCCTGTGGGGTTCGATCGGCTTCATCGTCACCGTGATGCTGGCGTCGTTCCTGATGGACTGGAAGGGCACCGGCGCCCTGGTCTGGTTCTGCGGCGCACTGCTGGTCTGCGTGCTGGCGGCCGCCTTCCGCCTGAAAGACGTGCCGCGCATGACCCATGCCGGCAAGCCGCCAGCCTTGCTTGCCGTGCTGCGCAAGAAAGAGGTGCTGGCCTTCTTTGCCTCGACGGCGCTGATGGTATCCGCCCACGCTGCGCTCTACACTTTCTACTCGCTCTACCTGGAAAGACAGGGCTATAGCAAGACCGTGACCGGATTGATGTGGTCGCTCGGCGTGGTGGCGGAAGTGCTGTGCTTCTATTACCAGGCGCCCCTGTTCCGGCGCTGGGGCGCCAAGCGGCTGATGTTTGCCTGCTTCGCCTTTGGCATCGTGCGTTTCGCTTTGATCGGTGCTGGCGCCCAGTCGCTGGCCCTGCTGGTGGCGGCGCAGCTGATGCACGCAGCAACCTTCGCACTGCATCACTCGGCTTCGGTGCAAACCATGCAGCGCTGGTTCAGCGGCCCGTTGCAGGCACGCGGGCAGGCGCTGTACATCAGCATTTCTTACGGCTTGGGCGGCAGTATCGGCAGCCTGGGGCTGACGACCGTTTGGCAGAACGCCGGGCCGCAGTACATTTTCTACGTTGCGTCGGGGCTGGTGGCCGCGGGCGCCGTGGCCGCTGCGCTGAGCTACCGCTGGCAGCGCTAGCGGGAGAGGTCAGGCAGCGCGGTTGACGACGCCGACCTGGTGGCGGCGCTCGGCCGCCTTCATCACCATGGAACGAATGTCGTTCAGCAGCGAGAACTCGGTCGGGCTGAGGTGGATGGCCGGGAAGGAATCATCCCAGTCACCGTACAGGAAGCCGGTCGGCTGGCCGTTGGAGCAAAGCGGCAGGATCACGAAGCTGCGTGCATCGCTCAAGGTATCGCGCCACCAGGCAGGAAGCTTGGCCGCGAATTTCGGGTCGGCCGCGTTTTCAATGAAGATCACGCGGTCGCTGCTCAGGGCGGCATGGAACACGTTCGGCTCGTAAGCATCGGCAAAATGCATCTGTTCCAGGTGTTCGCGCACGCCTTCGCCCAGGCACATGCGCGCGACATATTTGTTGTCGCGGCGGTTGCGCACGAAGGCCACCGCGCGGGTGAATTGGAGGCCCTTGAACACAGTTTCCAGTGCAATCGAAACCATCTGGCCAGGACTCGCGGTGTCGAGCGAGTCGCGCATATCGGACAGGCCGCTAAGCAGGATGTTGTTGCCCGCGGCGCGCTGGCGGGTTTGCGCCAGGGCTTTCGCGCGGCGTTCGGCGGGCTTGGACAGTGGTGCAATCGACAGGTCGGTTGCCGCAACGACTTTGGCTTGCTCAATGGCCAGCGCCAGCTTGTCGGTACTGACGCCAATCATGGTCGAATAACGGGCAGTGATGCGCTTGACTTCCGCCGCGCCTTCTTCGTTATCGTTCCACAGCGCACCCGCGCAGATGCAGGACATGGTTGAAACGCCCGCCACCCAGTCTTCCTGGCTTAGTGGTTCGGCCGGTTCATCGCCGGCAGGCGGCACCAGGGTGCGCATGCCGGACAGAAGGTTTTCCGGCAGGCCCCAGTGCACGGCGGCAGCGCGCCCGATATCCTGCAGGCTCAGGCCCAGCATCTCGACCGCGGCGCTGTCCTCCTTGCCTTCGCCGGCAGCCTGCTGCAGCGCGGTCCAGCGTTCCGGCATGTAGAAGGTGACGAGCATGCGGCCCAGGGTTTGCAGCATGGAGCACACCACGGCTTCTTCGCCGTGACGGTTTTCCGCCGTCGCCGACACTTCGCGCGCGACGATGCCGGCCAGGACTGCCTTTTCCATTTCAATGTGGGCCATTCCGGAATCCGGCGACACCACGGACAGTTCTTCGATGAGCTTCAGGCCAAGCGCCAGATGGCCAATGGCTTCTGTGCCCAGCACCAGCATGGCCTTGCTGACGGTGTTGATTTGCTGGCCGAATGCAGAATACATGCCGCTGTTTGCCAGCCGCAGTACCTTTTGGGTCAGGACAGGATCCGACAGCACGGTGCGCGCCATGTCGAATTCCTTGTCGTCTTCGCCGCGCATGGCGCCCAGGATGGCGCTGATGGCCTTGGCGAAGCCTGGCATGTCGCCTTGCTGGCGCGTGCGTTCCCACAGGGTCGACAGGGTCTGTTCGCTCAATGCGCTCATTGGGCCACCTGCCGCGGTTCTTCGGTCATCAGGGATGCGTAAGTGCGTTCTTTCAGCGCAGCCATGGCGGTGTGTGCGGCCATGGGGCGGCCGGTCAGGAAACCCTGAACGTATTGGCAGCCGCGCTGTGCAACGTACTGCATTTGCTCTTCGGTTTCGACACCTTCGGCAACTACCGACAAATCCAGGTGCTTGGCCAGGTCCAGCACTGCATTGCAGATGGCGCCGTCTTTCTCCGAACCTGGCAGGTCGCGGATAAAGGTCCGGTCGATCTTCAGCACGGAAATCGGAAAGCGTTTCAGGTAGGACAGCGAGGAGTAGCCAGTGCCAAAGTCGTCGATCGCGATACGGGCGCGGCGTTCCGTCATCTTGGCAAGGATCATCTCGGCGTGAGCCGGATCGATCATCAGTGTGCCTTCGGTAATTTCTAACACCAATTGTTCACCAGGCAGGCCGGAGAAGGCCAATGCATCGTCGAGTACATCGAGGAATTTATCGTTGCGGAATTGACGGGGGCTGATATTAACAGATATGTATAGCGGCCGTTTTGCCACTTCCTGGAACTGCTTCAGTTGCACACAGGCTGACTTCAGTGCCCAGGCGCCGAGCAGGTTGATCAGGCCATTGGTTTCCGCAATTGGGATGAAGCGGGCTGGCGGCACCATGCCGAGGGTAGGGTGCTTCCAGCGCATCAGGGTTTCGAAGCCCTCGATTTCGCGCGTGCCGGAATTGACGATAGGCTGGTAATACAAGAGGAACTCGCCTTCGCGCACGGCCTGGAACATGGCCGCTTCCAGCGAAATATCGTGCCCGGGCGGGCCGCTTTGGCGCTGGCTGTAAACTACGCAGCGGGCCTTGCCCGTTTCCTTGGCGCGCGACATGGCGGCATCGGCCAGCGCGACCAGGCGCACTTCATCTTCCGCATGTTCGGGATAGACCGACACGCCGAGCGAAGCGCTGACATAAATCGTGTGCTGCTCCACCTCAAACGGCGCCTGCAGCGTGGCTAACAGGCGGCCGGTGACCAGCTTGATTTGCCCTTCGTTGTAGGTGCCGGGCAGCACGGCGACGAATTCATCGCCGCCAACGCGTGCCAGGGTGTCGCTGTCACGCAAGGTTTTGCGCAAGCGCCCAGCAGCCATTTTCAGCACGGCGTCGCCGACCGGATGGCCCAGGCCATCGTTCACTTTCTTGAAGCTGTCGAGGCCAATGGTAGCCACCGCAAAGCCCTGGCCCGAACGACGCGCCTGGGCGATGGTCATGCGCAAGCGGTCCGTTAACAGCAGGCGGTTAGGCAGCTCGGTCAGGCCATCGTGGGTGGCCATGTGGCGCAAACGTTCTTCGGTCGCATGCTGGGCTGTCATGTCGCGGCCGACCACCAGTAATTCATAAGCCTTGTTGCCGGTGGCATAGCTGCTGATGCGCAGTTCAAAGCAGATTTCCTGCTCGGGAGTCTTGAGGCGGATTTCGACGCGGTGCGCACCGCGGGCCTGGACCGATTCGGACAGCGCAGACTTCAGGGCCGCATGATCCAGATCGCAAATGAAGGCAAGGAAAGGTTGGCCTTCAAGGTCTTTGCCGTTACGTAGCAAATTTACAGCACGCTGGCTGGCGAAGAGTATTTGACCCATCAGGTTCAGCCTGAACACTACATCACCCGCTTCCTCTAGCAGGAGGTTTGCCTCATGGTGTGGTGGTGTCAGGGGCACTGTTGGGGAGCTGGAAAGCATTGTTGCGCTCGATTCTTTCTCTTCGGGTCGAAACCAGAGAGAAATGTATCACTTAAACCTCATGTTTCACATGAAAAAGAGCAACATTAGTCGATGTTTTTAGGAAATTTGTTGCCCCAGATCAGTTTTGAATCAAATCGAAAGGGCTTTGATGCTTTAGCAAGCAATCTTTCATTTTTACGCTAACCTTGCTACTGCTGAAAGTTTGCGCTAGCCTCGCGTTACCAGGGGTCTAGGAGAGCGAAATGAACCGTTTCGACACGCACGAGGTCTTCAACCAGGTGAGCCCGTTTGTGAACGTCAACCTGTTCACATGCGACACCGCTTTGCGCGAAGCGCTGGAGCGCGAAGGGGGCGCGTTTGCCATCGCCTCGTTGATGGAATTGGGCGCAGAACTGGGCTCCGTGGAGATGCAGGAGTTGGCGCGCCAGGCCAATGAACACCCGCCAGTGCTGAAGAATTTCGATCGTGCGGGTCACCGGATCGACGAAGTCGAATTCCACCCCGCCTGGCATAAGCTGATGGAGCAGATGATTGCAGCCGGCGCCCACGCCTCGCCATGGGAAGGCAAGCATCCGCACCACGGCGCGCAAGTCGCGCGCGCGGCGCGCTACATCCTGTTCGGGCAAGTGGAAAACGGTGCGCAGTGCCCGATCACGATGACCTACGCCAGCGTCCCTGCGCTGCGCCAAAGCCCCGGCCTTGCGGCGCGCTGGCTGCCCAAAATCCTGTCGCGGGTTTACGATCCAAGCCCGCTGCCGATTGACGAAAAGCGTGGCGCATTGATCGGCATGGGCATGACGGAAAAGCAGGGCGGTTCCGACCTGCGCGCCAACACGACGCAAGCCGAAGCGGTCGCCGCCGATGAAGTACGCGCGCTGTTCGGAGCGGATAGCGAACCAGTGTATCGGCTGACCGGCCACAAATGGTTTTTCTCCGCGCCGCAATGCGACGCCCACCTGGTGCTGGCGCAGGCCGGCGATGCTGGCCTGAGCTGCTTCCTCGTCCCGCGCTTCCTGCCGAATGGCGCACGCAACCAGGTGCGCGTTCAGCGCCTGAAGGAAAAACTGGGCAACAAATCGAATGCCTCCTCCGAAGTTGAGTTCACAGGCGCCTACGGCTGGCTGCTTGGCCCGCTGGGCCGCGGCGTGCCGACCATCCTCGAAATGGGCAATCACACGCGCCTCGATTGTGTGCTCGGCACGGCCGGCATCATGCGCGCGGCTCTGACCCAGGTACTGCACCATGCGCGCCGCCGCAGTGCGTTCGGCAAACCGCTGGCGGAACAGCCCCTGATGCAGAACGTGCTGGCCGACCTTGCGCTGGAGTCGGAAGCGGCAACGGTTTTCGCGATGCGCCTGGCGCGCTGCTTCGACCACATGGATAACCCTGCGGAAGCCTTGCTTGCAAGGCTGTTGACGCCAGCCGGCAAATACTGGATCTGCAAACGCGGGCCCGGTTTTGGGGCAGAAGCGATGGAAGTGCTGGGCGGCAGCGGCTATGTCGAGGAAAGTTCGCTGGCCCGCCTGTATCGGGAATTGCCGGTCAATTCGATCTGGGAAGGTTCGGGCAATGTGATGTGCCTGGATTTGCTGCGTGCCTTGTCCAAATCAGGCCAGGCGCTGGAAGTGTTGGCCGCCGAACTGGGCGAGGGCAGCCACGCCGATCCTGAATATGTGCGTTTCACCAGCCAATTGCTGGCCGACCTGCCCAAAGCCCGCGAAGACGAATTCGGCGCACGCCAACTGGCGGAGCGCATCGTGTTGGCGACACAAGCCGGTTTGCTGCTGCGCCATGCGCCTGCCTTCGTCAGTTCCGCCTTCGTTGCCAGCCGCCTGGCACGCGAACCGGGCGGCGCCTACGGCCGGTTGCCTGCGGGAACAAACTGTGAGGCCATTCTACAGCGGGCGCTGGTAGAAAACGCCTGAGGCTGGGATAATGCGCGCAATTGAACGAATTTATTCCTAATTAACATGAAACAAGATCCGCGCTTTCCGAACCTGTTCATTACCGACCACCCGCTGATCCAGCACAAGCTGAGCCACATGCGCGACAAGGCAACGTCCACCCGCACTTTCCGCGAACTGCTGAAAGAAATCACGCTGCTGATGGGCTATGAAATCACCCGTGACCTGCCGCTGACCACGCGTGAAATCGAAACCCCGCTGCAAACCATCCAGGCGCCGGTGATCGCCGGCCGCAAACTGGCCGTGGTGCCGATCCTGCGCGCAGGCGTAGGCATGAGCGACGGCCTGCTGAACCTGGTGCCATCGGCACGCGTCGGCCACATCGGCGTGTTCCGCGATCCGGAAACCCACCAGCCGGTCGAGTACCTGGTGCGCCTGCCTGACCTGGCCGACCGCACCTTCATCCTGTGCGACCCGATGGTAGCGACCGGTAACTCGGCCGTGCACGCAGTGGACGTACTGAAAAAGCGCGGTGTTTCCGACGACCAGATCATCTTCCTGGCCCTGGTCGCCGCGCCGGAAGGCATCGAAGTGTTCCAGAAATCGCACCCGAACGTGAAGATTTTCTGCGCGTCACTGGACTCCCACCTCAACGACCACGCCTACATCATTCCAGGCCTGGGCGACGCGGGCGACCGCATTTTCGGCACCAAATAAGCCATGGCGACGCCGGTCGACCCAGCATTCCACGACCGGCTGCAAGCCTTGCGCGACAAATATGCCGCCAGCGTTCCCGAACGCTTGGCAGCAATCCGCGATGCCCTGGTGTTATGCCAGGGCAACCTGATCCCACACCACATCGAACAACTGCACCACGCACTGCACAGCGTGGCTGGCTCTGCCGGCTCGTTCGGCCTGGCCGCCCTGGGAGACGAAGCACGCCGCATCGAGCAGATGGTGCGCGCGGTCATGGAGGCTGGCGCACCCTGGACCGGTATCGAAGCTGCGGTTCAAGCTTTGTTGCAATGGGCCGACAACGATTTTGGCGCAGGGAAAATTGCCGCGCACGATTGATATTTATCAAACAAGATTGATAAATCTTGTCTATAGTTAGCCATACATGTTCGGGACTTGTTGGCGCGGCGTGAATTAATTTTCATCGCGGCGTGTTTTTAACAGGTATTTCGGTATAATGGCGGATCGTTTAGATTCAGGCGACTGGGTTCAAACGGTATCACGGGCGTAAAGCTCATTTAACTGTAATAGGAATTGTAATGGCAACTGGTATCGTAAAATGGTTCAACGACGCAAAGGGTTTTGGCTTCATTACCCCTGATGAAGGCGGCGAAGATCTGTTTGCTCACTTCTCGGCTATCCAAAGCACCGGCTTCAAGTCGCTGCAGGAAAACCAACGCGTGTCCTTCGACGTGACCTCCGGCCCAAAAGGCAAGCAGGCGTCGAACATCCAGCCTCTGTAATCGAGACGGATCAAAACGATAAAAAATCCTCCAAATCGGAGGATTTTTTTTCGTCCCTACACTTGAGCCCGAGTCACACCTTGGGGTCACACCCCAATCGTGACACGGCCTCAGCCCTTGCGCCAGTAGCCGGGCTGCGCATAAGTGTGGCGCAGGAAATCTACGAAGGCGCGGATGCGGAAAGGCAAATGCCGGCGCTGCGCGAATACCGCGTAAATATCATTTCCCGGCGCCGAAAATTCGTTGAGCACCGGTTTTAAACGGCCCGCTTCAATATCTGCACCAACTTCCCACATTGAGCGCCAGGCCAGGCCCTTGCCGGCCAATACCCAATCGTGCAGCACCGCGCCGTCGTTGCAGCTCATATTCCCCGCAATTTTCAGCGTCACGTTTTTATCGCCCTCGCGGAAGGTCCAGCCGCGCTGGCTGCCTTCGCTGCTGATGGTCATGCAGTTGTGCCTGGAAAGATCGTCCAGCGTCTTCGGCACGCCGTGACGTTTGAGGTAGGCCGGGGTACCGACCACTACGCGGTGGTTATCGGCCAGCTTCACGCTCACCAGGTTGGAATCCGACATGGAGGCAATGCGAATCGCAACGTCCACGCCTTCACCAATCAAATCTACTACACGGTCGTTCAGGTTCAATGTCACCGCCACGTCACGGTGTTCCGCTAAAAAGGAGGGGATTAGCGGTGCAACGTGCAGGCGCCCGAAGCCCGCCGGCGCGGAGATCAGCAAATGCCCCGTGGCGCGCGCGCTACGTTCTGCAACCGCCGCTTCCGCGCTTTCCAGGTCGCTGAGAATGCGTTGGCAATCCTCAAGGAAGGCCGCGCCTTCGTCCGTCAGCGCCAGCTTGCGCGTGGTACGCTGGAGTAGTTTGACGCCGAGCCGTTGCTCCAGCGCGTCCAGGCGGCGCCCAATAACAGCGGGCGCTATGCCTTCCGCGCGGGCCGCCGCCGACAGGCTGCCGCGATTGACCACTTCTACAAAGGTGGAGATTTGCCTGAACTGACCCATAAGACCTCATTTATGACTAAAACGCACAGATGAAGTGCTTTTTAGTCTTGTTTCTCTATGTTTTTAGTCAATATACTGGAAAACATCGAATCACAACACTAATCATCAATCACGGAGAAAGACTATGAGCATCACTCTGCCAGCAGATATGCAAATCACAGGAGAAATCAAGCCAGGTTTCGAACGCGTGCTGACCCCGGAAGCATTGGCCCTGGTCGCCAAACTGAGCCGCGAATTCGAACCGCGCCGCCAGGAACTGCTGGCCAAGCGCGTTGAGCGCGCCAAGCGCCTGGATGCCGGCGAGCGCCCGGACTTCCTGGCCGAAACCGCCCATATCCGCAATGGCGACTGGAAGATCGCGCCGATTCCCAAGGCCCTGGAATGCCGCCGCGTGGAAATCACCGGCCCGGTCGACCGCAAGATGGTCATCAACGCGCTGAACTCCGGCGCGGACTCCTACATGACCGACTTCGAAGACTCGAACACCCCGAACTGGGACAACCAGATCTCCGGCCAGCTCAATATGCAGGACGCAGTCCGCAAGACCATCTCGCTGGAACAGAACGGCAAGTCCTACAAGCTGAATGAAAAGACCGCGACCCTGGTGGTGCGTCCACGCGGCTGGCACCTGGACGAAAAGCACGTAACGGTTGACGGCAAGCGTGTTTCGGGCGGCATCTTCGACTTCGCCCTGTTCATGATCCATAACGCGAAAGAGCAACTGGCACGCGGCGCCGGCCCATACTTCTACCTGCCGAAGATGGAATCGCACCTGGAAGCGCGCCTGTGGAATGACATCTTCGTCATGACCCAGAATGAACTGGGCCTGCCGCAAGGCACCATCAAAGCCACCGTGCTGATCGAAACCATTCTGGCAGCTTTCGAGATGGATGAAATCCTGTACGAACTGCGCGAGCACAGCTCCGGCCTGAACGCCGGCCGTTGGGACTACATCTTCAGCTGCATCAAGAAATTCAAGCTGGATAAGGACTTCTGCCTGGCCGACCGCGCGAAGGTCACCATGACTGCGCCGTTCATGCGTGCCTATGCACTGCTGCTGCTGAAAACCTGCCACAAGCGTAATGCGCCGGCAATCGGCGGCATGGCTGCGCTGATCCCGATCAAGAACGATCCGGAAAAGAACGAAGTGGCAATGGGCGGCGTGCGCAACGACAAGGCGCGCGATGCGACCGATGGCTACGACGGCGGCTGGGTGGCTCACCCAGGCCTGGTGGAACTGGCCATGGGCGAGTTCAAGAAAGTGCTGGGCGATGCGCCGAACCAGATCTCCAAGCAGCGTCCGGATGTGGAGGTTACCGCCGCCGAACTGCTGGACTTCAAGCCGGAAGCACCGATCACCGAAGCTGGCCTGCGCTACAACATCAACGTCGGCATCCACTACCTGGGCAGCTGGCTGAACGGCAACGGCTGCGTGCCGATCCATAACCTGATGGAAGATGCGGCGACTGCTGAAATCTCGCGCTCGCAGGTGTGGCAGTGGATTCGCTCGTCGAAGGGCGTGCTGGAGGATGGCCGTAAAGTGACCGCTGACATGGTGCGCGCGATGATTCCGGAAGAACTGCCGAAGGTAAAGGCTGCGGCCCCGGATGGTTCGACTCCGGCCTATGATCGCGCTGCGCAGATCTTTGAAAAGATGTCGACTTCGGAGGCGTTTGAAGAGTTCTTGACGCTGCCGTTGTACGAAGAGATCTAAACCGGCAAAGCAGGGTCAGACCCAAAGGGTCTGACCCTATCTGCCCGAACGCCACGGGCGGGTTCCAGCCCCCGTTGGCCCGCGAGCAGTCTGGGTCTGACCCTGTGGGTCAGACCCAGGTTTACCGGTTTTGGCGTGAAGCCAGCGGCGGCCTGTCCAGAAACTCCTGCAAGCGCGCCTCGTCGATCCGATGCCCCGCAATCCTGCGCAGCAGGCTCTCGATCCGATCCGCCCCCCAGAACAACTCCCCCTCAAACACAAAACTTGGCACGCCAAACACGCCATCGTTAATGGCCTGCTCAGTCGCCCGGGCCAGTTCCGCCTTCACCTCCGCCGTTCCCGCCGCAGCCACAAGCGCCTCGCCATCCAGCCCGCAATCCCGCGCCACCCGCGCCAGCACGCCGAAATCCTGCGCATCCTGTCCCTGTTCCCAAGTCGCCGCCATTACCGCAGTCACGAACGCAATCCGCTCCGCACGGCCGGCAATCGCCGTCGCCATCCGCAGCATCGGCAAAGGATTGAAGGGATGCCCCGGCGGCCCGACAAACTCCAGCCCCTGCGCCGACGCCTGCCGCATCACATCGCGGAAGGTCAGCACGCGTTTGGCCGGCACCTCCGCCGGTCCCACCAAGCCATGCTTGTTCAGCATCGCTGCAAACAATACAGGCACCATTTCAACCTGCACACCCGCCGCCTCGATGCGGGCAATCTGCTTGGTTGCCAGCCACACGAAAGGGCTGATGGGATCAACGTACATGCGGACGGTTTGCATAAATCTCCTCAGGTCAGAAGTTATTCTTCCACTCCCTTAGCGCTGCAAAGACGGCAACTGGCGGCTCACCGCCACGCAATTTGCCTGCGGCGCGCAACTGGGCAGCGATTTCAGGCTCACGATAACGCAGGAAAGGATTGGTAGCGCGTTCCAGTCCAATGGTACTCGGCACCGTCGGCTGGCCACGATCGCGGGTCGCGGAATCGGCTGCAACGCGGGACTGCAAGGCCGCATTCCCGGGTTCCATCGCGCTGGCGAAACGCAGGTTGGACAGCGTATATTCATGGGCGCAGAACACCTTGGTCGTCTCCGGCAGTGCCGCCAGCTTGCCAAGCGAGGTGACCATCTGCTCCGGCGTCCCCTCAAACAGGCGCCCGCAGCCGCCGGCAAACAGGGTGTCACCGCAAAATACCCAGGGATCTGCGCCATCCCGTACATAAGCTATATGGCCGAGGGTGTGGCCCGGCACATCCAGCACCCGCAGCGCCAACTCCAGGCCCGGAACCTCAAGACGGTCGCCTTCGCCCAACGGCACGGTCACGGCTGCGATACCATCATGGCGGGGACCGAAAACCGGCACCTGGAAACGGGCCAAAAGGCCTGGCACACCCCCAATATGGTCAGCATGGTGATGGGTGAGTAGAATGGCGGTAAGTGTCAGGCCGTGCTCCTGCAGTGCAGTGAGGATAGGCGCCGCGTCGCCGGGATCGACTGCCGCAGCATTACGGCCATCGTGGACCAGCCACAGGTAGTTATCCTTGAAGGCAGGGACGGTCAGGACAGAAACAGGTTTGCTCATGGGCTCAATAAAGGGAATGCATGGATAGCGCAACATCCGACGAATCCATTATAGCGTTCGACAAATGGCTGGAAACACCGCCGGGTGCATACGTGCGCGCCTGGGAGCAGGCATGCCTGGACAAGATGGTGGCCGATATCTTCGGCTTCAACGCCGTTCAGATCGGCATGCCGCAGATCGATGCACTGGCTGCCAACCGCATGCCGCACCAATGGCTGGCCGACATCCGCCTGCACCCGCGCCAGTCTGGCAGCACGCGCCCGGTAGCAGTGACCCTGGACAGCGTGGAGCTGCCATTCGCCACCAGCAGCATGGACCTGGTCGTTCTGCCGCACGTGCTGGAATTCTCCGCCGAGCCGCATCAGGTGTTGCGCGAAGTGGAAAGGGTGCTGATCCCGGAAGGCCAGGTCATTGTCTGCGGCTTCAACCCCGCCAGCCTATGGGGCCTGCGCCAGTTAAGCGGGCGCCTGACCGGGTCGCACTACCTGCCCAAAGCCGGCGAGTTCATCTCCATGCCGCGTATCAAAGACTGGCTAAAATTGCTGAATATGGGCGTCAGCCACACGCACTTGGGCTGCTATGCGCCGGCCTGCCGCACCGAGCGCTGGCTGGCGCGCTACCACTTCATGGATCGCGCCGGCCCCAATTACTGGCCTTATTTCGGTGCGGTCTACATGGTACAGGCGATCAAGCGCGTGAAAGGCATGCGCCTGATTGGCCCGGCCTGGAAACAGAAAACGGCCAAGGCAGGAGTACCTGTCCCGGCTACCAACAAACACAAAGAAAGACTCGATGGATAAAGTAGAGATTTATACCGACGGCGCATGCAAGGGCAATCCTGGCACCGGAGGTTGGGGCGCACTGATGATCGCTGGCGACGCCAAGAAGGAATTGTTCGGCGGCGAGCTGAATACCACCAACAACCGCATGGAACTGACCGCGGTAATCGAATCGCTGAAAGCCCTGAAGCGGCCATGCGAAGTGGTGCTGCACACCGACAGCCAGTACGTCCAGAAAGGCATCAGCGAATGGATCCACGGCTGGAAAGCGCGCGGCTGGAAAACCTCGACCAAGGAACCAGTCAAGAACGCCGACCTGTGGCAGGCCCTGGACGCAGCGCAAGCCATTCATTCGGTTGATTGGCGCTGGGTGCGTGGCCATAATGGCCACCCTGGCAATGAACGCGCCGACCAACTGGCCAACCTGGGCGTTGAATCGGTGCGCCGCAAATAAGGCCTGTTATACTTCGCCGCTTGCTACGAACATCTTCGTGAATTTATGCGTCAAATCGTCCTCGATACCGAAACCACCGGCATTAACCCGAAACAGGGTAACCGAATCATTGAAATTGGCTGCGTTGAGCTGTTTGAGCGCAAGCTGACCGGGAATAACTTCCACCGCTACATCAATCCAGAGCGTGATTCGGAAGAGGGTGCATTGGCGGTGCACGGTTTGACTACGGAGTTCCTGCGCGATAAACCGCGCTTCCACGAAGTCGTGGAGGAGCTGCGGGAATACATTCAGGGCGCGGAAGTCATCATTCACAACGCGCCGTTCGACCTTGGCTTCCTGAATCACGAGTTCAACCTGCTCAAGCTGCCGACCTTCGATTCCCATATCAGCGGCGTGATCGACACCCTGGTGCAGGCAAAGGAAATGCGTCCAGGGAAGCGCAACTCGCTGGATGCGCTGTGCGAACACTTCGGCATCTCCAACGCCCACCGCAAGCTGCACGGCGCGCTGCTGGACGCGGAATTGCTGGCCGATGTGTACCTGGCGATGACCCGCGGCCAAAACAGCCTGGGCATGGATATTGTCATCGAAGAAACCGGCACCGGCATCGCCATGGCAGAAATCGCGCTGGCTGAGGTAATGGTGTTGCGCGCAAACGAGGCCGAAGAGGCTGAGCACATTGCCCTGCTCGATGGCCTGGACAAGGCGGTCAAGGGAACTTGTGTTTGGCGCAACCCTAGTCTATAATAGCGCCACTTCGGGAGGTTAGCTCAGGGGTAGAGCACTGCATTCACACTGCAGGGGTCGCAAGTTCGAAACTTGCACTTCCCACCAAAATGCCCATAAAATCAAGCGCATACAGCGTCAATTCAAGAGTTTGTAATGTGCAGGGGTCGCAGGAAGGAAAACCTGTGCTGATCTCTTGAAATTACCAATCAAATCAACGGCTTGCGAACTTGTGTCGCAGGCCGTTTTTGTTTGGTACGGAAAAAGTACGGAAAAAGTACGGAAAAGTTCTCCCCACAGCAGGGCGTGAAGGGTATTCCGGCAAGGCGCTGGCCCCTGGAATGGCATTGAATTGGAAGACCTCTGCACTTCTACTGCAGGGGCTACTCGTGTCGTTGGTGTATTGACGGGGAGTTTTAACAATTAAATCAAAGATCTGCGCCTTTGAGAGAAAATGCTGTTGAGCTCAGTATGCAAGAAGCATGAAAGCTCCTTGTGGCGGAAAGGCAGAATACGTTGGGTCGCGATCGGGTATCTAGGTGAGGCAGGCTGGTTAGCGTTGCAGGTATTCGAGCGGTTCACTGGACAGAGAGTCATAGGCTCAGCGCCAGCGCAACCCATCTAGTGGGCAGAATGGTTGCTGTTCATTGTGCGACGAATACCGGAACTACTTCCCTAGTCGAGATCCAAGTGAGTCAGATTTCAATGCAACTCAGCACCATTCCGCTGCCGAAAGCCTGATGCAGGATGCGTTGCACGACGGCAATGTTGCGCCGATTTCGCGATTAGGTGCTTATTTGCCGAGCAAACGAAGGGACTCTTCCCAATCGCTTTCCCAAGCGTAGAGAAAGTCGTGCGATTTGAATGCGCGCTTTAAAGGGCCGAGCGGGACACGGTAGACGTCGTGCAGGCCCAGGGCGAGCGTGACAGGATTCCACACCGCGTTGCGTTTCGATTTTCGGGCGCTTGCTTTGAGGCGAGCGCCATCGTCGCCGAAGATGCCCACCGCCGCATCCAGTTCGCGCGCCAGGTCCAGGCGCACGAAACCGGAAAACACCGCCAACACCTCGGCCTTGCCAATCCCGAACTGCGACTCGCTGGCTCCCGGGGCTGGCGCTTGCTGCTGCGCTGGGCGCGCCTCGTGTTTGAGTTTTCCGGCGAGCCGCTCCAGGTCCTTTTTGAGAAAGCGCAATTCATCGAGCGAGCGACGAAATCCCGGCGCAGGTAACCGCGCCGGCAGTTTGTAGGCATCTTTTGTGAACGTGATCAGGACATCTTCGCTACCGGCCACCAGGCGGGCAATATCGTCCTGGAAGAAAATCGGCGCTGCATAACCGCCATTGGCATCGCCGAACAGTTCGGGATATGTCGCATCGTAGTCAAGCCAGATGACAGGCGTTAGCCCGTTCTCGAGAAGTCGGGCCAGGGTCCAAGGAGACTCGGTCTGCTGCGTCAGCCAGGCGCAGGCTTCATTGGCGGTGGCCCGGAAAGGCAGTTCGATATCGCTCATTCGCGTTTCTAAAGGTTTTGCTGCAAGCCAGTCATTATATCTGGAGTATCCGCCGAGTCTTTGTGCACGTTTCGGAAAACTGGTATATGATGGTCATCATGCCAAAGAAAACCACCAAGCAGCAGTTACCAAATCGCAAAGAGGAAACGCACGAGCGTATCGTGGAAGTCGCCGCGCGCGCGATTCGGCGCACCGGCTATAGCGGTACTGGCGTCGCTGACATCATGAAGGAGGCTGGCCTGACGCACGGCGGTTTCTACGCACACTTCAATTCGCGCGATGCGCTGCTCGCTGAAGCGGGGGATCGTGCTGGTGCCGAATCGGTGGCGCTGGCGGCACGCGTGGCGGCTACAGCTCCACCAGGGCAAGCATTGCAGGCAATGATGCAGGCATACCTGTCCCCGGAACACATCGCGGCCATTGAAACCGGTTGTCCGGTCTCGGCACTAGGCTCGGAAATGCCAAGGCAAGCGCCGGAGGTGCGGCGCGCGGCGACCATCCACATCAAGGAGATGATCGACTTGTTTGCGCGTCAATTGCCGGACTGGGGGCAGCCCCAGGCGCATGAGCAGGCAATGGCACTGGTATGCGGTTTGATTGGTACAACGATGGTGGCTCGCGCGGTCGACGACCCCAAGTTGTCGCAAGCACTTTGTGCAGCAGCTCTAAAGCAATTTTCACCGGCAGCAGGGTGATGTGGGCGCTAAGGCCGCGCCTTTTTTGCTTCAGAATATGATGGGCATCATATGCCTTGTTCGATTTGAGAGGATACCGACGTTATGAAAAAGATTGCATTGGTTACCGGCGCTTCGTCCGGCATTGGCGAGGCGACGGCAACGCGCCTGTCAGAGGCTGGCTTCACGGTGTACGGCACCAGCCGCCGCGGCGCCCAAGGGGAGAAACGGGCATACGAAATGCTGCCTCTCGATGTGACCAGCGACGATTCGGTGCAAACCGCTGTCGCGGCAGTGATTTCCATCGAAGGGCGTATCGATTTGCTCGTCAATAATGCGGGATTCGGCGTCGCTCCAGCGGGTGCCGAAGAAAGTTCGATCGAGCAGGCGCAAGCGATTTTCGACACGAACTTCTTTGGCGTGGTTCGCATGACGCGCGCCGTGCTGCCGCATATGCGGAGCAGGGGGCAGGGGCGCATCGTCCACATCGGTTCCGTGCTGGGCTTCCTGCCGATGCCATACGGCGCCTTGTATGCGGCCAGCAAGCATGCCATCGAAGGTTACTCGGAATCGCTGGACCACGAATTGCGCAACTGGGGTATCCGCTCAATCGTGATCGAACCGGCGTACACCAGGACACCATTCGATGCCAACCTGCTGGAGCCCGACGCCAAGCTGGATGCCTACGGCGAAGTGCGGGACACCGTGACCCGCCGCGTGCAGGAAGCGATGGCTGGCGCCGAAGGGCCGGCTGTGGTTGCAGAAACTGTATTGAAAGCAGCGCTGGCAAGCAAGCCAAAGCTGCGCTACACCGCTGGCGGCCTGGCAAAGCGCCTGCGCCTGTTGCGCTCGTTCGCGCCAGCCGGCCTGGTTGATGCCGGCTTGCGCAAGGATTTAAGCCTGGTCTAGGAGAGACTCCGATGAAAGCATTGATTTTAAAGCGCTATGGCGGCGCAAAGAACGTCGAATTCGCGGACCTTCCGCAGCCCACAATTAAACCGGATGAGATCCTAGTCCAGGTGTACGCGGCCGGACTTAATCCCATCGATAACATGATTCCCACCGGGAGCTTTAAACCCATCGTCAAACTTCAATTGCCTGCGACCATGGGCAGCGACCTCGCCGGCGTAGTCGTTGAAGTCGGGAGCCGGGTGACCCGGTTTAAAGTCGGTGACGCGGTATTTGCCAGCACCTTTGACCTCGGCGTCGGTGCGCTCGCCGAATACGCCGCAGTGCCGGAGCACGCGGCGGCGCTGAAACCAGAGAACCTGGACTTTGTGCAGGCAGCGTCAATTCCAATGGTGGGGCTAACTTCGTGGCAGGCGTTCGTAGAACGAACCAAACTTCAGTCAGGCCAAAAGGTCTTTATTCCGGCAGGTGCTGGTGGTATCGGCACCTTTGCCATCCAGTTGGCGAAACTACTGGGAGCCAAGGTCGCAACGACGACAAGCGCCGTCAACGTTGAATTTGTGCGCAAGCTCGGCGCGGATGAAGTGATCGACTATAAAAAGCAGCGATTCGAAGAGCAACTGCGCGACTACGACGTCGTGCTTGGCACATTGCGCGGCGGCGAACTGGAAAAGTCGCTGCAGGTCGTCAGGCCCGGCAGCCAGATTGTTTCGTTGATCGGGCCGCCCGATGCGGCATTCGCTCAGCAGCGCGGAATGAACTTCCTGATGAAGCTCGTGTTCGGCCTGCTGAGCGGGAAAATCATTCGAAAGGCGAAGCAGCGTGAGGCCAGCTATTCTTTTCTTTTCGTGCATCCTGATGGACAGCAATTGGCAAAAATCGGCGCGCACCTTGCTGCATCGCACCTGCACCCGGTGGTTGATCGGGTATTTCCCTTTGCCCAGGCAAAGGACGGGCTCGCGTACCTTGAGCAAGGCAGGGCGAAAGGCAAGGTAGTTGTGCAACTGGTGAAGCCGCTCTTAAAGGGGTAGCCTTCTTGCTGTTTGCGCAGGTGCCAATAGACGGAATATCGTTGATGATGCAGGTCCAACAACGGATGAAGGACAATCCAGTTTACCGGCCCAGTATCCCTTATCCTGACGGCGGACGGATTGCCGCAGAGTGACGCGGGCCAATCGGCGAGATTGCTGGACGTGCTGACAAAATCCAGCATCACGGCACCAGAGAGCCCAGCACAAGATTGGCGCATAGATGAACGCACGCGCACTGACTGAGCTGATTGTCCTGAAAATCGGCTTTGGGCACTGACATAGTCGAGTTTCGGGTGCTCATCCGCCGAGCGCCTTGAACGCCGCGACGGCGGCACGGGCGGATTCGGTTTGAGCTTGTGCTTGCGCGTCGGCGGCATGCAGCAGATTTTCATCGGCTAGCAGCACTTCGACCAAGCTCACGATTCCTTGCTGGTATGCCGCAAACGAGGCCGCGCGTGCCCGTCCAAGCGAACTCACGCCGTCATTGAGGATGCTGACTTGCTGTTCGCGGTTGACCAGGGCGGACATTGCATTCTCCACGTCTTCCATAGCATGCAGGGCTGATAGACGGTAGGCTGCCAGAGCTTCGGACTCCCTGCCTTTGGCCACTTCAATTTGCGCGTTGATGCGTGCAAAATCGAACAGTCGCCAGCGCAAGCCCAGCACCCCCGCAGCTTGGTTTGCACTGCTGGAGAAAAGGTTACCGGCCGAAATGGCCGTTGTGCTGCCAAGCAGCCCGCTCAGCGACAGCTTTGGATAGTATTCAGCCGTTGCCGCGCCAATGCGGGCATTCGATGCCGCAAGGCGGCGTTCGGCAACGATCAGGTCGGGCCGGCGCCGGAGCAGATCACGCGGCGATCCGACGGACGCGACCTTGGGAATGGACGGAAGCACCGCTGGTGCCTCCGCCAGATCCTTTCGGTACGTTCCTGGAGCACTGCCAAGCATCACGTCCAATGCATTCATGGCCGCATCCAATCCTGCCTGCAGCACAGGCACCGTTGCCCGTACCTGCGCCAGGGCGCCTTCGGTTTGCCGCACTTGTAGCTCGGCTGCCAGGCCCTGGTCGTAAAGCTGCTTGATCTTGGCCAACAGTTCTTGCTGGGTCTGTATTTGCCTGCCTGCGACGTCGAGGCGAATTTGCAGGCCACGGATGGTCATGTAAAGGTCGGCAGTCTGAGCCGCCACAGCCAATCGCACGGCCGCTGCGCCAGCTTCGGAAGCCTGATATTCGGCAAGTGCTGCCTCTCGGTCGCGCCGCAAGCCGCCAAACAAATCCAATTCCCATGACGCTGCGAGATTGACTTCATAGGCGTTGCCATTTCGGTCATAGCCTGGCGTCGAACTCAAAACTTGCCCCAAAGGTGTTTCCAGCGACTGGTGGGCACGCGCGCCCTGGGCGCCGATGCTGGCCGACGGCAGCAGTGCCGCATTGGTTGAAGTCAGTCCGGCCCTGACTTGGGTGATGCGGGCCGCGGCCTGGGCGATGTCAAGGTTCCGCTGCAGTGCGAGCGTAATCAGGCGATTCAGTTGCGGGTCGTCAAAGCCTTCCCACCAAGCGACGGGTGGCGCTGTATCACCGGTGCCTCGCGGTTCGATGGCTTCCTGGCGGAGAAACTGGCCGGGGAGGGGAGTCTCGGGACGAACATAGTCGGGGCCGACCGCGCAACCGGCTGTCAGGCTGGCTATTACTGAAATGAGAAGGCTGGTTTTTACCATGGCTGTCTTTCGAGAGAGGTGGATTTTAATGTGACTGTATCACGAAATGGTCACTAGTTGTGCGAAATGGAGCCAGGCGGTAAGCTGTCGGTCATGAATACAGCAACCGTTACCCCCAGCCCAACCCGCGGACCGGTCGGCCATGAGGTGCGCGACCAGATCGTCGCCGCGGCGAGTGAGCATTTCCGTTTGTATGGCTATGAAAAGACCACCGTTTCCGACTTGGCTAAGTCGATCGGCTTTTCCAAGGCGTATATCTACAAATTCTTTGATTCCAAGCAGGCGATTGGCGAGCAGATTTGTGCGAACTGCCTGGCTGAAATCGAGTCGGATGTCAGGGCAGCTATCGACGCGGTCGAGAAGCCGCCCGAGAAACTACGCCGTATGTTCAAGGCGATTGTCGAATCGAGCCTCCGTTTGTTCTTCGAAAATCGCAAACTTTACGATATCGCAGCAGCGGCAGCCACGGGAAACTGGGAAGCCACCAACATGTATGAGCGGCGCATCCAGAGCATCTTGCAGGACATCTTGCGGCAAGGCCGCGAGTCGGAAGATTTCGAGCGAAAGACGCCACTCGACGAGGCCGTGAACTCGATTTACCTGGTGATGCGCCCGTACCTGAACCCGGTCCTGTTGCAGTACGGCCTCGACTCCGCGCACGAGGCTCCGCTTCAATTGTCGAGCCTGGTGCTCCGGAGTTTGTCGCCTTAAACGAGCACGTCCGGCAAAAAAACACGGCTGTGACTATTGACTTAAATGGTCACTGGTCGCAAAATGGAATCCTGTCTGTTTGCTTTTCGGGATTCCTATGCGCCGCCGCAACCTCGCTTTTTCGCCTGTTATTGCCGTCCTGCCCCTTGCGTTAGCCGCTTGCGGCGAGAAACTGCCGTCCGATCCCCGTACTGCGGCTCCATTGGTGCGGGCGGTCGAGGTCGAGGGCGATGCCGCAGACGCACGCTCATTCACTGGTACGGTCGCTGCCCGCGTGCAAAGCGACCTGGGTTTTCGTGTCGCCGGCAAGGTGTTGGAGCGGCTGGTGGATACAGGTCAAGCCGTCAAGCGCGGCCAGGCGCTGATGCGTATCGATCCCGCCGACCTGAAGCTCGCGGTGAACGCCCAGCAGGAAGTCGTTGCTGCAGCCCGGGCGCGCGCCCAGCAAACAGCCGACGATGAAGCGCGCTACCGCGGCTTGCGCGGTACCGGCGCCATCTCGGCATCGGCCTACGACCAGGCCAAGGCGGCAGCAGATGCGGCCAAAGCACAGCTCAGCGCGGCTGAATCGCAGGCGGAAGTGGCACGCAACGCGAGCCGTTATGCGGAACTGGTGGCAGATGCGGATGGAGTGGTTGTCGAAACGCTGGCAGAGCCGGGCCAGGTCGTCAATGCAGGGCAGATCGTAGTGCGTGTAGCGCACGCCGGCCGGCGCGAAGCCGTCATCCAGTTGCCGGAAACACTGCGCCCGGCCGTAGGCACCACCGCGCAAGCCAGGCTGTTTGGCAAGGAAGAACTGTCGGTGCCGGCCCGGTTGCGCCAGCTTTCCGATGCCGCTGACCGGCTGACGCGCACGTATGAGGCCCGTTTTGTGCTCGAAGGCGAGCTTTCGAATGCGCCGCTTGGCGCCACTGTCACCATCCAGGTTCCGCTAGCGAATGCGCAGGCGTCGGGCGGTTTGCGTGTGCCGATCGGCGCGCTGTTTGATGCAGGAAAGGGGCCAGGTGTCTGGGTGCTCGCAGGGGAGCCGGCCAAGGTCTCTTGGCGGCCGGTCGCCGTGCGGGGCATGGATGACGATAGCGCGCGGATTGCCGGCAGTCTTAAACAGGGCGACCGCATCGTCGCCCTCGGTGCACACCTGCTGCATGAAGGCGACCATGTTCGTGTAGCTGGCCAGGCCGTTGCTGCAACCGTTGCGGGGCGGCCATGAGTGAAGGGCGCTTCAACCTGTCAGCGCTGGCGGTACGCGAGCGCTCCGTCACCCTGTTCCTGATTTGCCTGATCTCCCTGGCCGGCATTATTGCTTTCTTTAAGTTGGGACGCGCGGAAGATCCTGCGTTCACTGTCAAGGTGATGACCATCGTTACTGCCTGGCCCGGCGCCACAGCGCAGGAAATGCAAGACCAGGTCGCGGAAAAGATCGAGAAGCGCTTGCAGGAATTGCGCTGGTACGACCGAAGCGAAACCTATACCCGTCCAGGACTGGCCTTTACGACCTTGACCCTGCTCGACAGCACGCCGCCTTCTGAGGTGCAGGGCGATTTTTATCAGGCGCGCAAAAAAGTCAGCGATGAGATAAGCAACCTGCCGCCCGGCGTCATCGGGCCATTGGTCAACGACGAGTACGCGGACGTTACTTTTGCGCTGTTCGCCCTCAAAGCGAAGGGCGAACCGCAGCGCACACTGGTGCGCGACGCGGAGACGCTACGTCAGCGCCTGCTGCGCGTTCCCGGCGTGAAAAAAGTCAACATCATAGGCGAGCAGGCGGAGCGCATTTACCTTGAGTTCTCGCATGAGCGACTGGCAACGCTTGGCGTCAGTCCGCAGGATGTATTCGCGGCGCTGCAAAGCCAGAATGCACTGACCCCGGCCGGTTCGGTGGAAACCAGGGGCCCCCAAGTGCTGGTGCGCCTGGATGGTGCCTTCGACCAGTTGCAGAAGATTCGCGAAACGCCTGTTGTGGCACAGGGCCGCACCTTGAAGTTATCCGACATCGCCACGGTCAAGCGCGGTTACGAAGACCCGGCAACATTTATGATCCGCAACGGCGGCGAGCCGGCGCTCCTGCTCGGCATAGTCATGCGTGAAGGCTGGAATGGCCTTGACCTTGGCAAGGCGCTCGACAAGGAAGTGAGTGCGATCAATGCTGAACTACCGCTCGGCATGGGGGTGAGCAAGATCACCGACCAAGCCGTGAATATCGGTTCGGCCGTCGATGAATTCATGATCAAGTTCTTCGCCGCGCTGCTGGTGGTGATGGTGGTGTGCTTCGTCAGCATGGGGTGGCGGGTCGGGATCGTGGTTGCCGCGGCCGTGCCGTTGACACTGGCGACGGTGTTCCTGGTGATGGCAGCAACCGGCAAGAATTTCGATCGAATTACGCTGGGCTCGCTCATTCTCGGCCTGGGCTTGCTGGTGGACGACGCCATCATCGCCATCGAGATGATGGTGGTGAAGATGGAGGAGGGCTTTAGCCGTGTCGCCGCCTCGGCCTATGCCTGGAGCCATACTGCGGCGCCAATGCTGGCCGGCACGCTGGTGACCGCGGTAGGCTTCATGCCAAATGGATTTGCCCGTTCTACCGCCGGCGAATACACCAGCAATATGTTCTGGATTGTCGGCATCGCTCTGATTGCCTCATGGGTGGTGGCTGTGGTGTTTACACCTTACCTTGGCGTCAAGCTGCTGCCCGATTTTGAGAAAGTCGCAGGCGGTCACGGAGCACTTTACGACACCCCTCGTTACAACCGCTTCCGCCAGCTCCTGAGCCGCGTGATCGCGCGCAAGTGGCTGGTAGCGGGTGCGGTGGTAGGTTTGTTCGTTGTGGCCGTACTCGGGATGGCCGTGGTGAAGAAGCAGTTCTTCCCGATCTCGGATCGCCCCGAAGTCCTGGTCGAAGTGCAGATGCCTTATGGCACGTCGATTACCGCAACCAGTGCCGCCGCTGCAAAGGTGGAAGCCTGGCTTGCCAAGCAGGATGAGGCAAAAATCGTTACGGCCTACATCGGCCAGGGTGCGCCGCGCTTCTACCTGGCGATGGGCCCGGAATTGCCTGATCCGTCGTTTGCCAAGATCGTGGTGCGCACCGATAGCCAGGTGCAGCGAGAGGAATTGAAACAGCGGCTACGCAAGGCGATTGCCGACGGCCTGGCTCCCGAAGCACGGGTTCGCGTCACCCAGCTTGTGTTCGGACCGTACTCTCCATTCCCGGTGGCCTATCGCGTCTCTGGCGCTGACCCGGAAAAGCTGCGCCATATCGCTGCCGAGGTGCAGCAGGTGATGGGCGCGAGTGCAATGATGCGGACGGTGAATACCGATTGGGGAACCCGCATGCCATCCCTGCACTTCACCCTGCAACAGGACCGGCTGCAAGCCATGGGACTGACTTCAAGCGCGGTGGCGCAGCAACTGCAGTTCTTCTTGAGCGGCGTGCCGATTACCGCAGTGCGCGAGGATATCCGCACGGTGCAAGTGGTGGCCCGCTCGGCCGGCGAGGCCCGTCTCGACCCCGCTAGGATTGCAGATTTCACGCTGACTGGCGCGAATGGTCAGCGCATTCCATTATCCCAGATCGGGAAGGTCGAAGTGCGCGCGGAGGAACCGGTGATGCGCAGGCGTGACCGTCTGCCTACGATCACGGTGCGCGGCGATATCGCCGAGGGCCTGCAGCCGCCGGACGTATCTGCAGCTATCAGCCGCCAGTTACAGCCGCTGATTGACAAGCTGCCGAGTGGTTACCGCATCGAGCAAGCTGGATCCATTGAGGAATCGGGCAAGGCGACTACCGCCATGCTGCCTCTGTTCCCGATCATGCTGGCGATTACGCTGCTGATCATCATCTTCCAGGTGCGCTCGATTTCCGCGATGGTGATGGTGTTCCTGACGAGTCCCCTGGGGTTGATCGGGGTGGTGCCGATGCTGATCCTTTTCGGGCAGCCGTTTGGCATCAACGCACTGGTGGGCTTAATTGCGCTGTCAGGCATCCTGATGCGCAACACGCTGATCCTGATCGGGCAGATTCATGACAACACGCGAGCTGGACTGGATCCATTCCAGGCCGTTGTGGAGGCAACGGTGCAGCGTGCCAGGCCGGTGATCTTGACGGCGCTGGCGGCGATCTTGGCTTTCATCCCGCTGACCCATTCGGTGTTTTGGGGCACGCTCGCTTACACGCTGATCGGCGGAACCTTTGCGGGAACCATTCTTACGCTGGTCTTCCTGCCGGCGATGTATGCGATCTGGTTCAAAATCCAACCCGGCGGCGATAGCAGGGCGGAAGACGAAATTGATAAGCAGGGCAATGTAGCTCTAATCTCGGGACGGCTCGGCCATCATTAATTGAAAAGGAAATGGAAATGTCAGAAGCCATAATTGTTGTTACTGGAGTGTAGTCGGGTATTGGGCGCGCCGCAGCAGAGAAATTTTTCAAGCGCGGTTGCCGCGTGTTTGGAGCTGTACGGGCGATCGCCGGCACGAGCCCGTTGGCTGGCGTCGAGCTGGTGGAGATGGATGTTCGCAGCGACACGTCCGTTAAGGAGGCGTTTCAGCAGATCGTCGCACGCGCCGGGCGCATCGATGTCCTCGTCAATAACGCTGGGGCGACCATCGTCGGCGCGGTAGAAGAGACTTCGACCACGGAGCGAGCGTGCTGTTCGATACGAACCTTTTCGGTATCCTACGCACGGCGCAAGCAGTTCTACCGCAGATGTCCGCACGCTCAATGAGGCCGGTGCTCGCCCGTCTCGAATTGGCAGATAATGCGATGCAACCCCACGCGCCGGGTGGACGTCCGTTTACGATCCGTTGATCGGCAAGTTCATGTCGGGTGATCCGCTCACTTCTGACCCTCTGGGGGCGGATGCATTTTGACTGGGCGCCTTGTCGGTCGGTAATCAGTGGTGGGCCGCGAGGGGGAATCCTGTGGGCAA
Organism: Pseudoduganella sp.; assembly: GCA_039593775.1. Taxonomy (GTDB): domain Bacteria; phylum Pseudomonadota; class Gammaproteobacteria; order Burkholderiales; family Burkholderiaceae_D; genus Rugamonas. Next base: position 57,104 of record JBCNOP010000009.1, read on the forward strand.
AGCCTTAAAATAGCACTATTCGAAATGACGGCCAATCAGGTACTTCGGGCTGGCGCAAAAGAATGTTTGGGAGGCGAGTACGGAGTCGGTACGGAGTACGGTCGGAATTTCTGGGATCGGTTGGGAGACACGAGATGCGCGCTTCTCCTATGAGAGGGGTCTCAAGACAGCTCGCACAGACTCTCATTTGGGCGTTCACACTGCAGGGGTCGCAAGTTCGAAACTTGCACTTCCCACCAAAATACTCATAAAATCAAGCACTTACAGCCTCAATTCAAGAGTTTGTAATGTGCAGGGGGCGCAGGAAGGGAAACCTGTGCTCGTCCCTTGAAATGACCAATCAAATCAACGGCTTGCGAACTTGTGTCGCAGGCCGTTTTTGTTTGGTACGGAAAAAGTACGGAAAAGTTCCCCCCCATAGCGGGGCGTAATGGGGCATTCCTGCAAGCGTGGCAAGGGTGCCGGCCCTTGGAAGTGCATTGAAATAGGTGACCTCTGCACTCCTACTGCAAGGGGTTTCCATCGTCGGCGTGTCCTGGACTTTTCTGCTGGGGTTCCACCGCGAGCAGTGCCAGATTGTAGACGGTGATCGGTTTTATACGGGGCATTAGCATTGAGCACCTGTGCAATGCCCGCGGCGTGAACAAGCGCAGCCTTGGTAGGTGAGCCAACGGTCGCGATGACACAGGCTCCCAAATCCTGTGCCCAGCGGCTAGCCTCGACTACCCATTACTCAATTTCGGGCGGCACAGGATGCCGACGACCTCAGGAGTGCGGAGTACTACGCTGCCATTGGCTGGCGTGTTGCGTCAGTCAGCATGAATTCGCGCCAGCTTCCTCATAGATGCAGCCGGTCAATGTGAGGCGGCCTCTGCGCGAAATGTCCTTTGAAAAAACGAATGTGAAAGCAATTGATGATTTCACGCGCCGCCTCGAAGGTCTCTGCAGCGCCGGCAAGGTAGAACAACCAGGCCCTTCGAAATTTCTCATTGAACCGGATTGGATCGAGCGCGACTATTTTTTCCCAGTTTGACTCAAAATTCTTCAGCCAGGCTTCAACACTGCGGTGCTAGTGGTAAGAACGATTCTCTATGCATTCAACATTGAGACCATATTTTTCCATCAGGATCAATGTCTCCGCCAGACTGGGGATGTAGCCGCCGGGAAAGATGTATTTGATCGTGCAGTAATTCGTCGGTCGCTTCCGCATGTTGAATGTCTGCAATGCTCTTAATCCATTGTTCATTGCAGTCGCGTCCGGCATGTTCGTGCACCCCAACCGAGACAAAGCGGTCATAGCAGCGCGGTTCGTCCGACAGTTCGCGGTGATCCTTTTCCATCAGCGCCAGCTTGCCGCTGAATCCGCGCCTGTTCATCACTTGTAGCATGCCATCGTTTTGATTCCTAACAAGCCCATAGCATGTGACGTCGGCGCGATATTTCTCTGCCGCGAGCATTGCCAGGTAGCCCCAGCCGGGGCCAACTTCAATCAATCTATCGCCCGGATTGATACGCAGCTTTTTGCAAATCGCATCAAAGTTGTTATGTTGTGCCTCGTCCAGCGTCGATGTGTCGTTTTCCCAGCATCCTTCGCTATATCCATAGGTATCGCCCAGGACCAGGCGAAAGAATTCCGTCGGTAAGCCGTAATGGAAAGTTGCGTTGCGTTTGACCTGGGCAAAGTTCAGATTGTTCTGGCGCCGCCCCAAGATCTGACGCTTGATCCAGGTTAATGGGTGCTCGACCCGTCCGAATGGCTTTCGATAGCCGATATTGACGAGCCGGCGCAGCGCATGTTCGCCGATGATATCGATCTCGCCTTCAAAATATGCCTCCAGGAATTCGAACATTCCACCAACACCATGCGCCATTCTGCAGCGCGATTGCGGAAAATGATTGTGATATCGGCGCTGCCAAGCTGCGTGCTCTGATACGCGCTCCCGTCTGAAAAGATCACCTGCAGATGGTATTTTTGCCCTTGCGCAACGCTCTTCACGGTGCGGCGAATGATTGCTTTGATGAGGCCGCGTTCTCGATATTCGCGCTCTGAGCCGATGGAAGGCCCCTCTTGCATGATGCCTCCACGAGATCTTGACATCGTTGGCGCTCTTCAACGTCAGCATTATGTTGAGACGGTGGCGATGTGGCGCAGGTGGATTGCAACACCGTTGTGAGCAACGGTCTTCCAAGTCATATTAGCTTGCGTTATAAGCTCACGGAAATCCGGCTGCCATACTTTTAGCGCTCACATCCTGTCGCAGGCCTCCGCGCCCCATTGAAGAACGCCAGCATTTCCTTCGATGCGCATGGCCCGCTTGGATCGGTATGCGAGCCGGCCGGCTGGCCTCCCTGCCACGCGTGTCCAGCTCCATGGACGAGCCAATGCTCCGCAATGCAACTGCCATCTGCGTGCCGCCAGCTCGTTTTGGTATAAGCCCGGCCCGCCGTATGGCCATGCTCGATGCGTTCCTGCAATGCCGAGCCGCGGGCCGTGTCCTGTGCTGCGATGAATTGGCGCAAGACGATGGTGCCGTTCTCAGGATGCACTACACCGTCGGCGTCGCCATGGAAAACGATGATCGGCACACTCTTGCGCAAGTTTGCTTTGCGCTTTGGACGCTTCATGGCGTGGAGGCCCGTAATCATGTCTTTGCCGCTGCCAGCGGCCAGTCCGGAGTGGATGCCAACGGCGGCAAATAGGTCGGGGTAGGTGGCGCCGAGGATGGCAGCCATCGCGCCGCCGGCGGAAAGTCCCGCGACGAATACGCGGCTCTCGTCAACCGCGTGGTCGGCCATGATCTGGCGCGTCATGGCTGCCAGTATCGCCGGTTCTCCAGCGTCGCGCGACTGTTGTGCCGCGTCGAACCAGTTCCAGCATCCGGACGGATTGGCGGCGCGGTCCTGCTCGGGATAGAGCACGATGCAAGCATCGTCATCGGCGAATAAATTCATCGAGGTTCCCAGCGCGAAGTCGCCGGCATTCTGGGTGCAGCCGTGCAACATCACGAGCAGGGGGCGGTTCGCGAGCGAGGCGCCAGGCGGCAAGTAAAGCTTGTAGCGGCGACTGCCGGCCGCACACCTGAATACCCCACTTATGAACTGGCCGCGGCCTTGGTGTTCGATAGTGTCCTGTTCGTTGGGCGTTGATCCGGTGTCGACGGGCGGGCGCCCCATGCGCGGTGGACGCCCAGTGCAGGCAGCGCCCGACCACGTTGGAACGCTGTTCAGGTCGACGAAGCTTGATGGCTCATCTTGGGCGGCTTCCCTGTCGGCGGCAGGCGCTTCCATCAGCCCAGCTTGGCTCAAGGCACGCTGGATGATCTTGGTTGCGCCGGCGGCGTCGTTGGCGCTGGCCAGCTTGGCCGACGCCATCATCTGTTTGAGGAACTGATCGAGAGGTTTCATGTTTTCCCCTAGCGGGTCTGAATGCGGTCTGCCAGCACTTGGCGGACAGCTGGACTAGCGATAAATGCGCCAAGCACTTCGACGCTGGCGATGGCTGCGTCGGCTAGCTCAGGGGCTACCTCCTCTTCGATGACAGCCAGCCCCAGCACCTGGATGGCAAGCCTGTTCCCGCTTGTGACTATCTGTTCCAGTTCCTTACGGGAATATCGGTAGTGGCCGAGGACATAGCTTTTGCGCAGCATGGCCTGCTGGATGGCGTCCGCGTGTACTTGCAGCTGGTTGCGAATCGCCGTGCGTACGAAGTCGGTTCGGTTCGAATAGAACCCTTGGTTGACCAGGAGGTCGAGCTGCGCTAGGTCGACCAGGCCGACATTGACGGTCACCTTGTCACTGTCGGGAATGCGTTGTGGTGCTGTAACGATCTTCATGAAGCCTCCTCGCTGTATTCTATACTCCAATTGGAGTATGCATGGAGTATTTCGAGGGGCGCGCACGGTTGAAAATACCGGCTGGCGGGTCGCTGCTGCATGGCGTCTCGAAGGGGGGCGGCGTCACCGGCGAAGGCATATTGCGGCCGGCGTGCAGGGGCATTCAGGCGCCCACGCCCCCGGAGTGCAGGGGCCTAGGCTTTTCCGCGCGCCGGGAACAGCGCCCCGGCGACACGGTAATGCAGGCAGCGCTATCGGCGGCGCCTGGTCCAGCTGACTGCGATTAGCCCAGGTATTGGGTCAGTCCCACCCCGGGCGGTCGCTGCCTGCGGTGTCCAGCCCTACGCCGCCATTCTGGCCCAGCTGGCCTGCGAAATAGGCGCACTTCCCCCGGCAACAGCAGCGCTGACACGGCGCTGGCGGCATGGCCTGCCGTAGCGCGCCGGCCCAGTCCGTCTGCATGGGCGGTGGCGCTATAGAGCGCTGCACCATCGACGTGGTGGAAGGTGGTGACAAAGAGCCGTTGCGGCGGCGCGCTGTCGATGCCGGCCAGGCTGTCGCTGAAGCACAGCCGGAATTGCAGATCGTGCAGGGGCCGCTCGCAGGTGTTGCGGAACTCGATTGTCATGCGCAGGACGTGGAGGCCGTTCTCCAGCCGGGCCGCGCAATGCGAGCGGATATGCAGGCCCAGAGCCTGCTGTAATCCGCTGGCGATCAGCAGACGGGAAGGTGGGCCGCAGTAATTACTGACCCCCGCGACCATCCAGTGGCCCCGGGGACGTCGGCGCGCCAGCGATATGCGGGGTCGCCGCCGTCCTGCTTCTATGGCGCGCCGGCCGCAACCAGCAGCAGGGCGGTTACAGATGGCGGCACGCCGGCTTCCAGCGCGAGTGCAGGGGCGCTGCCGGTGTCGAAGCGCAGCCAAAAAGGGCCCTGGCGATCCAGTGCAGATGGACTTTTCCGCGGGCGGCGTCTTGGCTGACTCGGCGATCTTTCCTATAACAATGGCCCGCGACTACCATGTCTATCGCCGTTCACCTGGCGGAGGCATTTATTGCGACAGGGTGCGGCGGGGGAGTGTGACGGTGAATACGCAGCCAACGTTTGGAACATCGCGCACACTGAGGCGGCCGCCATTGTCCTCCACGAATTGCTTCGAGATCGTCAAGCCTAAGCCCAAGCCACTGCCTTCCCGGTCGCCCTGTTCAAATGGCTGGAACATGCGTTGCGCAAGGTCCGCGCCAATGCCGCCACAATGGTCTGCCACTTCGATCAGGATGTTGTCGCCATCGGCGTGGCAAGTCAACGTTACTTCGGTGTGGGGATGGGTATATTTGAAGGCGTTCTGCAGCAGGTTGATGACCGCGGCAAGCAGCATCGGCCGGTTTCCGCGGATCGCGAGATCCCGTTTCACCGCTGCGACACGCAAGTGGCAATCCTTGGCGATTGCAGCCAAGGACGCAGTTGCATCGACCTCCGCGATGAAATCGGCCAACGAGAAGGAGGTTTGCACGCCGTGCAGGTGCTCGTCTCGTACCAGTGCGATGGTGCCGTTGATCAGCGCTTCCATGCCATCGACACTACGCGCGAGAATGCTGCCGGTTGCGCCACTCAGGGGGAGGTTGCCGGCATTACAGGCGGCGAAAGCAAGCTTGGCTGTGCCAAGAAGATTGCGCAGCTCATGGACGAAGAAGCCCATGCGCTGGTTTTCTTCGGCATCATGGCGCTCCGCCTGGATTGTCTCGCGTTGCTGGCTAAATGCAGTGACGGCGTGCGCAATGGCGACGTCAAGACAGCTATTCAGTGTGCGGAACTCGTCGACGGAGAACGGGGTATCACGTTCCACTGCGAGGTCGGTAATGGCTTGGCACAGGTCGCCGTAATTGTGCACCACCTCGTCAACGCGGAACTCCAGGCTTAACATATCCTTACCATGCTGCATGGCCGAAGCCCCAATGGCTGCGTGTTTGCCGTCGGGCGCAAGCAGGCAGGGATCCGTGAGGCTGAGCGTGGCCTCGGCTTGCACCCTACGCAGTGTCGCGACCAACTGTTCCAGGAACAGCGGTACGCCGTGCAGGAGCTGCTCCGGGGTGGCGGAATGTTCGCGCAAAGCCACTTTGGCGCGGCAACGCGCGATCAGTTCGCTGCGATTGTTCTGGAGGAAATCGTGTAGCATGGCGCCCCTTCAAATGGATGACGTTGGCTCACGCGTCGGATGCGGCATACCTGTCTTCGTCCAATGACTGCACGCTGATCCTGGTGATATGGTTCAGCACAAAAAAACCTTGCCGGTGCGGGCTGGTCTGCTTCTCCAGCGGGCCCGCAGCTAAGGCAACTGGCCGCACCTGCATTCATTATATGCAATGAGTGGCTGCGCGCTCGTGCCAATCGAACTCGTCGCCAACGGGCGCTATTTGCTGGGCCTGATTCTTATCGCGATGGATGCTGGTCGGGACGCTGATGACCTAGGAAACACCCGGTCCGGATGGTCTCGTGGCGCCGAAACGGTGGACCAGGTCGAGCAATTGCTGCACCTCGAACGGCTTTGCCAAACAGTGCACCATTCTGGCGGCGACCAATGCGGCATTGTTGTGGCTGCCGTCCCATGGGGGCCAGGCGATGATCGGCAGTTCGGCGCAGCCGGGCAGCGCATGCATGGCTTTGGCCGTTTCATAGCCATTCAGGCCGGGCATTTGGATGTCCACGAGCACGACGCCGGCCTGCCACGCAGTGAGCAAGGCCAGTGCCGACTGGCCATCATAGGCGACCCTCGTCTCGATTGCATGGTGGTTGAGAAGCTGTGAAACCGTGTCCACCGCATCCCTGTTATCGTCGACAAGCAGCACGCGTGGGTGGCTTTCTTCCATTTTCAAGTCCTAGAGAGTCATTCGCCCCCTACCAGACGGGCTGGAGTGAATGCCCAAAAGATCAGAATAGCGATGCTTGCCAGGGGCGGGCGCACGATAGCATGCCGGCGGCAGCGCCTGCTGTGATGCAGCAGGAGGCGACGGCATTGTTGGTTGACGATTCACGATACCAGGCGCGACTGCTAATGCTATAACGCAATGCGGTGATGGCCTGGGCACAATGGATCAAAATTTGACCTGGATCATGGTTGGGAGAGATCCCGCGGCGCACTATCTGCTCATTCGACGCGAAACGAGACGTCCATGCGCACGCTCGTACCTATGCTGCTGGCAAGCTTGCTGGCCACCCATGCTTATTCCGACGACATACATCATCCTCTCGAGGCGGCGGCCAAGGCGGCGCCGGGCAATGCTCTCGAAACCCGTTCAGCTTACTACGTCCGACCTCATGAAGCGACCTGGTGGAAGGGAAGAGGATATCCGTGACAGTTGAAATGCCATACCTACAGCGCAAAGCCTTAAAATAGAACTATTTGAAATGACGGCCAATCCGGTATTTCTTGCGGACGCAAAAGAATGTTTGGGAGGCGAGTACGGAGTCGGTACGGAGTACGGTCGGATTTTCTGGGATCGGTTGGGAGACGCGAGATGAGTGCTTCTCCTATGAGAGGGGTCTCAAGACAGCTCGCACAGACTCTCATTTGAGCGTTCACACTGCAGGGGTCGCAAGTTCGAAACTTGCACTTCCCACCAAATATTCGGTTATATCAAAGGCTTACGCATCCATGTCGTAGGCCTTTTTTATTTGCTATCGAAGTCGGAAATCGGCCGTTTC
>JBCNOP010000090.1:0-18660 GCA_039593775.1 Pseudoduganella sp.
TGCTGGTGTTGGCTGCAGTCGCCATTCTTATCTGGGGCGATCCTGCCTGGCTGCTGCACCGCATCAGTATCTGGACCTGCGACTGGCTGCGTGTATTCAAGGTTTGCTGACGCATCCATCCTTCGTCGCCGGGCGAATTGTTGCGATGGTGCTGCCGCTAGCATGACGGTTTTTACGGGAGCCCGCCATGCCAGCCTGCGAAGTGATCGATATCCCCAGCCACCAGCCAGCCCTGGTGGCACGCGTAAGGCACACGGCACCTGACCGCGCCAATGGCGAGCTGCCCGTGCTGTTCGTGCACGGCTCCTCATTCCCCTCCGGACTGTCTTTCGATTTCCGCATGGATGGCCAATCGTGGATGGACTGGATGACGGCCCGCGGTTACGACGTCTACGCGCTTGATTTCCCTGGCTACGGCCTGTCCGACCGCTATGCCGCCGATGCGCCGTCGCCGCCCGGCCGCGCGCGCGAGGTGGCCCAGGATGTGGCAAGCGCGGTTGATCTCATCCTGCGCAGGACGGGCAAGCAGCAAGTCCTGCTGGTTGGGCATTCCTGGGGAGGCTCCGTAGCCGCGCGCTATGCGCAGGACCATCAGGCCAAGGTGGCAAAGCTGGTGTTGTTTGCGGCAGTCACGCCGCGCGCAGTTCCCGGCCCGGCCGCCTCGCCCACTGCGCACGAGGAAGTCGCCGATGCCTACGAGGCATTGACGCCCGCGCAACGCATCGCCGCCATGGACAGCCTTCGCCCTCCGCAGGAGCCGCCGTTGCTCCATCCCGACATCTTCACCCGCTGGGGCGCGCAGTGGCTGGCATCAGACGCGCGCAGCGAAGGCGCCGTAAGATTCCCCGCCGGTCCCAGCGCCGACCTGGCGGATTTGCAGCAAGGCCGCAGCTATTACGATCCCGCGCGGCTGGAAATGCCGGTGCTGCTGGTGCGCGGCGAATGGGATGCCTGGCCCAGCGATGCCGACTTTCGCGCGCTGCGGGATGCGATCAGGGACGCACGCTACATAACCATCCCGCGCGGTACCCACGTGATGCACCTGGAGGCGGCGCGTTTCCAACTATATGAAGCGGTATTGGACTTTGCCGCCATGCTGCCCACACGGAATCCGGAAGGTGCTCAGTTGACGCCGTAGCGCGCGCGGATGGCACCCAGCGTGCCATTCTGTTCAAGCTGGGTGATCGCCTGGTTGATGCGCGCCAGTTCCGCCTGCGTGGTGCTGGCGGCGTTGAGCATCAGATGCACCGGTGCGCGGTAGGGCACGTAGGGCAATTGCACGATCCGCACGTTTTGCAGCCGAGCGATATGGCGCAGGGCATGGGCGTCCCCCATGATCACGTCACCGCGCCCGGCCTCCAGCATCTTGATGCCCTGCTCGAAAGTGCCGAAGGTGCTGCGCCGGCCTTCCGCGTTCAGCAGCGGCAAGGCGCGTTCGTAATCTTCGCCGTAAAAGCCAAGCCGGGGCGCCAGCAGGCCGGCATGCTGGCTGACGAGGTCCTGGAAGCTGTCGACGCGGCGCAATTTGCCCGCTTTTTCGGGCACGGTGAAGAGCCCGACCGTCTCCTGCCGGTAGGGCAGGCTGAAACGGGCATAGCCGCGCCGTTCCTCAGTGGCGGAAGCTGCCATCAGCAGGTCGAGCTTGCCTTGCTGAAACAGGACATTGCGCCGCGCTGGCGGCATCTCCTTTTCCAGTTGCAGGCCGCAGCCCGCGTGCTTGAGTATCGCCTGCAGCAACTCGAAGTCGACGCCACCCAGTACTTCCTTATCATTGTGATAAAAGTAGGGAGGCCATTCTTCCGGGGCCAGGCGCAGGGTGCAGGCGCCGGCAGGGCTGGCAAGTTGAAACAGCAGTGCAGCGAGCAACAGCCTCATGGCCGAGGGCATCCGAAAGTATCCACTAGGACAGTGTTTCAGATGGCAGCGTCGCTGTAAAGAAAAAAGCTGCTCGATGTGGTGCCGGTATATTTCCCGACCGCCGGCCCCGGTAGTGGCGCCGCAGCGCCAGGTGCATGCATTTTGCTGGCCGAATGTGACCGCCGTTTGACGCCCGTGTGACGGCTTGGTGTAATACGCCCCATGAAAGAAATACATGCACTCCTGCAACAAGCTGTCGCGTTGCACCAGAAGGGCGAGCTGGCCCGCGCGCAGGCAATTTACGATGAGGTGCTGCGCGCCCAGCCGCTCAATTTCGATGCCCTGCATTTGAGCGGAGCACTGGCGCGCCAGCAGGGCGACCCGCAACGGGCGCTGGACTTGATCGATGGCGCGCTGGCCATCGACAGCCGCCGCGCCATCGCGCATTGCAACCGCGGCGTGGCGCTGCAGGATCTGGGCCGTTACGAGGAGGCCTTGGCCAGCTTCGAACAAGCGCTGGCGTTGCAGCCGGATTACGCCATTGCCCTGAGCAATCGCGGCAACGCCTTGCGCCATCTGGGACATCTCGATCGCGCGCTGGAAAGCTACGAGGCGGCGCTGCGCCTGTCGCCCGAATATGCCGACGCGCTATGCAACCGTGGGCTGGCGCTGCAAACGCTGGCTCGCCACGAGGCAGCCCTGGACAGCTTCGGTGCTGCATTGCGGGTGCGGCACGAATATCCGGAAGCATTGCACGGCGCCGCCGTCTCGCTGCTGGCACTTGGCAAACCGGCCGATGCGCTGGAGGGCTTTGAACGCGCGCTGAACATCCAGCCGGAATACGCCGAAGCATGGTGCTCTCGTGGTGCTTTGCTGCTGCGTGCCCAGGATCATGAGGAAGCGCTGGCGAGTTTCCAGGATGCGCTGACCGTGCGGCCGCGCTACGCGCGCGCCCAGCTTGGGCTGGCAAACACCCTGCGCGCCATGGGCCGCCGCCAGGAAGCGGTCGAAGCCTACCAGGCGGCGCTTTCCTTTGGCGCCGATGCGGACACCGTCGGGTACATGCTGGCCATCATGGGCGCCGAGCAGGCGCCTGGGGCATCTCCGGCCGCTTATGTGAAGGCACTGTTTGACCAGTACGCCGGCAATTTCGACCGCCACCTGGTCGACGTGCTGCGCTACCGCACGCCGTCGCGGCTGGTCGAAGCCTTGCGCCGCCACCTGCCACCGGGGGAGCTCGATGTGCTGGACGCGGGGTGCGGAACCGGCTTGTGCGGGCCGCTGCTGCGGCCCCTGGCTTGCCTGCTGGAAGGCGTCGACCTGTCGCCACACATGCTGGACCGCGCCCGCGATACGGGCTTGTATGATGGCTTGTACTGCGGCGAGATGGTCGGCTATTTGCAGGGGCGCCCGGCCAGCGTCGACGTCATCGTCGCGGCCGACGTGTTCGTCTACCTTGGCGACCTGAAGCCCGTGTTTTCGGCGGCGCGGCTGGCGCTGCGCAGCCGTGGCCGCTTTGCTTTTTCGGTGGAGGAGCACGATGGCGTCGAAGACTTCGTGCTGCGGTCCTCTGGCCGTTATGCGCATTCGCGCTACGGAATCGAAGCCCTGGCACGCAGCCATGGCTTCAGCATCAATGAAATCAGCCCGAGCATCTTGCGCCAGGAAAGCGGCGAAGACATGCGAGGCCTGCTGGTCATACTATCGAGAACCTGATATGCACATGATTCCCCTCGCAGCACTGCTGTTCGCAAGCGCGGCAACTGCTGCCACGCCATTTTCGCCCAAGATGGCCGAAGCTTTTCACAAACAATACCCGGCCATCAAGATCGATCCGGCCGAGGTTGCCGTCGGCGACTTGAACAAGGATGGACTCGCTGATTTTGCGACCTTCGCCGGCGAGGCTAATGGCTATGACGACCTTCCTATCGCAGTTTTTCTCGCAAAGGCGGATGGAAGCTATGCATTGCACACGGAATCCGGCCTTGTGATGGGACATAGCCGCAGCCAGCGCAGCCTGGAGGTGCAAAAGCATTCCTTGTTCCTGCACCGGAGCGGCTCGAACGGCTGCTGCTCCGACTGGGTGGAAAAATTCCAGTTCCAATTGCGCGATGGCGTCTTTGTGCTGATCGGTGAAGACAACTACACCCTGCCGAAAGGAGACAGCGACGACGAGAGGCAGACCAGCGTGAATTACCTGACGCGGGAAGTGCTGTTCTGGCGCAAGCTGCACGGCAAGCGCAAGGAAAAACGCCTGTCCTTCAAGATGCCAGCGTTGATGACGTTGAAGGCTTTTGAATACGATACGCACTACAACTTGGTTCCAAAGGAATTGCATGGCCAATTCGACGATCAACTGCATTTCGTCGAAGGCAAGTGAGAATGGTTGAGCCTCTTGAAATCGCCGCAAACGCGGTCATGGCCATCTCCATTTTCCTGGCGGGCCGCAACAACATCCATTCCTGGTGGACCGGCATTGTCGGTTGCACACTGTTTTCCGTGCTGTTCTACGGCTCGAAACTGTATGCCGACGTGGCGCTGCAGCTGTTCTTCATCGTCACCTGCATCATCGGCTGGCGCCAGTGGCTGCGCGGCGATCATGGGCATACGCTGCACATCCGCACCACACGGCCGGCGACGCTGCTGAAGATGGCCGCCGCAGGGGCGGCAGCAACGGCTGCCTATGGCTTGATGCTGAAGCATTACACTGATGCCTTTGCGCCGTTCGTCGATTCGGCTGTGCTGATGTTCTCGGTAATCGCGCAAATCCTGCTGATGGGACGCCGCATCGAGAACTGGCCGGTATGGCTGCTGGTGAACACGGTCTCGGTGCCGCTGTACGCCAGCCGGGGCCTGTACCTGACGGCGGCACTGTATGCGGCTTACTGGATCAATGCCCTGGTCGCGTGGCGGCACTGGCGCCGCCAGCGCGCGGCAGGAGCTTAGAAGGGCCGTTCGTAGGCAATATACATCCTGGCTGCGTTATATTCGCGGGACAGGCTCGTCGTCGTCCCGTTCAAGTCCTGGTAGCTGCGCCCTTCGCGCGTCGACTGCTTCAGCAGGTTGAAGGCGCTGATGCGCAGCAGGCCTCCGGTTGTGGGCCGGTAACCGAGGTAGGCGCCCAGCTCGCGCTGGCTGCCGGCATATCTCGATTGCCCCGGTGCGCTGCGGCTCCAGCCGGCAGCCGTCGCGGCCAGCGTTGTGCCCGCGCTCCAGCGGCCGTTGCGGTATTCCGCGCCGGCGGTGGCGTTCCAGCGGGGCTGGCGTGCCAGGCGGTTGCCGGGGCCTGGCACAGACTCTACCGCTGACCAGTGGCGGCCAGCATTGAGCGAGAAACGCCAGGGAGTTCCTTCCAATGGCTGCTTCCATTCCAGTTCAAGGCTATAGGTCCGGGCGTTGCCGCTGTTGCGAGGCGCTGTCATCCAGCGGCCGTCTTCAAAGCGCAGGACGTCAAGGATCACATTGTGGATGCGCCGCGTGCCCAGCGTCAGCGACAGCAGTTCGCCATCCTTGCCGTAGGTTTCGAATGCGAGGTCGGCGCCGCGCGCAGTTTCGGGCCGCAGGTCCGGATTGCCGCCCTGGTCGGGGTCAGTCTCTGTGTTGACCAGGCTGAGAAAGCGTCGTGGCGCAAGCTGTTGCAGCTCGGGCGCCTTGAAGCTGGATGCGAGGGCGATGCGTAACTGGCGGCGCGGTTCACCCGGCAGCTTCCACAGCGCTTGCAGGGTGGGATTGGTTTGCGACATGCGGCTTTCGGCGGTGGCGAAGCCGCTGCCCGAGGTTCGGGTATGACTGCTTTCGCGCCGCACGCCGGCATACAGGGACAATCCTTGTCCAAGGTCCCATTCATCCTGCAGGTACAGGGCGGCGCGCTGTATCCGTGCATCGGTTTGACGGTCGAAGTCGATCGGCATGGGGCCGCCGGGGGCGCTGGGGTGGCTGTCGCTCTGGACTTCATGTTCACGCTGGGTGTTTTGACTGATGTCCCAGCCTGCACTCACCATATGACTGCCAATAGCCGCCCAGCCGTATTTCCCGGTGCTTGCCATGCCGCTGCTTTCAGGGGACGTTTTGTAGCTTCGCGCCAGCAGCGCCGCGCCCTGCGGACTGTCGGCGCTGTACTGGCGGTCGCGTTGCGTGTCATTGCCCTGCAGGCTGAGGGTGGCGGTGAAGCTCGCTCCGCTATCCAGCTTGCGCGACCAGCCCAGCTCGGTGCGGAAAATGCGGGTGATGTCCTTGCGCGCCATGCCCTCCCGACCATAAGGGTAGGCGGGACCGAAGGCCATGCTTTGCCGGGTATCGCGGTCGAAGCGGAACAGCGTTGCGCTGCCAAAGGTGTTCCAGCTAAGGGTTTCGCCGGCTGCCAGTGTCCAGGCCAAGCGCTGGTTGAGGTTCAGGATGTAGCCGCGGGCCAGGGAATTGCCGGTTTCGTTGCGTAAGCTGGCAGGCTTGCCGTTGGCGTCGTAGTGCTCTACGGTGCCGGTTTCGGCCCGTTCATTGGCAATGTGCTGCAAGCTGGCGTTGACGGTATAAGCCAGGTCGTTGTTTTTGTCGGCTAATGCCAGCTCGGCGCGATCGCTGCCGAAATGGCGCGGCACACCGGTCGCCAGCTTCCATTCATTCGAACGCTTTGCAGGCACCTTGCGCAGTACGATGTTGATGGTGCCGGCGATGGCTTGCGCGCTGAATTCCGCTGTGGTGGCGCGCATGATTTCGATTCGCTCGATCATATCGGGCGAGAGTGTGTCCAGCGCAAAGCCGGGGACGGGGCGTTCGCCGTTGACCAGCAGTTGGGTATAGCCGGCGCCCAGCCCGCGCATGCGCGGCCCGCTGCCGGAAACGGTGACGCCGGGCAGGCGGCGCATCACGTCCAGTGCGGACGGGTCGCCGTGCCGCAGGATCTCCTCACGGTTGATGACGATGCGGGAGGCAGTGTCCTCGCGCCGCTGCATGTCGGCGCTGGATTTGACCTGCACCACCGGCGGTGTTTCCTGGGCGTAGGCGCGTGCGAAGACCATCGCCGCGCAGGCGATCATTCGAATTTTCATGGCTTGAGCTTTACTTCAGGACGAAGATGGCATTCACGGTCTGTGAATAGGGGATCGAGTCCGGGATGGCGTAGCGGCCGGTTTGAGGTGCCGTGCCGCGCGACTCGCGGCCCGGCTGCTGTTCGATGTAAGGCGCCCCAACCTGGTCGAGCGGGCCACGTGCGATGGCGACGACCGGGCCAAGCTTGCGCCCAAAGGCTTTGGCCAGCGCGCCGCCTTTGCTGCGGGCATCGCTGGCCGCTGCTTCCATCAACTGCGTGTTGATGTCGTCGCTGTCTGCGCGGTCGAAGGTGGAGCTGATGTTGGTGATGTGGTCCATCTCGACCAGCTTGGCAATCAGGCCAGGCCATTGCGCCAGGTCACGTACGCGGACGTGGAACAGGCGCCCCATCGAATACGCCGGCGTCATCTGCTCCCCTACCGGGACAGTCTTCTTCTCGATTTCATAGGCTTCGATATCCGTGTCCTGCACGCCGTGTTCGGCCAGCAGTTGCATGGCGCTGGCGCTTAACTCCTGCATCTGGCTGGCAGCGGTTTCGGCGCTGGCGTGCTGCGCGCCGGCTTCGAATTTCACTTCGCCGATGTCGGGCCGCATCCATAGCTGCGCCTTGCCGCTGGTGCTGACGAAGGGATGCGAAGGCAGGGCGCTGCCGCTTGCCTGTGCGCCGCACGTCGCCGATACTGCGCAAAGAGCCAGTGCCGCGATGGTGTAACTCAACTTCATTTGCCGTGCTCCTGCACCCAGACGTATTGCAGGTTCGTATTGCCCGGCCCGTTCTTGAAACGGCACTTGGCGATGCCACTTCGGGCTGCTTCATCCAGCGCGGGATGGCCGGACGATTTGACGATGGCCGATTCCTTGACGGCGCCATTTTCGTCAACCGTAAAGTTGAGGACGACTGTGCCGGCGTGCCCGGCTTTCAGGTCCGCTTGCGGCCAGGCCGGCTTGGCGCAAGAGCTGAACTCCACGACAGGCCGCTGTGCAGGAGCGTTCGATTCGGCGTGGGCCAGCGCGGTGAGGGTGGCCAGCAGGGCTGCGGTGCAAAGTTGCTTCATTTGTTTTGTCTCCTTTATTCGAGGGTCCACACGTACTGCATTTGCTGCCAGGTTGCGATGGGCTTGCCGCGCACCTTGGCGGGTATGAAATGGCACTTGCTGATGCCTGCCTGCGCCGCCTGGTCCAGCCCTGGATGGCCGCTGGACTTGACAACGCGTGAGCCGGCGACCTTGCCGCTTTGATCGATGTTGAAGGACAGGGTCACGGTGCCGGTATGCTCGGCTTGCAGGTCTTCACCAGGCCACAGCGGCTTGGAACAGGACCTGAAGTCGACCACGGCCGGCGTGCGTGCCGCTGGCAGGTTGCCTGCATCGACGCGTGCATTGGCATAGCCGGCCAGGCAGGCCGCCGTGACGCCCAGCGCAACCATTGCGGCTTTCCAGTTGCTGCGCTGCTGTTGCGGCACCATCAGGTGGCGGATGCGCTGCATCAGGTCGCCGCCATCGGCGGCTAGCGCCATGCGTTGGGAAGCGAACTGCATTTTCTCCAGCTCGGACAAGGCGAGCGCCAGGCGGCGCGGCTCGCAGGTCAATTGCGCGGCAATGCTGTCGGCCACCAGTTCGCGTTCATGGCGGATGCGGCGCGACAGCCACCACACGGCAGGGTGGTAGAACAGCAGGATTTCCACCACGTTCTGCAGCAGGTTGACCAGGAAGTCGTGGCGGCGCACATGGGCCAGCTCGTGTGCCAGCAGCGCTTCCAGCAACTCCGGCGGCATGCGCGCCACCAGCGCAGCGGGCACCAGCACGACGGGACGCCACCAGCCCGCAGTGATCGGGCTGGCCAGCGTTTCAACGATGCGCAGGCCGACTTCGCGGCGAATGCCGAGGCGGGCTGCAAGGTCCGAAAGGCGCTGCTGCCAATGCAGATCAACGCCGCCGGTACGGCGGACGCGCGCGATCCAGGCCAGGCCGAAGGCGCTGCGCAGCAATAGCGCGCCGACGCAGGCCAGCCAGGCGGCGACCATCAGCGGCAAGCGGTTATCTATGCTGGCCAGCAGTTCGCTTTGCCCGAATGCGCTGTCGCCGCCCGCCAGCACCAGGGCTTGCAGCGAGCGTGGCGTGGTTTGCATCGCGCCGGCGAATTCGCAGGCCGGCCACAGCAGGCAACCGAGCATCGCTGCGCAGGCTACGGCATAGCGCGCACCCGGGCGGGCGCCGCGCATCAGCCAGAGCAGGGCGCCAGCGGCCAGGCCGAGCAGCGCACCTTGCCAGAGGAAGTGGATCAGGGCCCAGCCGGCGGCGTGGATGATGTCATTCATTAGGCTTGTCCTCCTGCTTCAGCAGCGCTTCGATTTCTTCGCGTTCCTTTTTCGAGATGCCGCTTTTCAGGGCCGCCAGCACCAGGGCTTTGGCCGAACCAGCGAAAGCACGCTGCAGCAAGTCCTGCAGCATATTGCCCTGCATCGCCTCGCGGGCCACGGCGGCTGCATAGATGTGGGAGCGCTGGCTCTCGTCGCGGATCAGCAGGCCTTTGCCGTGCATGATCTGCATCAGGCGCAGGACGGCGCCGTAGGCCAGGTCGGGTTTGTCGGCCAGCATGGCCTCGTGCACCTGTTTCGCCGTGGCGGGACCCAGCGGCCAGATCGCTTGCAGCAGTTCCAGCTCCGCCGGAGTGGGTTTCGGAATGGTAGCCATGTTTATTTCCTTGTAACGTTTTGACTAGAATAGCCTGTCTAGACAGAGTTGTATACTTCGCGGCCTTCGCTGTGGCGAAATGTAGACAATGATGTCTATAGATCCAAAGTGCATATAGGTCTGAGTTTTAATTAGTTTCAGAAATGAAAGGTCGGCGCTATAGTTGCCGCATGAAAACGCCAGCCTTACTCCACCGCCACACCATCTACATGCTCTGCATGGCGCAGTGCATGTGCCGCTGCTAAGCGCGCCAACCGAACCCCTCGCAACAAACCGTATCGCCGATCCCGCCCATGAGGCAGGCAGGCCCCTGCACACCCAAAAGGAAGAACATGATCAAGCCTCTCAGCATCGCCCTGGCCATCGCGGCCGCTTTCCCGCAACTGTCTTATGCAGAAGAAGAACTGGCGCGCGTCGTCGTGACCGGTTCGAATATCCGCACCTCGCAAAAAGAGGGCGCCAGCGCCGTGCAGGTGCTGACAGCCAAGGAGCTGGCAGCAACCGGCAAGACCACCGTGGCCGATATCCTGCGCACGATCTCCGCCAATAGCGGCAACAGCTACAACGAGCAATACACCGGCAGCTTCTCGGCCGGCACCGCGGGCCTGTCACTGCGCGGCCTGGGCCAGAAGAACACCCTGATCCTGGTGAACGGCAAGCGCGTGTCCTCTTACGCCACGGCGCAGGACCTGCAGGAAGTCTTCGTCGACCTGAACTCGCTGCCGATGGCTGCCGTGCAGCGCGTCGAAGTGCTGAAGGATGGCGCGTCTTCGGTCTACGGTTCGGACGCCGTGGCGGGCGTGGTCAACATCATCCTGTACAAGGAATTCACGGGCACCGAAGTGAACGCGCAAATCGGTTCGTCCACCGAAGGCACCGGCCAGCTTGAGCGCAGTGCTTCGCTGCAGACCGGCTTTGGCAGCCTCGATGAGAAAGGCTGGAGCGTGGTCATCTCGCTGGACGCGCTGAAGCGCGACAAGCTGCAGCAGACCGACGTTTCCTACCTGCGCGGCAGCGACTTCCGCGGCAATGCCAATGGCACCCTGGCCTGGACCCCGACCAACTACTACGGCACTTCCGACGCGACCAGGCAGCTGGGCGGCGTGCAAGGCCCGCTGCAGGTGCAGAACTACGGCGACATCACGCCAGGCAAGACCGGCCAGGTGCTGGCCTATAACCCGGCCGAATTCCGCACCCTGGTCCCGGGCGTGGAGCGCGTGCACACCTCCTTGCGCGGCACCCTGAAACTGAACGAGAACACCGAAGCTTATGCGGAAGGCCTGTATGGCTATTCCTGGGCGGAGCAGACTTTCGGCGCGCCTTTGACCGTCGGCAGCGGCCTGCGCGCATGGAACAACGGCAAGCAGGCATTGGACAACATCACTGTAGCCCTGCCCGTCGGCCACCCGAATAACCCCGGTACGACCGCGCTGCCTTTCACCGCCACGCTGTTCGACCTGGGCCCGCGCCTGAAGGAAGACAAGGTGGACTTCTATCGTGCGCTGGCCGGCATCAAGGGAACCTGGAATGGCTGGGAATATGACGCCTCGATCGCGCGCTCCGGCAGCAAGCTGAAGGAAACCGTGCAGAACTTCGTCAACCGCTACGAGTTCGAGAAAGTGCTGGCAGAGGGCAGCTACAACTTCGCCGACCAGTCGAAGAACAGCGAAGAAGTGCGCAACCGCCTGCGCCTGTCGACCCTGCGTCCTGCCGAAGCGAAGCTGACCGTGGCCGACTTCAA
Organism: Pseudoduganella sp.; assembly: GCA_039593775.1. Lineage (GTDB taxonomy): Bacteria > Pseudomonadota > Gammaproteobacteria > Burkholderiales > Burkholderiaceae_D > Rugamonas. The sequence continues at coordinate 11,338 of JBCNOP010000090.1, forward strand.
CGCTTCCAAGGAGTTGCTGGAACTGCCGGCCGGCGCGCTGGGCTTCGCATTCGGCGGCCAGTGGCGCCAGGAAGAAATGAACTCCAACACCTCGACCGCCGTGCTGTCGGGCACCGAACTGCGTCCCGCGATTAACATCATCAAGGGCAAGCGCGAAGTAACCGCAGCCTTCGCCGAGTTCAACGTGCCGGTGCTGAAAGACCTGACCGTCAACCTGGCCGGCCGCGCCGACAAATACAGCGACTTCGGTTCCGCGTTCTCGCCGAAAGCCAGCGTGCGTTACCAGGCTGCCCCGTGGCTGCTGCTGCGCGGTACCGTGTCGCGCGGCTTCCGTGCACCGTCGCTGCCGGAGATCACCAATTCGACCTCGGTCAGCTACGGTTCCGTGATCGACAAGAAGGACCCGATCACCCCAAGCCAGCCGCGCGGCATCACCAACATCACCGTCGCCAATACCGAACTGTCGCCTGAGCGCTCGAAGAACCTGAACCTGGGCTTCGTTGTATCGCCATCGGCCAGCATCAGCGTGGGCGTGGACTTCTACCACATCCGCACCAATGGCGTGATCGATACCGAAAGCACCGACACCATCCTGGCCAACGAAAGCACCCATCCGGAAAAAGTGGTGCGCGATGCCCAGGGCCGCATCCTGACGCTGTACCGCCAGTACGCCAACCAGGGCGAGCGCGTGGTGAGCGGCATCGATGTCGACCTGCGCTACAAGCTGCCGAAGACTTCTTACGGCAACGTGACCCTGAACGCCCAGTTGAGCCGTGTGTTCAAATACGAGCAGCCGCTGTCGAACGGCGAACCGCTGACCAACGGCGCCGGCACCAACTACTTCGGTTCGATCCCGAAATGGCGCGGCACCACCAGCGCCACCTGGGAACTGGGCCAGTGGACCACCAACGCCGCTTGGAACTATGTGGACGGCTACGAGCAGACCACCCGTCCGGGCGAGCGCGTGAAGCCATTCGCTACGGTGGACCTGAACGTAGGCTACAAGATCAGCGCAGCCACCAGCGTGAACCTGCTGCTGGCCAATGCGTTTGACCGCAAGCCTTCGTGGGACAGTTCGTTCACCTTCTTCGACTTCACGCAAGGCGACCCGCGCGGCCGCTTCGCCTCAGTCAAGCTCAATCACAAGTTTTAATGATTGAGGCGCGGTAGCTGCTGGGAGTCGTGCCCATCCGCTCGCGGAAGGCGGTAGCGAAATTGCCGGCATTGGCAAAGCCCAGCAGTAGCGCGATATCCTGCACGTCCATGTCGGTATCGCGCAGCAGGTGCATGCCGCGCTGGATGCGCGCTTCGCGGATGTAGGCAAACACGGTCATGCCGGTGTGGGTGCGGAACAGTTGGTTCAGCTTTTCGCGGTAGGTGCCCACGCTGGCGGCGATTTCCGCCAGGCCGGGCAGGGCAGCCAGGTTGTCGTAGATCAGGCGCTTGGCTGCATTGACGATCACCGAGTCGGTGTCGATCGGTTCGGCTTCACTGGCCTCCACCGGGGGGCGCTTCATCAAATTCAGGTGCACGTGGATGCGTGCCGCGAGTTCTCCCGGCGTAAACGGCTTGCTGACAAAGTCGACGCCGCCAAGCTGAAGGCCCATGATGCGGTCTTCCACGGCCTCCGTGCCACTCAGGAAAATAATCGGGATGTCGCGCGTGGCCGGGTTGGCTTTTAACAGCCGGCAACAAGTGTAGCCGTCCATATTCGGCATCCGCACGTCCAGCAGGATCAGGTCAGGCTGGCCGGACAGCGCCAGCTGGTAGCCCTGTTCGCCGTTAAAAGCCACCGACACCCGGTAGGGCATTTCGCTTAGCAAGTCGACGAGTATGCGTTGTTCGAACGCGGAATCATCCACGATCAAAATATTCCGAACTTGTGCATCGCTGGTCAGGTACATGGTTGTTCAGGGAGGGGCCGTGTTGCTTATTATGCCCATGTTTAAAAGAATGTTGCGCATTTCACATCGGGCAAAGGCGTTGTCTCCTCTGGCAAAAGTAATGTGCGCCGCAACAACGCCGAATGGAAAGAAGATAGCCACGTTCCTTGCAAGAGTGATTTTTGGTGAGTCTTTTAGGGGTGTTTTCGCGGTTCAATTGAGTCTGAAGCATTCAACTGGTTAAATTAAACCAACTGACTAGGAGGCAACATGAAACATACCGACTTTGGCCAAATGCCCTGCCCGATCGCACGCAGCCTCGGCAAGGTAGGCGAGTGGTGGAGCATCTTGATTCTGCGCGATGCGTTCTATGGCCTGACCCGCTTCGATGAATTCGAGAAGAGCCTGAAGATTGCGCCGAACATGCTGACCCGCCGCCTGGCCGGTCTGGTTGAGGGCGGCCTGATGGAACGCCGCCAATACAGCACCCGTCCGCCTCGCTATGAATACATCCTGACCAAGGCTGGCCGCGACTTCAAACCTGTTCTGCTGGCCTTCATCGCATGGGGTAACGAGCACCTGTCGCCGGAAGGCGCCAGCTTGCTGGTGGTGAGCCGCGAAACCGGCAAGCCGGCCGACCAGGTCCTGGTCGATGCCAATAGCGGCCTGGCCATCAATGACGAGGACTATATGTTCGCGCCAGGGCCTGCAGCGCCGGAGGTGATGCGCAACCGTATCACCGAAGCCGGCCGCCGCATGCCTAATTAGGCAGCAGCTGTTCGTAGACCGCATTTGCGAGCTGCGACAGCTCTTTCTTCCCGACGGCAGCCGACAGCGCATAGCCGAAGCTGCCGTCGATCCAGTAAAACACTCCCACATTGCCTTCCTGCGCGAACCGGAATCCGGTGTCGCGGTTTTGCTTTTGGCCTGAGCTGACGTAGAGCGTCAGGCGCTGGCCGCTGGCGTCGGCGTACATGAATTGGGCCACCGGGCCGGTGTCGCCGGGCAGGAGCCTTCCTCCCACCAGCTCGTACCCCTGTTTCGCCAGTTGCGGCGGGCGCAGTTCCTTGCCCAGGCGTTTCGACAGCCAGGCAACCAGGTGCTGCTGCTGGTCGGCGCCGACTTCCACCGGGTGTTTGATTTCGGGCGTGTAGACGGCGTGGGCGATGGCGGCCTGGCGCGGCAATGCGGCAAGCGCCGTGCCGCTGGCCGCTGGTCCGGCGCCGCCGTCTGTTCCAGCTCCACGCAGCGTCCAGCCGGCAGCGCCGCCGATCACGCCGGCACCGGCGGCCACCGCCAGCATCGCGGCCATGCGGCGCCAGGCGGGGATGACCTGCGCCGGCGCGCCAGGATGAGGCGCACGCAGGGCGTCCGGGATGGGCGCGTCGAGCACGTCGTCGAACAGCCCGTGCAGTGCGGCATTCTGCTCGCGGTAGGCTTGCAGGCGCGCGGCTTCGGCGGGGTGCTCGGCCAGGTAGCGATCAACCGCCGCTTGCCGATCCGGCGGCAGGCGGCCATCGACCCAGGCTTGCAATTCGGCTTCGTTCATTTCACTACCTTCAAGTTGGCGGCTGGCGGCTGTCCCGCCATCAACCGCCGCAAATTCTCGCGTGCCCGGCTCAGGCGGGACATCACGGTGCCAAGCGGGATATCGAGCGTGGCCGCCACGTCTTCGTAGCGCATTTCTTCCAGCGCCACCAGCAGCAGGACTTCGCGCTGGGCGGCAGGCAATTGCTGCAAGGCGCGTTCCAGGTCGCGCAGGTCGAGCGTTCCTGCTGGCGGCGCGAAGGGCAGGTCGCCATCCTCCAGCTCCACGGCCGGGGGAGGCGCGCGCCGCAACTGGTCGACGTGCAGGTTGTGCATGATGCCGAACAGCCACGCGCGCAGGTCGCCGTCCGGCCGCCACTGGGCAATACGCGCCCAGCCGCGTTCCACGGTGTCCTGCACCAGGTCGTCCGCACTGGCGCTATCGCCGGTCAGCGCCCGCGCGTAGCGGCGCAGGCGTGGCAGGCAGGCCAGCAAGCGCGCATGTATCTCATCCTGCACATCCTGCATGCGTTCAATCCTTGACGACGTGCCAGATCTCCTTGACGTTATCGCCCGCGCGATCGCCAGCTTTCTTGTCGCCAACGAACAGGTAGAGCGGCTTGCCTTTGTAGGCCAGCTGCTTGCTGCCGTCATCGCGGGTGATGGCCGACCACGGAGCAGCCAGTTCGCCGCTGGCCGCTACGGCCGGCCAGTTTTTCAGGCAGCCGTCGACGCAGGCGCTCTTGCCGCTGCCGGCAACGTCCTTGTCGAAGGTGTAGACGGTCATGCCGGCGGCATCGACATACACGCCATCAGCCTTCTTCAATGGTTCGGCAGCAAAAGCCGCGCTGCTCATGAGGGCGGCCAGGGTCAGTACGAGAGCTTTCATTTTTAACCTCCGTGAGTGATGGGTATTGCGTATACGTAGCGTGTGGCCACCTTATTCCATCCTGCCTGAGAATATTTTCCTGCCTATTCTGTCACGGAGGATGCGATGAACAATTTCATGCGTGTAGCTGTGTTGTCGGCCCTGCTTGGTGTGGGAAGCGCCTGGGCCGAAGGCCTGGTCAAAGCCGACCAGAAAATGCTGACCGACCTGGCAATGGCCAATATGGCGGAGATCGAGACCGCCAAGCTGGCCTTGCAAAAGACCCAGAGCGACCGGGTCAAGAGCTTCGCCCAGCAAATGGTCGACGACCATACCAAAGGATTGGAAGAAGTGCGCAAGGTTGCGGCAGCCCGCAGCCTGACACTGCCGACCGAACTGGATGCCAAACATAAAGCCATGGCCGCCAAACTGGAAAAACTGTCCGGCGACAAGTTTGACCGCAGCTATATGGAACAGGCCGGCGTGCAAGCGCACAAGGAAGCGCACCAGCTGGTGAGCAAGGCCGAATCGTCCGCCCAGGACAGCGAATTGAAATCGCTGGCCACGCGCCTGCAGCCAACTATCAACCAGCACCTGAACAATGCCGAGCAGTTAACCGCAGCCATCAAGGGCGGCAGCCCGACCATGGGCAGCAGCGGCACCCAGGGCAGCACCGGCTCAGGCAACAAATCGCAGGCTGAAGCCGACAGCCACGACCATGGCACCACGGGAGGCAACAAGCCGGATTCCAGCACCCGCGAAACCAAGCCGGAACGACGCTGAACACAGCGGCGGGAGGCCGCGTCGTTTTAGTTATGCAGGATTAAGCTACTTGAACACCAAAAAGTGCGGTCGTGCGGTATGATTCTTTGCTGCAACACCTATTTCAAGGATATCAAGTAGTGGATTTGTTCGCGCTCGACGAAGAGCTGGCCCAGTGGGAAGCAGGATTGGCATATTCTGAGGGCGAACATCGCCTGAAACTGCTCTCCCAGCTGGCCTGGCACCTGCGCCAGCGCGACGGTGTGCGTTCGGCGCAACTTGTCACCGAAGCAACTTCCCTGGCCAATCTTTTGCCGGCGGCGGAAAGGCGTGTGCTGGCAGCGCGCTGGGAGCTGATCAAGGCCGAAGCCAGCTGGCTCGGCGGCGATCTCGACACCGCCAGCGCAATCGCCGAACGCGCCATGCTGGAATTCGCCCGTCAAAATGACCGGCTGGGCGCGGCCGACACCCACAGCCTGCTGGCGTGGATCGCTGTCGACCGCGGCGATTCCGCCGGCTGCGACAACGAGCTGGCGCTGGCCATCGCCGATGCCCGGGCTTCGGGGGATGCCATGCGCATCGATATTTTCGAGAGCCTGGCGGCCCTGTTCAGCGTCTTCCGCAATGCACCGGCGGCCAATGAGCGCTGGAGCAAACGCTTTGCGGTCGACCTGGCCGGCCGGCATCCGGTGGTTGCGGGCTGGATTTCGGACTATCGCGGTACCGCTGCATTCCAGGCGGCGGAATTCGGGCGCGCCATCAGCCACCTGATCGCTGCATTCGAAGCCGCGCTGATATCGGGCCAGGTTCGGCGCGCCGTGATCCTTGCCACCAATATCGGCAACGCCTTCACCCGCCTGAATGCGCACGACGCGGCGCTGGAATGGATGCAGCGTGGGCTGGAACTGGCGCGGCCGACCGGATGGCCCATGTGCATCGGCCTGGCCCAGATGCAATCGGCGGAAACGATGCGCCATCTTGGCCAGCGGCCGGCAGCGAAAGCCTTGCTGCGCGATGCGCTGGAGATGCTCGCACCTTTGTCCGGTTCGCGCGCTTTTGTGATGGCGCTGGAATACCAGGGCGACCTGGCGCTGGACCTGGGCGATTACGAAGCAGCGCTGGCCAGCTTCCGCGAACTGGAACAGCGCGGCCACGCCTTGGCCCAGAGCGATTTCAATAGCTGCGCGCGGCGCGGCCAGGCGCATGCACTGGCGGGGCTGGGACGGATGGAGGAGGCGCGGGCCGCGGCCATGTCGGCGCTGGCGCTGGCGCGGGACTTGAGCGACCCGTTCAGCCAGATCGCAGCCTTGCGTGTGCTGGCCGATATCCATGCGGGCAATGCGGTGTCCGTGTTGCAGTACCTGCGCGAGGCGCTGATGATTGCCGCCACCATCGACGGCTATATCGTGCCGGGCGAATTGCTCGATTCGGTGGCACGCGAGTATGCCGCCATTGGCGACTTCGCACGCGCCTACGAATTTTCGGTGCAGGCCAATGCAGCGCGCGACCGCACCAATAGCCAGGAGGCGACCAACCGCGCGATTGCGATGCAGGTTCAGCACCAGACGGAACGCGATCGCCAGCTTGCGGCTGCCGAGGCACAGCGCGCGGAAGTATTGGCCCAGACCAGTGCCACGCTGAGTCATCTCTCCGCCATCGGCCAGGAAATCACTGCCCAACTTGATGCGTCGGCTGTGTTCCGTGCGCTGGACCGGCATGTGCACGGCCTGCTCGATTCCACCCACTTCTCGATTTTCCTGCTGGAGCCGGATGGCCACTTCCTGCATTGTGCGTTTGGCGTGGAAATGGGCTTGCCGCTGCCGCCGACGCGCATCGCTCTGTCCGACTCCAGCTTCAATACAGCGCGCTGCGTGCGCGAGCGCGACGAAATCCTGATCGAAATCGAAGACAAGTCCGATACACCCAACCTGATCCCTGGCACCTTGCCGACACTCACGCTGCTGTTTGCGCCGTTGATGATCGGCGAGCGTGTGCTGGGTGTGATGACGGTGCAATCGATGCTGCCGTGCGCATATGGCGAGCGCGAACGCCTGATCTTCCGCACCCTTTGCGCGTATGGCGCGATCGCATTGGATAATGCCGCGGCCCAGGCGCAGCTCCTTGAAAAGAACCTCGAACTGGAGCGTGCCTACAAGGCGCTGGAGGAGGTCAGCCTGACCGACCAGCTGACCGGCCTGCGCAACCGCCGCTTCTTCCTGCAGCATGTGGAGTCGGATGTGGCGCTCAGCCTGCGCGGCTATGATGGCCTGGCCGTCGGCAGCG
>JBCNOP010000091.1:0-18368 GCA_039593775.1 Pseudoduganella sp.
TCGCCTTCTTCCTGCAGCACGCTCTCGCGGGTGCAGGCGCTGACCATCAGGATCGATGGCGGGGCGGCGAAACGCGGGTCGGCATGGATGCGGTGGATGGTTTCTACCCCGTCCCAGCCCGGCATCATGTAGTCCATCAGCACTACCTGGTATGGGGTGCCGGCTTCCACGCCGCGCACCAGCATGTTGAGCGATTGCTCCCCGGAGCTTGCGCTGTGGGCTGCCACGCCGAAGGTGCCGAGCATCTCCACCAGCGCTTCGCGGGCCGTGGCGCTGTCGTCCACCACAAGCACGCGAGCCTGGTGCAGCCCTCCGGTCGGGGACGAGAGCGGCTCCGCGCTGGCGTCGCCAAGGCCAAGCTTGACGGTGAAACTGAAACGGCTGCCGACGCCCGGCGTGCTGGTGACCTTGATGCTGCCGCCCATCAGCTCCACCAGCTGGCGCGAAATACTCAGGCCAAGACCGGTCCCGCCGTACTTGCGGGTGATCGAATTGTCGGCCTGGCTGAAGGATTGGAACAAGCGGGCAAGCTGCTCTTCGCTCATGCCGATGCCGGTATCGCTGACGCTGAATAGCAGCACCACGCCATCTGCAGAGCGCTCAACGGCCTTGACGGCCACCACGATCTCGCCGCGCTCGGTGAACTTGACGGCATTATTGGTCAGGTTGATCAGCACCTGGCCGAGCCGCAGCGGGTCGCCAATCAGCTTTTGCGGCACGCCACGCTCGACGCGGAATACCAGTTCCACCTTGCGCGCATCGGTCTTGACCGCAGTCAGGGTGGACAGGTGGTCCAGCATCTCATCAAGGCTGAACGGCACCGATTCCATGGCCAGCTTGCCGGCTTCGATCTTGGAAAAATCGAGGATGTCGTTGATGATGCCGAGCAGGTGCTCTCCCGCGCCAAGGATCTTGGCCAGGTAGTTGCGCTGCTTCGGGCTCGGGTCGGTCATCAGCGCCAGGCGGCTCATGCCGATGATGGCATTCATCGGAGTACGAATCTCGTGGCTCATATTGGCCAGGAAGTCCGATTTCAGGCGCGTGGCTGCTTCGGCGCGCAGCATGGCGTTTTGCATGGCCTTGGTGCGCAGGCCGAGGATACGCATGAAAACCAGCATGTCGAAGGCATTGCCGAACTGCAGGGCGTGCATGGTCCAGAAATTGGCGGCCAGCTTGCCGCTGATAACCTGGCTCAGCACCACGGACGACAAGAAGCTGACCGCCCATCCGACCATGAAGTAAATGCCGACCGAGTCGCCGCGGCGGGCGCGCTTGTAGGCGCCCGGCAGGCCAAGCAGCATGGGCAGCAAGCCGAGGGTGCTGACGATGACCACCAGGAGCTCGACGCTGATCACGTCGAGGCAATAGGCGACGGCGAACACTGCGGCCAGCGCAGCGCCGGCCTTCATCAGGATCGAGAAGGTGCGGTCGACACCGGGACGGGCCAGGGACTGTTCAACGAACAGGTAGCCGCCGCAGGACGCCATCAGCGCGAACAGCCCGCCGGCGTGCAGTGTCATCCAGACGTTGTCGCGCCAGATGTACTGGCTGCCAAGGCCAAAGAATTCGAACGAGAACAGGGTGGTGCCAGCGATCAGCAGCGCGTACTTGCCGAACAGCGGCTCGCGCAGATTGGCCCATTGCGCCAGGCTATACAGCAGCAGGCAGAGGCTAAGCCCCATCAGCATGCCTTGCAGCATTTGCTCGGCGAGGGCTGAGGCGTGGTACACCGCGGCCTTGGAGAACTGGATAGGCAGGATCATCGAGCCAATGTTTTCGACGCGCAGCAGGACAACATGGTCGGCGCCAGGCGTCAGGCGCAATGCCGCTGCCGGCGTGCGGCCGCCGCCGCCCGGTGCGACCACTGGTTGCAGGTTGCCGGTGACGGTATGGCTGTGGAGCGCGCCATCGGTGGCGGCGAACACGTCGACCCGGTTGATCTGCGAATAATCGATGTTCAGGGTCCATTCGCCGGTGGCGTCAGGGGGCACAAAGACGGGAATGCGGACCCAGACGACAGTGCCTTTGTTGACGCCCAGGGTGGCGTAAGCCGAGCGCGGTTTCTGGAAGCCGGCGGCAGCAGCCAGCACTTCGGCTGCGCTGAGAGTGCCGCCCGGATCTTTCAGGATGGTGACAGCGGGCCAGGCATCGTGCGAACCGGCGTGTTCGTCGAGCACCAGCGGTGCGACTGCTGCGTTATCAGCGGCGTTCGCAAATGAGAGGTTCGCCGCCAGGGCGAGGACCAGGGATAGCAGGAAGCGTGTCAGCATGGCTGCTGGTCTCCTGCCGGCTTGGCCTGGGCGCGGCCTGAGAGGCGCGCTTCCAGCGCGTTCATCCAGGCTGGAGCCTTGGGGTCCTTGCCCCAGCCGCGCACGGCGCTGTCCACCTGGTTCAGAACCGCAGGCGGAAGTTTCAGGGGACGGGTCTGGTCCATCAGGAATTTCACGGTGAACTGGTAGCCGAAGATGCGGGTGATCATGCGGCAGATCGAAAAGTTGGGGAAAACGAGGCGCAGCAGCGCGTCGACGCCGCGCACCGCGACCATGCCGGTAATGAAAAGTGCTCGCGGAAGCAGCCCGACGCGCTGGTTGAGCGCAAGGTCGACGCGGGCGGATTTGCCGCACAGGTAGCGGGTCAGCAGGACCGGGAAAGGCTTCAGGATGCGCAGCGGGATCTGGTTCTGCATCGCTTTCATCAAGGCTGCGCCGAGTTCCGGGCGCGGGTCGGGCAGGTATGGCGACAGGCGGGCGCGTGCCTGGATATCGTTGAAGCTGGCCTCAGCCTGCGCCATGGATTGCGGCATCAGGCTGGACTCGATGCCGAGGATGTGCCCAACCACGTTCCAGGTGTGCAGGTAGGCTTCTTCGTCCTGCCGCGGCAATCCAAGGCCCAGTTTGCGCAGGCCGCGCAGGAAGATGTAGTGGAAGGTCAGCAGGGTATAAGCCAGCTCTTCCTGGTTGCATGGCAAGCCGTTTGCCGCGACGTCCCAACCGTTGTTATACAGGGAGTCGTGCACATTGCGGCAAGGTCCGTCCATTGGTGCCACGGCAATGCCGCCATCGAGTACGGCGTCCGACGGATTGCCACGCAGGATCAAATGCCGGATGGTGGCGTGGATCAGGCGCACCTTGAGGATTTGCGCCACACCTCCGCCTTCCGGGCTGGTAAGGCCGCCGTGCATCATGACCGGGAAGATCATGGCGGCAGTGGAGCGCACACGGTAGTCGGTATGGGCTTCGAGCTGGCCGGCGACGTGCAGCACGCCCGCCAGGTCCGGCACCACATAACATTCAGGCAGGCTGGCGCAGAACAGCAGGCTGCAGGACAGCATGCTCATGTCGAAGAACAGTTTTTCCGAACGCGCAATGCTGGCCGTATCGGCCCATTCGGGCAGCTTCGAGCCGGCGGCCAGGTATGCTTCCAGGGCCGCCGCCATTGGGGCCGGTGTGCCTTCCGGAGCGCGCCAGCCGTCGATGATGGCGTTGCTCTGCCATTGGCCGAGCAAGCGGTTGACGAGCGCAATGGCTTCCCACTGGCTGCCCTCGTGGCTGTGCAGGATCACTGCGATGGTGTCATCGGCGAGCGGGTCGGCGCGCAGCGTCGGCGCTATCGCGACGGGCGCGTTCATTTGGCTTCCTTCCAGCGCATCCAGCCGCAAAGGCCGGTGAGGACTGGAATACCCATGGCGAACAGCGCGATGGTGCGGGTCTCGATTGGATTGCCTTTCAAGGCCTGGAACACCATGCTGCCGCCATAAATCAGCAGCGGAACCAGGGCGTAGAGCGGCGTAATCCTGCTGCTCGGAACAGGCGGCTTGTTGCGCAGCGTGAGGCGGAAGCCGTAAATGATGGCAAACGAAATCGTCATCCAGCCGACGAAGCCCTGCAGGGTCTCGCCGAACCAGCCCCCGTCGGTCTTGGTCATGATCCAGGCCTTGAGCGTGAAGACCATGTACGGGTCGGCGCCCAGGTCGTAGGCGGTGACGATCATCGCGCCGAGGAAGGCCATGATGAAGCTCATCAAGGTGGATGGCACGCCGTCGGTGGGGCTTTGCCAGACAATCAGGTTGCCGATCACGTAGGCGACGTAGCACAGCGCGAACCACATCAGCGGGATGATGAAGGGCACGGAACCGATGCGCGGGCCAAGTACGTCCGTATACGTGTAGGAACCGAAGAACCAGCCAAAGCGTGCGCCCATCTCCTCAGCGAACCAGCCGACCACTACGCCGATGATCACGAAGCGCAGTGCCGGGGCGTGCCCCAGGAAATGGCTTGCGCTGGCCCAGCAGCAGGCAAACATCAGGGTGGAGCTGACGATCAGCAGCGTCGTCGTCTCGCTCCAGCCGCGCGATGCGAGCGCGAGCAGGAAGCCTCCCAGCAGGACGAGGGTGACGCGGGGCAAGTGGTTCAGCAGCGACTTCATAGGTCTCCGGGGTTAGAAGTGGTAGTCGAAACGGACATCAAACGTCCTTGGCTCGCTCGGCGCAGCCATGCCGAAACTGTCGATGGTCACCGGCTGGACCTTGTTCTCCAGGTTCTTCACGTGCGCCATCAGGCTCCAGTTGGCGCCATCCGGGCGATAGGCCAGTGAGAGGTCGGTGGTGGTGCGCGACGGAATGCGGTATTGCAGCAACTGGCTGGAAGCGCTGATGTTGTAGGCCGCGCTGCGCCGTGCGTAGATGCCGCCGGTGAGCGCCGCACCCGGCAGGCGGACGGTATGCTCCCAGCCCAGGCTCAGCACCGAATGGGGAGCGCGATCGAGCGGTTCGCCAGCCCACGACACCACCCCGTTCGGCTTGTAGCTGATGTAATGGGCGTCGAGCAGCGTCAGGCCGTAGGTGAAGCTGTCGGCGGACGTAGCGCACACCTGGCCATCGAGCTCGAGCCCCTTGACGCTGGCGGCACCTGCATTCTGGGTGATGAAGCGCGGCGCTCCGGCCACGATTGCAACGCCGGAGAGCTGCAGGTTGGTGTAGTCGTATTTGAAAACAGCCAGGTTCATACTGGCGCGCTTGTCCCAGAAGCGGGATTTCAGCCCAGCTTCCCAGGATTTCAGGGTTTCAGGCTGGTAGAACAGGGTTCCCGCCGGCACGGCGATCGCTGCAGGGCAAGGAATGCCCAGTGCGCTGGACCCAGCCAGGCAGCCGTCGTTGAAACCGCCCGATTTGTAGCCGGTAGCGATGCTGGCGTACGCCATGGTCGCGGGAGCCAGGTCGTACTCGGCGCCCAGCTTCCACGTCGTCTTGTGGGTAGCCAGCGTGGCGTCGTTCAGCATCTTCAAGTCGGTGGCGGCGTTGAACTCGCGCGCCTGCTGGAAATTGGTCGAGCCGACGCGCGACTTGTCATCGTCCGTATAGCGCAGGCCTGCCGTTGCGCGCAGGGATGGCGTCACGCTGTACGTCAGCTGGCCGAAAGCAGCCTTGCTGCGCGAAATCGTCGGTCCATGCGGGAACACATAGTAAGGCGGCAGCTTGACCAGTTGCAGGTCGCGGAACACGTAAAGCTGGTGCGATTCTTCGCGGAAGTAGTACAGGCCGCCCTGGCCCTTCAGCGGGCCGCTGCCGCTGGTCGACAGGCGCAGTTCGTGCGAATCCTGGCGCTGGTCGCCCCAGAAGTTTTCGTGCACGCCAATTGCCAGCGTAGGCAGCACGCGGTAATAGAAATTGGCCAGGAAGTCGTGCTCTGTCTTGCGGTGCGAAGCAAGGTAGTCGAGCGTTAGCGGGCCGAGGTTCCAGGAGAATTCGGCGCCGAAACTGTCGCTCGACTTATGGCTGTAGCCTTGCTCGAGTTTGGTGTTGAACGGCTTGAAGGCATTCGTCAGGCGATCATCGGTGCTTGCGTCGTACCAAACCGGTTTCCCTGCCGAGACGCCTTTGTAAAAGTTGGTGTCGGGGACGATGTTGTCGATGTTGCCGTTTTGTGTGGCGTGTTCATAGCGCAGCAGCAGCGATGCCGATGAGCCCAGCGCCAGTTTGGCGGAGAGGCGCAATGCGCGGTCGTCGCGATCCTGGCCAAGCTCATAGCCGGTTCCCTGGCCATTGTTCAGGTAGCTATCGTGCTTGTTGACCGCCACGGCAGCGCGCAGGGCGAGCATGTCGTTGACCGGGACGTTGAGCATGCCAGTCGCCACGCGCGAGTTGAAATTGCCCAGCGCAAGGCTGGCTGATCCTTCCAATTGCCGGGTGGGCGCATTACTGATGACGTTCACGACGCCTGCGGTGGTATTGCGGCCGTACAGGGTTCCTTGCGGGCCGCGCAGCACTTCGATGCGGTCAACGTCGAGGAAGCTCAAGGTCTGGGATTGCGGGCGGGCGATATAAATACCGTCCTGCATGAAGGCGGCCGAAGGGTCGCCTTTTTCCGTGACGTCCGAATTCGACACGCCGCGAATCGTGATCCGCAAACCATCGGGGGCGCCGTCCAGGTGCACGTTGGGCAAGCGCTTGCCGATGCCGGCAGCGTTGTCGATGCCCAATTTGTCCAGTTGCTCGCCGGTCAGCACCGACATGGCAACAGGCGTGCGTGATTCCGGGGCGGCAATGCGCTGGGCCGTCACCAGGACTTCCGGCAGTTGCTCTTCGGTTTGGCTTTGCGCCAATACGGGCGCGCAAAGAATGCTGGAGACGGCAGCCGCCAGCATGGTCGGGCGCAGATTCGCCCCGCATTTGGACATGATTACCCCTAGTGCCTTGCTTTATATGATTATTTTTGCAACGTTGCTTAAAACTGTTGCTAGCAAAGTTCAAGAGTCTATCAGTTTGGCAACGTTGGAAATAGGGGGCATGTAGGCTTTCCCCGACATGGATACGACACGATGGCTGATAGCGAGCCGGGAGCGATGGGTGAATACTGGCGGCAAGCCTGAAAAAGGAAAGGAGTGCATCATGTCTTTACGAAACATTACTTTCGCCTTCACCCTGGCTTGCAGCGCCCTCGGCGCAGCAGTAGCGGCCGATGAGCCGCAATTCGTTACCGGCGGCGTGGGCGTTGAAGAGCGCGGCCAGATGCTGGCAAGCAAGCCGGATTACAACTTGCGCATGACATTCGCGACCCGGGGCACCGGCGAGTACCGCTCGGACGTCCAGGTTGAGATTTCTGATGCAAAAGGACATACCAACGTCAACGCCCACGACGCCGGGCCGCTGATGTTCGTTAACCTCGAGCCGGGCCGCTATCGCGTGACGGCAACGGCGGCCGATGGACAGGTCCAGCGTCGCGAGGTCCAGGTGCAGCCCGGCCGGACGAAGGACCTGTATTTCTACTGGAGCGAGCCAGCCACTATCGTGCAGTAGACATCAGCTGGTTGAGCGGGCCATAGTGGAAGGTCTGCTCATCGTCGATGGCGCCGGTCTGATGGAAGCGTTCCATATACACCCTCAGCCGGCCCATCATTACCTCTGCCGGCGATGAACCCGCGCTCAGCCGGCGCACTCCCAGTTCAGCCAGGCGGGCTGGCGCGGCCAGGTTGGGGCGGGCCAGCACGTTGAGCGGCATTGACGTGCCTTTCGCAAGGGCGGCGATTTCATCTTCGGCCGTCACCCCCGGCGCAAACAGGCCGCTGGCGCCGGCTTCCTGGTAAATTGCGGCACGGCGCAGGGTCTCGGCCACGCGCGCACCTGGCTCAGCCAATCCACGCAAATAGACGTCGCACCGGGCATTGATATACAGGTCGACGCCAGCCGTCCTGGCCGCAGCGCGCGCCGCGCTGATCTTGCGCGCCAGCAGCTCGGGCGGGTTTCCGCCGTCTTCAATATTGATGCCGACTACGCCGGCCTTAACCAGTTGTCCGACGAATAGGCCGACCACTTCCGGATCGGCGGAATAGCCGTCTTCGATGTCGACTGTCAGCGGCAATGTGCTGGCGCGGACGATATCGCGCACGGTTTCCAGCAGCAGGGCGGTCGGCAGCTGGGAACCGTCGCCATAACCATGGCCCCAGGCCACGGCCGCGCTGCTGGTGGCGAGAGCCTTGGCGCCGGCCAGGGCTGCGATGCGGGCGGTACCACCGTCCCAGCAATTGGCGAGCAGCAGGATGCCTTCCTGGTGCAGCGCATGGAATTGGGTGTCGTTGCGCATGTGGTCTTTTCCTTAACATTGTGGAGCTGGCCATTCTGCCACGGTTCCCTGATTCCTGCTTTGGTACAATTCGGGCTTGCCAATTACTCTCAACACCATAGTGCAAAGCCGCCAACTCTACGTCCGCCTGCTGAAGGAATTCCTCCCCTATAAGTGGGCCGCCCTGGTGACCCTGATCGGCGTGGGCGTGGCTTCGCTGACCGATGTGCTGCTGATCCGCCAACTGCAGAACGTGGTCGATGCGGTGCAGCCGACCGGCGCCTCCGGCCCGGCGGTGCAAAGCGGCGCACTGGCGACGATCCACGGCTGGCTCGACCGCGTGCTGCCGACCGATCCAGGCGCGGCTGCCTTGTGGGCGATTCCAGCCCTGATCATGGCGCTGGCCTTGCTGCGCATGGTCAGCACCTTTACCGGTGACTACGGTTCCGCGTGGCTGACCCAGCGCGTCCAGGCCAATGTGCGCGAGAAGATGTTCGGCCGCGTTTTGCGCCTGCCCAACCGCTATTTCGACCAGTCCTCGACCGGTACCACCTTGTCACGCATTGCGTTCGACGCGACGCAGGTAACCCAGGCTGGCCTGAGCGTATTCACGATTGCCGTACGCGATACGGTGGCGGTGATCGGCTTCCTCGGTTCGCTGTTCGATATCGATTGGAAGCTGGCCCTGTTCTGCCTGGTGCTGTTGCCGCTCGTGGCGCTGGTGGTGACCATCGCGGCGCGCCGCATGCGCCGGCTCAGTTCCAGCGCCCAGCATGCGATGGGCGAGTTGACCCGCGTGCTGGATGAGAGCATCGGCGGCCAGCGCGTTGTGAAAATCTTCGGCGGCCAGGCCTATGAACAAAAACGCTTCGACGAAGTCGTGAAGCTGAACCGCCAGTTGGCCGTCAAGCATGCCTCGACCGCGGCCATGAACTCGGGCCTGATCATGCTGATGGTTGGCGCCACGCTGTCGGCCGTGATCTATTACGCTTTGCTGCGTGCGCAAGCCGGGGCGCTGACGCCGGGCGCCTTTGTTGCCTTCATCACTTGCCTGATGTCCCTGCAAGGACCGATCAAGAACCTGACCAAGCTGAATGAGCCGCTGCAGCGCGGCCTGGCGGCTGCGGAATCGGTGTTCGGCCTGATCGATGCGCCAATGGAAGCCGATACCGGTACGCGCGGTGCCGACAACGTCAAAGGCCGCATTGAGCTGGTCGACGTGGGCTTCCGCTACGACATGGACGACCCGGAAGCGGCTCCCGCACTGCGTTCGGTGTCGCTCGACATCGCCGCTGGCGAGACGGTGGCGCTGGTTGGCGGTTCGGGCAGTGGCAAGACCACGCTTGCCGGGCTGCTTCCGCGCTTCTATGACGTCAGCAGCGGCCGCATCCTGCTGGATGGCGTGGACCTGCGTGAGTACCGTTTGCCTGAGCTGCGCAGCAAGATCGCCATGGTGAGCCAGGATGTCGTGCTGTTCAACGATACCCTGGCGGCCAATATCGCGTACGGCGATCCGGCGCCGGACATGGCGCGCATTGAAGCAGCAGCGCGCGCGGCGTATGCGCACGATTTCATCATGCGCACGCCGCAGGGCTACCAGACGGAGGTCGGCGAGAATGCCACGCGCCTGTCGGGTGGCCAACGCCAGCGCCTGGCCATCGCACGCGCCATCTACAAGGACGCGCCGATCCTGATCCTGGACGAGGCGACCAGCGCGCTGGACGCCGAGTCCGAGCGCCAGGTGCAGGCAGCGCTTGAAAAGCTGATGGAAGGCCGGACCACGGTTGTCATCGCGCACCGACTGTCGACGATTGAAAATGCCGACCGCATTGTGGTGTTGTCGGCGGGATCGATTGCGGAACAAGGCACCCACGAAGCACTGCTGGCAAAGGGCGGAATCTATGCACGCCTGTACCAGTCGGTGCAAGAGCTGAACCAGTAATCATTGCGTGGCCTGCATCAGGTAGGCTGCCATATCGCGCGCATCGCGCTCCGGCACGCCTAGCTGCGGCATGGCGGTGCCGGGTTTGACTTCTTGCGGCGCGCGGATCCATTTCACCAGGTTTTCTTCTGTTGTCGGCAGCTTGCCGGCGATGAAACTGCGCTGCGCCAATCCGTCCAGCCTGGGGCCGACGTAGGTTAGCGGACCGGTTACGCCGGGAACCTGGTGGCAGGATTGGCAGGCAAACTGTGTCAGCGCCAGCTTGCCTCGTTCGCGGTCTGGCGCCCGGACCGCGGCAGGCGCCAGTTGCGGCCGGGGTGATGCTGGCGGCTTGGCAATCGCCGCATAGTCCGCTGGCGTCATCGCAGGCAACGCGCGAAGGAAAGCCACCACGTCCCAGATTTCGTGCTCGCCAAGGTGAAAGCGCCAGGCTGGCATCCCGCTCATCTTGATGCCGTTTGCGGTAATCCAGTACATCTCGCGCTCTTTCCAGCGCCGCGCTGCATCCGCCAGCGGGCCTGGTACCGGTTGCATGCTCAAGCCGATCGTGCCCATCGCCACGCCCGGGCCACCATGGCATTGCTCACAGTTTTGGCGAAACACTTGTCCACCCCGCGCCACCGCGCCCGCCGCTAAGGGTGGGGCAACGATAGCGCGCGCATGGAAGCGCACCGATTGTTGCATGCCGCGTTCAATCAGAGTATGGACGAACTGGAAGTGCGGGCGCACAGCGGAAGCGTCATACCAGCCTGCCTGCAGCACCACAGTAGCCGCAAGTATTCCGGCCAGTGCGGCCAGGCATAAGCTCATAGCGGCGGTAGCAATTTGGCGACGCACGATCGGGAAAAGGACGATGATGTCTTCAGTGAATTATAGGGACAGGCAGCAGGAAGGCAGGGACGATTCGTGCAAGCAATCACTATGCGTTTGCGGAAAAACGGTTGCGCGGGGCATGCTGGCCTTCTCGCGCTCTTGCTGCCGTTTGCCCTTTGTGCCTGCCAGCCGCGCAAACCTTACCCGCCCGCCGGCGAGGGCGGTGACCTGCGGCGAGGCAAGGTCTTGCTGGCGCAATTCCAGTGCGGTAGCTGCCACCACATTCCGGATGTGGAATCGGCGCGTGGCAAAGCTGGGCCCTCGCTCGCGGAGTTTGGCTTGCGCAGCTATATTGCGGGGCGGTGGCCGAACGATCAGGCCAACCTGGTGCGCTGGATCTCTGCGCCGCGGAGCATGGACCCTGCGACCCTCATGCCGGACATGGGCGTGTCCGTGGATGAAGCTCGCGATATGGCCGCTTACCTCTATTCTCTCCAATGACGCCGGCACTGCAATCAGTCCTGTCGCCTGCGGGACCGGATGCTGTGCTGCTTAGCCGGTTTGGCTGGGTGTTGTTTGCGGTTGGCGCAGCAATATTCTTATTCGTTGCGGTGCTCATTTGTGCGAGCGTCGTTCGCAAGCGCCGAAGGTCGTGGTCGCGCAGGCTGGTGGTTGGCGGAGGCCTGGTTCTCCCGTTGCCGCTGCTGGCGTCACTGATGTTTTGGTCGGGCTGGCAAGCCTCGATGCTCACCTGGCCGTTTTCAGGGACGCGCATCCAGGTTACGGTGGTCGCGCATATGTGGTGGTGGGAGGTTCGCTATCGTGATTCGGTGTCGGGCCGCGAGGCCGTGCTGGCGAATGAACTGCGCTTGCCAGCAGGGGAGCGCGTCTATCTGGCATTGGGGGCGGCCGATGTGCTGCATGCCTTCTGGGTTCCGGCGCTGGCCGGCAAAGTCGATATGGTGCCCGGTCGCATACATGGCCTCACCCTGCGCGCCGACAAACCGGGTCGCTACCGCGGGCAATGCGCAGAGTATTGCGGCACCCAGCACGCCGCGATGGCGCTTGAAGTGGTCGCCGTTACGCCGCGCGAATTTGAAGCGTGGCTACTGCAACAGGCAGCGCCTGCCGGGGAGCTGCCGGTGCGTGGCGGCGCTGCGGACGAGCGCTCCGTTGGCGGGCGGCGAGGGGCACTGATGGCGTCCGGCGACGCTGGCCGGATCACGCGTCGTGGGCGTGAGGTCTTTCTTTCCGCGCGCTGCAATGCTTGCCATGCGGTACGCGGGTTGGCGGAGGGGGGAACCCTGGGGCCGGACCTGACGCACTTCGCGAGCCGCAAGCATATCGCGGCCGGCGCCTTGGCAATGAGCCGCGCGGCACTGATTGGCTGGATTGCCAATCCCCAGGCGGCCAAGCCTGGCGCCCGCATGCCGCCCAGCAGGCTTTCGCCGGACGACCTGCATGCCCTGGCCAGCTGGCTGGAGTCGCTCGAATGAACACCAGCGCCCGCACGCCAAACAAGCTCCCGCGCCCGCCGGGCGAGTACGAGGCGCTGGAGCGCGCGTGGCGCAAACCTGCCGGCTGGCGCGCCCTGACCGCTGTCAACAACACCCGCATTGGCCGCCTGTACCTGGGGACCGCCTTTGCATTCTTCCTGTTCGCAGGCGCCCTGGCGCTGGCGATGCGCTTGCAATTGGCAGTCCCCGGCAACGACCTGCTCGAGCCGGAAACATACAATCAATTCTTCACCATGCACGGCACGGTAATGATGTTCCTGTTTGCCATCCCGATGGTGGAGGCCATCGCGGTGTTCCTGCTGCCGGGCATGCTGGGAGCCCGCGACTTGCCGTTCCCTCGTCTCTCCGCTTATGCCTACTGGGCTTACGCTTTCGGCGGCGCAGGCTTTATCGTGACGCTGGCTTTCGGACTCGCGCCGGATGGCGGCTGGTTCATGTACCCGCCACTGACCGGCAAAGAATATTCTCCCGGCTTGAACGCCGACTTCTGGCTGCTCGGCATCGGCTTCATCGAGATCTCGGCTATTGCCGGCGCAATTGAACTGATTATCGGCATCCTGTTCACCCGCACGCCGGGCATGACGCTTGCCCGTATCCCGGTTTTCGCCTGGTCGATGCTGGTAGTGGCCGCGATGGTGGTTTTCGCGTTTCCGCCCTTGATCGCCGGCACGGCCTTGCTGGAGCTGGAACGGGCCTATGACTGGCCGTTCTTCATCCCCTCGCGCGGCGGCGATCCGGTCTTGTGGCAGCACTTGTTCTGGTTCTTCGGGCACCCTGAGGTGTATATCATCTTCCTGCCTGCGGCGGGTATGGTGTCGTCCATGCTGCCGGCTCTGGTGCAGACTCCGCTGGTAGCGCGGCGGGCCGTGATCCTCTCCCTGGCGGCTGTCGGCGCACTCAGTTTCGCTCTATGGATGCACCATATGTTCACTGCCGGCCTTGGCCAGTTGGAGACAACCCTGGTGTCGGCCGCCAGCATGGCCATCGCGGTCCCGACTGCGGTTCAGGTTTTCGCCTGGATTGCGACACTTTGGCGGGGCAGGGTGCAATTGAATGCGCCGACGCTCTTCATTCTCGGCTTCCTGCTGGTCTTCGTGCTGGGCGGCCTGACGGGCGTGATGGTGGCTGCGGTGCCGTTCGATTGGCAGGCGCATGACAGCTACTTCATCGTGGCCCACCTGCACTATGTCCTGGTGGGTGGACTGGTGTTTCCCATGTTCGCGGCCGCCTACTTCTGGATGCCCCTGTTTAATGGGCACCGCATGTCCGAGGCTTGGGCGCGCTGGATATTCGGGCTGGTATTCGCAGGCACCAACCTGGCGTTCTTCCCGATGCACATATCAGGCATGCTTGGCATGCCGCGCCGGGTCTATACCTATGGCTCGGAAATGGGCTGGGCGGGGCTGAACATGGCCAGCACTGTTGGCGCATTGCTGCTGGCAACTGGTGCCGCCTTGTTCGTGGTAGACATGGTGAGAACCCTGCGCCGGCCGCTGCAGCCACACGGTAATCCCTGGCGAGCCAGCTCGCTTGAATGGCTCCCGCAGGACGAATATGCAACGCGCAGCCAGCCGGAAGTGCGTTCGGCCGAACCGCTGTGGCGCCAGCCGCTGCTGGTGCAGGAGGTCGAGACAGGAATGCACTGGCTTCCAGGCAGCGTAACCGGGATGCGCGAGACGCTGGTGACTGGCTGGCGCGATGCCCGGCCCAGGCATTTGCTGGTGCTTCCAGGCGACAGCTGGCTGCCGTTCCTTTGCGCGCTCGGGACGGCGGGTTTCTTCCTGCTGATGACAGTGCAACAGGCTGTCGCCGCGTGGCTGTGCGGCGCACTTGCCATCGTCACGCTTGTGGCCTGGCTATGGCAGGCAGATCGGCCGCTTGCGCAGCATGCTGTGGCTACGGTTGCGGAAGGCGTTGAGGTCCCGGTCGGCGCGCAAGGGCGGCAAGAATCACATTCATGGTGGGCGACCTGGGTACTCGTCGTAGTCGACACTGCAATCTTCGCCTCGCTGGCTTTTACGCTGTTACATCTGTCGATGCGACTGGAAATCTGTCCACCGCCCGGCGCCCACCTTCCAGGCCCGCCATGGCCCTGGATGCAGGGGGCGTTGCTGTTGGCCAGTTCAGCCCTGGCCTGGTGGAATGGGCGGCGCGCGCCGCAATGGTGGCCGATGCTGGCAGCGGGCGCCTGCCTGCTCGGCGCGTTTGCGGCAGATCTTGCAGCACATCGATATGCGGGACTTGCCCCGACGCGTGATGCGTGGAGCGCTGCGGTGGCGGCCTTGCTGGCTTATGAGGGGTTGCACGTTGCCGTGCTGCTGCCGGCGGCGATTTACGTTGCGGCGAGGGGAAAGCTGAGGGCGGCCAGCCGCGCCACGCTGGATAACACTATCCTGCTGTGGCACTGCGCCGTGTTGCAGGCGCTGGCGGGGCTGGCTTTGGTACGACTGCTTTAGAACGAGTAGACCAGCGTCACCGAAGTCTGGGTATCGGTATTCTGCTTGTCGATTGGCACGGTGGAGTCGTTGATGGCGCTGAAAGCAGCCTTCATGTGCATCGAGCCATTGATGCGGGCGCTCAGCGAAGTCTCGGAAGTCGAGTGCGTGTTCCAGGAGGCGCGTTCGACCGTCAGCATTTGCGCGAACGTCGCGCTGTCGCTGAGTTTCCAGCGGAAGGCAGCACGGCCACGGAGAACGAGGCCGCGGTCTTCTTCGCCATTGGCGCGGGTCGCTTTGAAGAAGCCTGGGCCAGCTTCCATGTCCAGGGTCTTGTTATCGCTCTGGTATACGCGGAAGCCATGACCGACACCGACGCTGGCGCTGCGGGTGTATGCGCCGAAGCGGTCTTCCGAGAAGCCTGCCAGCACAAACAGCGTGGAATTTTCTTCCAGCAGCTTGTAGCCGGCCTTGGCGCCAAACTGGTAGCGTTCCGCAGAACGCTGCTTGGTTTCTTCGCCGTTGACGCGCGCGCGGTCTTCCTTGAAGTAGCCGTTGCCGGTGTACTCATTGCTCCAGCGGAGGGTGTCTTGCAGGATTTCGAACCTGCCGGTGACGGAAGTACCGGCGGTATTGCCGCTGGTGGTGATCGCGCCGATCTCGGCGGACAGCATCACATTACCAGTGTGGTCGACTTCGTTATCTTCTGCCAGTGCGTTGCCTGCGGCCAGGCCGGAGGCGAAAATCAGGGGTATCAGGTATTTCATAACTGAATTCTATCAGGGCTCTACGGAATGTGCCCGCTTCAGGCAGCGCAACACGAAGGTTGAGCGGCTGTGGCGAATGCCGGGCAGTTTATACAATTTTCGGCGCAGGAATTCTTCGTAACCCGCAGTGCCGGCCACGGCAACCTTGATCAGGTAGTCGTATTCGCCGGTGAGCAGGTAAGCCTCCATCACTTCCGGAAGTTCGGCCAGCGCAAGGCCGAATTTGTGCAGCATGTCGTCGTCGTGGCGGTCCAGCGTGACCTCGATGATGACGGTGTCCGGCAAGCCGAGGGCCTGCTGGTTGAGCAGCGCAGTATACCCTTCAATGACGCCGCGCTCCTCCATCGCCTTTACGCGGTTCCAGCAAGGGGTGGTGGACAGGCCCACGGTTTCGGCCAGTTTGGTGTTGCTCAAACGGCCATCGCGGCGAAGTTCCCGCAGGATTTTGCGGTCCATATCGTCAAGGTGTTCCATGATTTCGGCTAAATGAAGAAGATTCTTCTATTTTACATGGGAAACGAGGCAAACTTTGGATGCCTATTCCGGCCCGCCAGCCGGATAATCCTCATATGAATACCGAACAAAGAACTTTCCGCCTGCGCCTCGACCGTTGCTCCGCCATGGATGCCGCGGAGGCGGTGCTGGCGACGCTGCGCCGCGGGGGCGTCCAGCTGCATGCCATGCGCATGGCGCCGGGCGTGCATGGCATGAACCTGGACCTGGATGTGGCAGCCGAGGGCGAAGATGCCCTCGTGCTGGCCCGGATGCGCCTGTGTAACCTGATTGGCGTGCTGAAGATTCGGGTGCAGGCGCGCGCTTACGCGCCGATATAGGCGTACTTGAAACTGAAAACGATGGCGATCACCCATACGATCGGCTTCACTTCGCGGTAACGGCCCGTCAGCAGCTTGAGTGCTGCGTAGGTGATGAAGCCGAAGGCGATGCCGTGCGCGATCGAATAGGTGAAGGGAATCAGCAGGGCGGTAATAGCCGCCGGGATGCACTCAGTGGTTTCGTTCCAGTCGAAGTCGCCCAAGTCGCGCAGCATCAGGCAGGCAACGAACAGCAGCGCAGGGGCTGTTGCATATGGCGGGACGACGCCGGCCAGTGGCGCGATGAACAGGGCGGCAAGAAACAGGATCGCCACTACCAGGGCAGTCAGGCCGGTGCGGCCGCCGGCCTGCACGCCGGAAGCGCTTTCGAGATAAGCGGTGGTGCTGGAAGTGCCGAGCAGGGAGCCGGCTACGATGGCGGTGCTATCGGCCAGCAGGGCTTTATTGAGGCGCTCCATCTTGCCGCTGACCAGCAGGCCGGCGCGGCTGGCAACTCCCATCAGCGTGCCGGTGGCGTCGAACAGTTCGACCAGGAAGAACACCAGCACGACGTTCAATACGCCGACGCCGAGCGCGCCCGGCACGTCCAGCTTGAGGAAGGTGGCGTCCAGCGACGGCGGCGCCGAGAACACGCCATGGAATTGATTCCCGGCGAAGAAAAAGCTCAATACGGTGACGGCCATGATACCGATCAGGATCGCACCTTTGACCCTCAGGCGGTCCAGTGTGACGATCAGCAGGAAGCCGACGACTGCCAGCAGTGCCGGCGGTTTGTGCAGGTCGCCTACGGTGACCATGGTGTTCGGGTTAGCCATGACGATGCCGGCGCTTTTCAGCGCAATCAGGCCGAGGAAGAGACCGAGGCCGACGGTGATGGCAATGCGCAGCGAGCGGGGAATGCCGTTCACAATCGCTTCCCGCAGCCCCAGGAGGCTGACAACCAGGAAGAGGCAACCGGAAATGAAGACAGCACCCAGCGCGACTGGCCATTTGATGCCCATGCCCAGCACCACGGCGTAGGCGAAGTAGGCATTCAGGCCCATACCCGGGGCCATGCCGATTGGGTAGTTGGCGTACAAGGCCATGATGGCCGTGCCCAGCGCTGCGGCGAGGCAGGTGGCGACGAACACTGCTTCTTTCGGCAAGCCGGCATCGCCAAGGATGGCGGGGTTGACGAAGATGATGTAAGCCATGGTCAGGAAAGTGGTGATGCCCGCCACCACTTCCGTACGCACATCGCTACCGGCTTCCCTGAGTTTGAATAGTTTTTCTACGATCGACACGACTGCTCCCCGGGTTGAACTACCGGGGAGCATACCATTACAGCAAGCCCAGTGCGCGGGCGATATCGTCCCATGCAACATACTTGAAGTTCTGGGCGCCGTCGGGGAGGCGCTTGTAGCCGTCCTGCACCACCAGCATGCCGCGTGCGAAGCTGCCGCCAAGGTTGGCAGAGGTGACGTCCAGGCCGTCGGTCTCGGAGGCGCCGTCAATTCCAGCCTCGGGGTTCATCCCGATGCGGAAGCTGCCGCGAATGCGGTGGGGTGGCGCAGCATCGGCGACTACATAGCTGTTGCTGCCCTGGCTTGAGACCACCAGGTAGCTTGCGTGGGAGCCGTAGTAGATTGCCATGCCTTCGACATCGGCGCGTAGCGAGCCGCCAACTGGCAGGACCATTTTCGGATCGGCCCTGGCGTCGGCGCGTGCGTCGATGGACCAGACGCCACGCTTCTCTTCACCGGCGAACAGGCGGCCGTTGCGGTCGTCGGCGACGCAGCCCTCGGGTTGGGTGGCCAGCTTGAAACGCCGTACTTCGGTGGCGGTGAAGATGCCCGCTGCGCGGCCGATGCGGTATTGCAGGTAGCTGCCGTCCTTGTCGTTGATGAAGGCTTCAAGGCCGCCGGTGGCTGGCTGGTAGAGGCATATGCCGTAGATACGTTCCAGCGGGGTCGGGAAGCGGGCTGCCTCAGCGACGGTGCCGACGGCGTCGATGGTGTACAGCAC
>JBCNOP010000092.1:0-17960 GCA_039593775.1 Pseudoduganella sp.
ATACCCCGCGTGTCGAGCGGGCGTCCTGCAGCTTTCGCACGGTACACGATCGCATTCAGCTCTGACAGCGCGATCTGCTCCACGTCGGCGAAACGCCAGTCCCAGGGCCGCAGCACCACTTGATACAGCTGCTCGATCGCCCGCTGCTCCTGGCCGCTGGCAGCAAAGGCCAGACCCAGGTCACGGAACGATTGGGGCTCTTCCTCTGCCATTTCCTGCACCCGCTCCAGCAAGGGCACGGCCAGCCTTGGGACGCCAGCTTCCATCAAACGGTATGCAAGCACGCGCAGCACGTGGCGATTCTCCAGTTCCATCTCGGCCAGATTCGACAGGACCCGCAAGCCCAGGTCGCGCTGGCCGCGCTCCAGCATCAGGCCCGCCACATCCAGAAGAAAGGCGCTGCTGCCTGTGTGCGACGGGCGTTCATCCAGGTAGATGCGGTACATATCGCCTGCAGCCGCCTTGCGCATGCGGGCCGTGTAAGGCGCATCGGGCTGCCAAGCCTTCAACCGGACGCTCACACCGCCATTGATCCGCTTATCGGCGGGCATATCCAGCTCGTCGACCACCACTGGCGCCGCTGCCGCAGGAACCGGACGCGGTGCTGGTGCTGGTGCCGGCATCGCCTCCATCATTGGGGCTTCGACAATCCGGGATTCGACAGGGTAGACAGCAGCTTCCTTCTTCGGCGCAGGTGGCCGGTTCTTGGGGAATGGCTTCTCCCACCAGGCAATCTTGGCCTGGAAGTCGCGCACTACCTCGTCCAGGTGCTTCGCACGCTGGCCGGCAAGCTGTGCGCGATTCTCGGCCTTCAATTTTTCGAAGGCAGCACGGTACTTCTCGGGAGGTGTCACATCGTGCCGAACATAGTCCTCCAGTTGCTCCAGCACCAACAGCGAGGTCTCGCGGGTCGGCAAACCGAATTCCAGCCCGAGACGCCGGATTGCTGCGCGATTGAGTTCATAGTTGCCTTCCAACTGAGCGATGCGCCGGTTGGCCCACCACCAGGCAGCAAGCGGATGTGCCGCATTTTTCTCGTTTGCTGCATCGATGGCGACCTCGAACTTCCTGCCCTGGTTTTCCAGCGAAACGAGCAGCGGCTGCCTGCCTTGGACCTTGCCTGCCACACGCAGCAGGCCCGCCTGCACCTGGCTTTCGTCTACCATCAGGTCGCCGGTTTGCATGCCAGGGGCAGCAATCACCCTCACGCCATCGGTGAGAAGTTCTTGCGAAGCATGGTGCGCATCGACGGGATCGATGGCGATGTGCCGGCCACCATTCGTATTGGCCCATGCCGCCAGGCGCGCAATGTCAGCGCCGGCGCTGGAACTCAGGGTGAATAGGCGATGGCCTTTGGCAAGCTGCGGGAAAGTACCCGTGCCATAGTTTCGCAGGCCATCGCTGAACATGAGGTATTCGTCGACGTCGGGCTGCGGCTGCCAGTCGGCCAACGCGCTGGCGCCGTCGTAGACGGTCGATTCGATCTCATCAAGCAATGTCCCCGCCTGCCCTTTGGCCAGCTTGAAGACCTTGACCGGCTCCGCCTTATCGCGCAGCCGCACGAGGCGCACTTCTACATTGCCGGCTGCTTCGAGGTAGCTTGCGAGCACACGCAATTCCGCCTTCAGGGCCCGATGCGAGCCCGAGCTGGAACTGTCCCACAGAACGCCGACCACCTTGGGCAAATTGCGCGGCTTGCGCTCGGCCGGCACCGGCACTTCGGCGAGGAAGTACTGCTGGCCGTTGAACTCCTCGACATACGTTTTCGGCTTGTCTTGCGCAGCTGGTACCCGCACCAGGATTTCACCTTTCGCCTTCGCCGCGTCCAACTGCCAGCCGCCCTCCGCGCGCGCGAAGCGCTCCGGCACGCCAATAGCAACCGGAACATCTTCACCTCCCATGACTCGCACATCCAGTGCTACCGGGATGCTGAATTGCTTCAACGGCAGGCGGTAGCTCCAGTTCTTCTGCTGGCGCGACAGCATCGCCGCATATTTCAGCTCCACTGTCCGCGTCCCGCGTGCCGGGATCGGATAGATGCGCAGCTTGAAATTATTGCCCTGCGTTTGCTCCAGCAAGGCGGGATCAATGCGGCGTCGCTCCTCGGCCTCCAGTATCTGCCTCCCTCGCTCCTTCTCGATTGGCACCGCCGGACGCAGTTCGCCCCCAACGTCCAGCGCAAAGCCGGTTACCTGCTGGCCTTCGCCAAGCGGAAACTGCAAGTCCCCTTCAAGCTGGCGCGTGTTCGGGTTGTAGAAGACCAGCTTCACCGTCGTTTCCGCCATGCCGCCTGAAATGACGGCCTGCACGGCCGCACTTTGCACGCGGATCGGCGCCTCGCTGCCGGTCGTGATGGACCTGATGATTGGTGGTGTCTGCGCCATGGCCGCGCCGCCGGCCAGCATGCATAACACCAGGATGAGCCTCGCCAACATGATTACTCCCTTCAAAGTGAACGCTTCTGAACAGGAATCGGACGCGGGAGGAAAAAGGGGTTAAACAAACGAGAATAATTTGACAACGTCAAAAAGTGAGACTAAAGTGATATCACTTTGATTTAACCCACCTGGATGGATCATGAACCGAACCGAAAAGCCGTTTTCTTCTTACAGTGGCTACCTGGCGTTGACCGTCGTAGTTCTGCTGGCGCTCTTTGCCTTCCTTTTGCTGCGTGGGTTCCAGCCGCTGCTGGCCGCAGCCTGCATCATCGTGGCGGTCTTCCTGGCACCGGGGCTGTACATGCTGCAGCCGAATGAAAGCGCCATCCTGACCCTGTTTGGCCAGTACATCGGCACTGACCGCAACGAAGGCCTGCGCTGGGCCTTCCCGCTATACCGCAAACAGCGCCTGTCGCTGCGCGCCCGCAACCTGAACGCGCCGACGCTGAAGGTGAACGACAAGCGCGGCAACCCGGTCGAGATTTCCGCCGCCATCGTCTGGCGCGTGCAGGATACCGCCCAAGCGATCTTTGACGTGGACGATTTCGAGCGCTACGTGGCCGTGCAGGCAGAAGCGGCCATCCGCCACCTCGCCTCGCGCTATGCTTACGACGATGGCGAGGACCTGGCGAAAGGCGAAATGACCCTGCGCTCCGGCATGGATGAAGTGTCGCTTGCCCTGCGCAGCGAGCTGCAGGAACGCTTCAAGGCCGCCGGCGTCGAGACTGTCGACGCCAAGCTGACCCACCTCGCCTACGCCCCGGAAATTGCGCAAGTCATGCTGCGCCGCCAGCAGGCCGAGGCCATCGTCAGCGCCCGTTCCCGCATTGTGCACGGCGCGGTCAGCATGGTGGAATCAGCCCTGAATGCGCTGGCCGAGCGCGAGATCGTGGAACTCGACGCGGAGCGCAAAGCCGCAATGGTCAGCAACCTGCTGGTGGTACTGTGCTCGGATAAAGAGACCCAGCCTATCGTCAACACAGGCACGCTGTATAACTGAGTCAAGATGGCAAGCCCTGGCAAAAAAGCCTTTCCCCTGAGGATAGACCCGGCGTTGTGGGATGAACTGCAACGCCTGGCCGCCCAGGACCTGCGCAGCGTGAACGCAGAAATCGAGTTCCTGCTGCGCGAGGCATTGGCGCGCCGAGGCATCAAGCCAAAAGCGCCGCGCGGCTCAACGACAAATGATGACCAATAAGTAAAGGAGATGATCGACGTGGCAAGAGCCTTGCTGTTCACATTGCTGATGACTCTTGCTGGCGCTTCGCATTCTGCGATCGACATCCCGCTCGCGGCACGTGAAAGCCACTTGAAGTTCCGGCATGGGCGCGAGCTATCGGTAAAGAGCGATGGCGAACACCTTATTTCTCTGCAATTGCAGTTCGGCGGTGTGAGCAAAACTCTTTCGGGAGCAGTTTTTGAGGGAATCGAGCAGCCAGATTTAACGACCATCAAACTGAAGTTGGTCGCGGCGGGCCAGTGCAAATCTGAAGCAGGTCAATGCTTCGATTACTCGCTGCCACTGGTCGAAATATCCGTCGGCCGCATTCCAGAAGACAAAGAGTGCCCTTATGATTGCCTGGTTCATTTTCTCTTCGAAGGTGGCGCCGTCGTTCGAAGTACGCGTTCTGGGAAAGGGAGCGAGACGGTTTACTATCCACCACAAACTTATTCAGTCACTTCGAACTAGTTGACAGCACTAGCGATGGCGGGGCCTGATCGCTGAAACCGCCTGCTGTCAAACTGTCCGCAAGAGTACTATATTGGCAACACCTTTCAGATAAGGGCCCGCCTTGGTCACCGCTGCCGCATCACTTTTCGCCGAAATCTTGGTCTCTCTAATTTCGTTCGCATTGGAGATATGCCTATATATTCTTATTGCGAGCATTCGGCCGTGGCGATATCTGCTTTCTCCAACGTTTCGCGCAAAAATTAATGCTCAGCATGCAAGCAAAAGCGCGCTGAGCAAGTGGTGGCATCTGATATGTGGAAGTGTTCTACTTGTTGCCAGCGCAGGGCTAGCTGCCGGCCTTATTTTGCTCTGGCCGCAACCAGGCTCAGATACCAAGCCACAACCAGGGCTTCGCCAACAAGTCATTGAAAAGTCAGAGCACGTGTTGCTCGACAGAATTAAAAGACGCCAGAGTATTCACCCGGCGAATTAGTAGCACGGCGGACTAAGGATTGGCAGGGCCATGAAATGCAATATTGCTCTGCCGCAAACCCAAACGAAAGCTACCGCGCGGCCGCGATTCCATGTATAATTCATCGCTTGTGCGCTGCAACACATCAACGCAGCTGAAAATAAAAACACAAATAGCAGCTTCGCGAAACTATCTGCCGCATCCCTGAACATTGGATGCCGCCTAAAAAGCCCTTCCGCCCTGTGTGTCGTCATCAATGACACCGTCCCGGCGCAAAGCTTTTGTGCCGAAATTTCTATACAAAATAGAGTCGTTTCGTTTTGGTTTAGCGTAGCTTTTTTCGCTTTTTACGAAAGATATACATGACTTTTGAAGCACTTGGTCTCCACACGTCCATCCTCAACGCACTGACCGAAGCCGGCTATACCGCGCCGACTCCAGTCCAGCAGCAGGCAGTGCCTGCCGCGATCGAGGGCAAGGACCTGCTGGTTTCCTCGCAAACCGGCTCCGGCAAGACCGCGGCCTTCATGCTGCCATCGCTGCACCGCCTGGCCAGCGCACCGTACGCTCCTGCCGGCAAGACCCCAGCGCAGGAAGCCCAGTCGGCGCGCGCCCGCGGCGAGCGTCCACGCTTCCGCCCTGCCCAGCCAAAGATGCTGGTGCTGACCCCGACCCGTGAACTGGCCCTGCAAGTCACGACCAACACCACCAAGTACACCTCGCACCTGCGCCACATCAAGTCGGTAGCGATCCTGGGTGGCATGCCTTACCCGAAACAGATGCAGCTGCTGTCGCGCAATCCGGAAATCCTGGTCGCGACCCCGGGCCGCCTGATCGACCACATGGAACAAGGCAAGATCGACTTCTCCCAGCTGCAGATCCTGGTGCTGGACGAAGCCGACCGCATGCTGGACATGGGCTTCATCGAAGACATCGAGAAGATCGTTGCCGCAACCCCTGATTCGCGCCAGACCATGCTGTTCTCGGCTACCCTGGACGGCGTGGTAGGCAATATGGCCCGCCGCATTACGAAAGATCCGCTGATCATCCAGATCAACACCGCGACCACCAAGCACGAAAACATCATGCAGCGTGTGCACTTCGTGGACGACCTGTCGCACAAGAACCGCCTGCTGGACCACCTGCTGCGCGACGAAACCATGGACCAGGCAGTGGTCTTCACCGCTACCAAGCGTGACGCCGACACAATCGCCGACCGCCTGAACATCGCCGGTTTCTCCGCCGCTGCACTGCACGGCGACATGCACCAGGGCGCGCGCAACCGCACCCTGGACGGCCTGCGCCGCGGTAACGTGAAGGTGCTGGTCGCGACCGACGTGGCTGCACGCGGCATCGACGTGCCGAACATCACCCACGTGTTCAACTACGACCTGCCGAAGTTCCCTGAAGACTACGTGCACCGCATTGGCCGTACCGGCCGCGCCGGCCGTAACGGTATCGCCGTATCGCTGGTGAACCACGCTGAAAACATGCTGGTGCGCCGCATCGAGCGCCTGACCCGCCAACCGATCCCGGTCGAAGTGATCGAGGGCTTCGAGCCTAAGCGTGCAGCGCCTTCGCGTTCCGCTTCGCGTCCAGGCTGGAAGCCAGGCGATGGCCGCAACGCCAAGCCAGGCCAGCGTTCGTTCTCGAATCCTCGTTCGGAAGGCGGCCACTATCGCAGCGAAGGCAATCCGTTCGCGGGCGAGCGCAAAGAAGGCGGCTACCGCAATCGCAATGAAGGCGGCTTCCGTGCAGAAGGCGGTTTCCGTGGTGAGCGTTCGGAAGGCGGCTTCCGCAGCGAGCGTCCTGAAGGCGGCTACCGTAATCGCAATGAAGGCGGCGTCCGCTCGGAGCGCCCAGCCGAAGGCGGTTTCCGCAACCGCGCTGACGGCGGCGGCTTCCGTTCCGAAGGCGGTTTCCGCGCGGAGCGTCCTGCAGAAGGCGGCTTCCGCAAGGAAGGCGGTTTCCGTGAGCGCGGCGAGAGCAATTTCCGCAACCGCGACCGCGATGCCGGCGGCTTCAAAGGCCCGCGCACCGATGCACCGCGCCGTCCTTGGGGCGACCGCTAAAACCGGTAAACCAGGGTCAGACCCAAGGGTCCGACCCTAAAACAAAGGCCGCCTGGGCAACCTGGCGGCCTTTTTGTTTTGTACGTTACCGTACGGAACGGCCATGAAAACGGCGCGACACTGCGCCCATGAGAACAACCCTGATTGCCCTGTTGATAGCCAGCACGGGCGCGCATGCGGCCCAGGATTCGCCCTCCCCAACCGTGCGCGCCCAAGTGCTGCTGGACCGGGCCAATTTCTCCGGTGGAGAGATCGACGGCGTCGCCGGCAGTAATATGCGGCAGGCCCTGATCGGCTTCCAGCAAGCGCACAACTTGCCGCAGACGGGCAAGCCGGATGACGCTACGCTGGCCGCGCTCGACGACGGCCAGCCGGTCATGGCCGAATACACCGTGACCGATGCCGATGTCGCCGGGCCGTTCGCTCCTGTACCCGAGGACATGGCCGAGAAAGCAAAGATGCAGGCGTTGGGCTACTCCAGCGCGGCCGAAGCTTTGGGAGAACGCTTCCACGCCAGCCCGGCATTGCTGCGCAAGCTCAACCCCGGCAAGGATATCGAGAAAGCAGGCACGCAAATCATGGTGCCGAACATCGGCGGCGAGCGCCCCTTGCCGAAAGCGGCCAGCCTGCTGGTTGACCGCAGCGCCAGCACCGTGACCTTGCTCGATGCGGGCGGCAAGGTAATTGCGCAGATGCCGGCCAGTACCGGCAGCCAGCATGACCCGCTGCCTATCGGACAATGGAAGGTCAATGGCGTCGCTCGCAATCCGCCCTTCCACTACAACCCGCAATTGTTCTGGGATGCGCGGCCTGGCGAAAGCAAGGCGACCATCCCGCCCGGACCGAACAACCCGGTCGGCGTCGTCTGGATCGATTTATCGAAAGATCATTACGGCATCCACGGCACGCCCGAACCGGGCAAGATCGGCAAAACGCAGTCGCACGGCTGCATCCGGCTCGCCAACTGGGACGCCGCGCGCGTCGCTGATGCTGTGGGGCCGGGAACGCCCGTCGTGCTTCAGGAATAGGAGGCTGCCATGAGACCCATTGGCGCATTCGGCACCCTGATTGCCGGCATCGTCCTTGGTGCCGGAGGTACGCTGCTGTTGCTTAGCCGCGTGCCGCTTGATAACCGCGAGACCGCCGCCATTACGCTTCCCGGAGACCGGCCGGCGCCTGTACCGCCAAAGGTTCCAGCAGCCACGTCGCCTGTTATCGAACCAACGGCAGCACCTGCGCCTGCACTCGCGCCGGCACAGGCTGCACCTATCGATCCGCCGCGCGTCGCCAGCGCGGGCAAGGCTGGAGATTCCCTGGCAGGCATGCGGCCGGCCGACACCAGCGGCACCGGTGGCCTGGTGGCCAGCGGCAGTGGCACCTCACTGCTGATCCCCGTGGCGGGCGTCAAGTCTTCGCAAATCCAGGATACCTTCAGCCAGCCGCGGGGCTCCGAACGCATGCATGAAGCGCTCGACATCCTCGCACCAATCGGCACGCCGGTGTATGCGGTGGCAGACGGCAAGATTGCCAAGCTATTCAACAGCAAACCTGGTGGCCTGACGATCTATCAGTTCGACCCGAGCGAAAAATACTCCTACTACTACGCCCATCTCGACCACTACGCGACCGCACTGAAGGAAGGCCAGCAGGTCAAGCGCGGCGATTTGATCGGATACGTGGGCACCACCGGCAATGCCGATCCGGCAGCGCCACACCTGCATTTCGCGATGTTTGAACTGGGCCCGGAAAAGAACTGGTGGCAGGGCAAGCCGGTCAACCCGTATCCGCTGCTTGGTCACCAGTGACGCACGCGCCCCGTGTCCATATGCACGAACTGTGAAGTCGGGTAATAGCCGACGCCGCCGCCCTTCAACGCCAGCGCGGTCTTGTGCAGGCGCTCCAGGTCGCGGCCCGGAATGCGGACGTCGATTGCCTTCCCTTCGATATGCATGCTGTGTTTCGCCACGCCGCCGCTGGCTTCGGCCAGCATCTGGTTCGTTTCCGGCGAACGGTAGCCTGAAATTACATGGATCACTTCATGGTTGCTGAACTGTGAACTGACGCGGTCCAGCAGCAAAATAAGCTCGGGGTCGATGGCCGCCACCTTGTCGTTGCGGTGGTCGCGCAGCAGGTGGTTGATGTCCTGCAGCGCCTCGGGAATGAACTGGCCTTCGGCCCAGAACAGGGTGCGCAGGGTCTCACCGGTATGCGTGTTGTAGAAGCGCAGGCTGCGTTCATGCGGCGCGGCGATCGCTGCACGTGCCATCGCCGGCAGCGCCAAAGCCGAGGCCACCGCGACGGAACTCTTGAGGAAAGATCTGCGGTTGTTCATGGCTGTAGTCTACCGCTGACACCGATTCGAATGTTTTTATGGCGCGCAGCAAGAAGTTTCGATATACTTGATTACTCAAGCACTTTTCAATGAATACTCATGGATAACGCACTCGAATTCTGTCTGCGCCTTGCGCGCGCCCACGCCACCATTATTCGCCGCCTGGACACCGTGCTCGGCGGCCACCATGGCCTGAGTTTCAGCGACTTCATGCTGCTGCAAAGCCTGGCCAATGCGCCTGGCGGACGCCTGCGCCGCGTCGACCTGGCCGACCGCCTGGGCCTGACCGCCTCCGGCGTGACCCGCACCCTGCTGCCGCTGGAGAAAACCGGCTGGGTGGCGCGCCAGGCTGACGAACGCGATGCGCGCGTTGGCTACGCCGTCATCACGGCCGCCGGCCACGCGCTGCTCGACAACGCCCAGCGCACCGCCGCCGAGTATGCGGCTGACCTGCTGCGGCATTCAAATGACGAAGAACTGGCGCCGTTGAACGCCGTTCTGGCCAACCTGATCGGACCACAATAATGACTCCCAACCCAAGCTTGAAAACGAATGCCAACTTCCGCTGGTTGCTCAGCGGCGGCATTCTTTCCATGCTGGGCGACCAATTCACCTTGATCGCCCTGCCCTGGCTGGTGCTTAAACTGACCGGCGACCCGCTGTCCCTTGGACTGGTACTGGCCCTGTTGGGCGCACCGCGCGCCATCTTCATCCTGATTGGCGGCGCCGTCGTGGACCGCTACTCGCCCAAGCGCGTGCTGATGCTGACCAAACACGCCAGCGCGTTGCTGGTGGGAGCACTGGCGGTGCTTACACTGGCTGGCGCGGCCACGCTGCCGCTGGTGTATGCACTGTCGCTCGGCATCGGCCTGGCGCAAGCGTTTGCCTATCCGTCCGGCACGTCCATCATGCCGCGCGCAATTCCGCCCGAGCTGCTGCAAGCCGCAAACGGCGCCACCATGGGCGTGCGCCAGGTAGGCATGCTGGTGGGGCCGTTGCTGGCTGCGCTTCTGCTGGCGATCGGCGAGGCCGGCGATGCAAATGGCGGCATGCGTGCACTCGGCCTGGCCTTTACCTTCGACTGCCTGAGTTTCGTCCTGTCCGCTTGGACCTTGTCGCGCGTGGTGCCGCTTGCAGGCGCCACGCCGCCGGTGCCGAAAAACGTGCTGCATGCTGTCGGCGAAGGTTTGCTGGCAGTGTGGCGCGACGTGGAGATGCGTACCTGCTTCGCCTACTGGGGCCTGGTGTCCGTGCTGATCGGCGGCACCATGCAGGTGGCGCTGCCGGTGCTGGCGAAGGAACGCCTGCACGATGGCTCAGCCTTCGGCATGCTGATGGCAGCCCACGGCGCCGGCATGTTGGCGGGCATGGCCTTCTCCAGCATGACTGCCAGGTACAACGCAGGCAAGCCTGTACGCATTGGACTGCTCGCATTATCGGTTGATGCCATGGCGGGCCTGTTGATCATGCCGCTCGGCCTGATCACGGCGGCATGGCAAGGTGGCTTGCTGCTGCTGTCGCTCGGCGCGCTGGTGGGCCTGGTGCAGGTGGCCGTGTTCACCTGGATCCAGAAGCGCGTGCAGCCACAGATGATGGGACGCGTCATGAGCATCTTCATGTTCATCCTGTTCGGCCTGGCGCCATTGTCTTCTGCGGCAACCGGCTGGATCATGCAGAGCGCGACGTTGCCGCAAATGTTCTTTGGCGGTGGCGTAATCCTGGTGGTTTGCGCTACGCTTGCATTGCTGTTCACGCCAATGCGCCGCATCGCAACCGCTGCTTAGGATCTCGTACATGGAAACAAAATGGCTGGAAGACTTTATCTCGCTGGTAGAAACGAATAGTTTCAGCCGCTCCGCACAGCTGCGCCACGTGACGCAGCCCGCGTTCTCGCGGCGCATCCAGTCGCTGGAAAACTGGCTGGGCATGGACCTGATCGACCGCACCTCCTACCCGACGCGCGTGACGCCTGCGGGGCTGGTGTTCTACGAGCAGGCGCTGGAGATGCTTAGCCAGATCAATGGTGTGCGCGAGCTATTGCGCGGCAAGCGGGCGGCGGCGCAGAACAGCATCGACCTCGCGGTGCCGCACACGCTGTCGTTGACCTTCATACCGAAGTGGATTACGCAGCTTGAGGAAGAATTCGCGCCGATCAATTCGCGCCTGATTGCACTCAATGTGCACGACGCGGTGCTGCAATTGGTGGAAGGTGGTTGCGACCTGCTGCTTTGCTATCACCATCCGCGCCAGCCGGTGCAGCTGGATCCGGGGCGCTACGACATGCTGGTGCTGGGGCGCGAAGCCTTGCGCGCCTATGCGCGCTGCGACAAGGCCAAGCAGCCGGAGTTTGTGCTGCCGGGACGGAAGACTTCACCGCTGCCCTTCCTTTCCTACACCACCAATGCCTATTTGGGCCGCATGGTTGACCTGATCATGTCGGACGCGAAGCAGGCTTTGCATCTTGAGACCCACTACGAAACCGATATGGCGGAAGGGTTGAAGATGATGGCGCTGGAGGGGCGCGGGATTGCGTTCCTGCCTGAGTCGGCGGTGACGCGCGAAGTCAAACAGAAGCTGCTGGCGCGCGCGGATGGCGGAGGTGCGGAGTGGGAAATCGAGATGGAGATTCGGCTTTATCGCGAACGGCCAAGCACCGCGCGGCCTGGGAAGGCAATTGTGGCGCGGCTTTGGGAGCATTTGGCGGAGAAGCAGAAGCCGGCTTCGGCGAAGCGGAGGGTGCCGGCTTCGGACCGCTAAACCGGTAAACCAGTGTCAGACCCGCAGGGTCTGACACTAGCCCGCAGCCGCCGCGTATCGGTGTCTGACCCTGCGGGTCAGACATCGGGGTCCGGGTTCTGTAGTTTTAGTTCAGAACAATGCCATTCAGACAGGTTATGCAAATTTTGCATAACCGAATGCGCACTCGGCATTGGCTTCGGCAATTGCGCAGGAATAAGATTCGCCGCGTTACCGAACAACCTGAGCGAGTCACACAATGACCAACCATGCCTTGCCGTCTTACCTCAACGCTGAAGATCTCGGTCCTTGGGGCCAGTACCTGAAGCAAATTGATCGCGTCACCCCTCACCTGGGCGGCCTGTCCCGCTGGGTCGAAACCCTCAAGCGCCCTAAGCGCATCCTCGTTGTCGACGTTCCGATCGAACGTGACGACGGCACGATCGCCCACTACGAAGGCTATCGCGTTCAACACAATATGTCTCGCGGCCCAGGCAAGGGCGGCGTACGCTTCCACCAGGATGTCACCCTGTCGGAAGTGATGGCCCTTTCGGCATGGATGACGGTGAAAAACGCCGCCGTCAACGTGCCATACGGTGGCGCAAAAGGTGGTATCCGTGTCGATCCAAAGACCCTGTCCAAAGGTGAACTGCAGCGCCTGACCCGCCGCTACACCAGCGAGATCAGCCTGATCATCGGCCCGACCAAGGATATCCCTGCACCGGACGTCAACACCAACGAACAGGTGATGGCATGGATGATGGACTCCTACGCCATGATCGAAGGTAACCTGTCGACCGGCGTTGTAACCGGTAAGCCAATCTCGATGGGCGGCTCGCTGGGCCGTCGTGAAGCAACCGGCCGCGGCGTGTTCGTGACCGGCCGTGAAGCTGCTGCAAAGCGCGGCGTAGCAATCCAGGGCGCACGCATTGCAATCCAGGGCTTCGGCAACGTGGGCGGCATCGCTGCCAACATGTTCGCAGAAGCTGGCTCCAAGATCATCGCCGTGCAGGATCACACCGGCACCGTGGTGCACCAGGGTGGCCTGAACGTCGCTGAACTGCACAAGCACGTAGCCGAAACCGGCGGCGTTGCTGGCTTCCCAGGCGCAGAAGCGACCCAGGACCGCGATTCCTTCTGGGGCATCGAGTCCGACATCCTGGTTCCGGCAGCACTGGAACAGCAGATCACTGCCAAGAACGCAGGCCAGATCCGCACCAAGATCATCCTGGAAGGCGCCAACGGCCCAACCACTCCTGAAGCGGACGACATCCTGAACGAAAAAGACATCCTGATCGTTCCGGACGTGCTGTGTAACGCCGGCGGCGTGACCGTGTCCTACTTCGAATGGGTGCAGGACTTCTCCTCCTTCTTCTGGAGCGAGGAAGAAATCAATGCACGCCTGACCCGCATCATGCAGGACGCATTCAACTCCGTATGGGAAGTGTCGCAAGAGAAGAAGGTTTCGCTGCGCACCGCAACCTTCATCCTGGCATGCACCCGCGTGCTGGCTGCCCGCGAAGTTCGTGGCCTGTACCCTTAATCAAAAATCAAGCCGGGCGCCCGCGTAGCGCCCTGCAGCATACGCCCGCACAGGCTAAACTGGCCTGTAGCGGGCGTTTTTCGCAGAATCAAAGGAGAAGCACAGAATGAGCAGTCTTGAACAAAAGGCACTGGAATACCACAAGTCCGGCACGCCGGGCAAAGTGGCCATTGCAGTGACCAAGAGCGTCGCCAGCCAGGACGACCTGGCGCTGGCCTACTCGCCAGGCGTAGCGGCGCCTTGCGTGGAAATTGCACGCGATCCGGCACTGGCCTATGAATACACGGCCAAGGGCAACCTGGTGGCAGTCATCACCAACGGCACCGCGGTGCTGGGCCTGGGCAATATCGGCGCACTGGCCGGCAAGCCGGTCATGGAAGGCAAGTCCATCCTGTTCAAGAAATTCGCAGGCATCGATTCCTTCGACATCGAACTGGACGAAACCGATCCGGACAAGCTGGTCGACATCATCGCGGCCATGCACCCTACTTTCGGCGGCATCAACCTGGAAGACATCAAGGCCCCTGAGTGCTTCTACATCGAACGCAAGCTGCGTGAACGCCTGAGCATTCCTGTATTCCACGACGACCAGCACGGCACCGCCATCGTGGTAGGCGCAGGCATGCTGAACGCCGTTGAAATGACTGGCCGCGACATCGCCGAGGTGAAAATCGTCTGTTCCGGCGCCGGTGCTGCGGCAATCGCCTGCCTGGAACTGCTGGTCGATATCGGCGCGCGCCGCGAAAACATTTTCGTATGCGACTCCAAAGGCGTGCTGACCAAAGCCCGCAACCTGACCGGCGAAAAAGCCGACTGGGCGCAGGACACCACCGCCACCACCCTGTCCGACGTGATGGAAGGCGCCGACGTCTTCCTCGGCGTATCCGGTCCTGGCGTGCTGTCGCAAGCCGACGTGCAGCGCATGAAGAAGCAGCCGATCGTCTTCACGCTGGCCAACCCGGAGCCTGAACTGCGCCCTGAACTGGTACGCGAAGTGGCACCGGACGCGATCATCGCCACCGGCCGCTCGGACTACCCGAACCAGATCAACAACGCGCTGTGCTTCCCATACCTGTTCCGCGCAGCGCTGGACACTGGCGCCACCACGATCAACCAGGAAATGAAGCGCGCCTGCGTGACCGCCCTGGCCGGCCTGGCGCGCAGCGACGCCCGTTTCGGCAAGGACTACGTGGTGCCTGGCCTGCTGGACGACCGCCTGCTGCCAACCGTCACCCCGAAAATCGCGCAAGCAGCAATGCGCAGCGGCGTAGCCCGTAAAGAGCTGGATATGACCGCCTACTTCGAGCGCCTGGAAGCGCTCGGCAAGCAGCTTATCTAAGGCCTGCTAGTGGTGGGCGGCGATCCAGTCGTCCACCACGCGTTCCAGCACCGTCATCGGCAAGGCGCCATGGCTCAGCACTTCGTGGTGGAATTCCTTGAGGTCGAACTTGTCGCCCAATTCGCTGCGTGCCTTTTCGCGCAAGCCGAGGATCGACAGCATACCCACCTTGTACGCCAGTGCCTGGCCTGGTGAGACAATGTAGCGCTCCACTTCGGCCGTCGCCTCCTGCTCGGCCATGCCGGCGTTCTCCATCATGTATTCGATGGCCTCTTCGCGAGTCCAGCGCTTGTAGTGGATACCTGTGTCAACCACCAGCCGTGCGGCACGCATCATGTCGTCACGCAGGCGCCCCAGCTGGTCCAGCGGATCGGGCGTCAAGCCCATTTCGGATGCCAGCCGCTCCGCGTACAAACCCCAGCCTTCCTGGTATGCCGAAAAACCGATCACACGGCGGAAAAACGGCACACCTTTCATCTCTTGCGCCAGCGATATCTGGAAATGGTGGCCCGGCATGACTTCATGGAAGACGGTGCTGCGCATGCCGAACTTCGGCGTGTCTTTCAGAGATCGCATGTTTGCGTAAAACACACCGGGCCGCGAGCCATCGATCGCGCCCGGCATGTAGTAAGCGCTTGGCGCTGTGGCAGCCGATTCCGCAGGCGCAGCACGCACTTCAATCGCCGCCTTGGGCCGCGTAAGGAAGGCACCGGCCAGCTTTTCGTCGGCCTCCTTCATGATGGCGCGGTATTCGGCCAGCATTTGCTTGCGGCCTTCCTCGGTATCGGGATAGCGGTACTTGGGATCGCGTTGCAGCTGCTGCATGCGCTCACCGACACTGCCCTGTTCCAGCCCGATCTGCTTCAGCAGCCGGTCCATGATGCCGGTGAGACGGTCCACATCGGCAAGACCCAAATCATGCACCCGCTGTGGCGTCAGGTTGGTCGAGGTATGGAAACGGACGCACCATGCATAGTATTCGTCACCATTTGGCAGCGACCAGGCGCCGTCATTGGAATGTGCGCGCCCCTGCAGCCCTACAAAATGGCGAATCAGTTCGGCATAGGCCGGATAGACGCTCTTCTGGATCGCGTCTGCCACGCCTTGCAGCAATTCGGCACGCACCTTCTCGTTCATCTCGGACAGCGCAATCGCATCAAGCTTGGCCTTGAAGCTGGTATACAGCACGTTCTCGCGCGCCGGCCGGCCGGCAAAGCCGTGCATTTGCAGCAGGACTTTCTCGACCAGGAATTGCGGCGGCAGGATGCCGGCTGCTTCCTGCGCGCGCAGGCTTTCAATCAATTGCTCGAACTTGAGCGGGAATTTCTGCAGGCGGGAGATATAGCTTTCTGCTTCGCTGCGGTTGCTGACGCCATGCACGTCGTTCATGAATTCAGGCAGCGCGCTTTGCAGGCC
Organism: Pseudoduganella sp.; assembly: GCA_039593775.1. Classification (GTDB taxonomy): domain Bacteria; phylum Pseudomonadota; class Gammaproteobacteria; order Burkholderiales; family Burkholderiaceae_D; genus Rugamonas. The sequence goes on from JBCNOP010000092.1 coordinate 16,021, forward strand.
ATGCACCTGGTTGACAGGGAATTCGTGAAGCTGGAAGCGCTCGCCTTCCACTACGGCGCTCAGGTAATAGTGCAGCGTATCGTAGGACAGTTGCGCCTCGCGCCCCAGCTCATCGCGGTCGTAGCGATCGAGCATCGCCAGGTTGTCCTTCATGTCCTGGTAATACTCGCGCCGGCGCCGCGGCGATTCATCATCCAGGCGCGAACTGGTGAATTCCAGCCAGCCCGGCAGCACGTGCAGGCGCGACGTCAACTCCGGGCTTTTCAGCGCAGCCGAGGCAAAGGCGCGCATGTAGAACCATTCGAGCTTGAGCGGTTTCGAGTACCACGTTTGCGTCAACAGCACGGCGCCTGCGCACAAGGCGGCAGTAGCGCCGGTCAATCCCCAGACCGCGATTTTCTTAGTATTGATCTCCATGCGCGAAATATTACAGTATCATGCCCGCTTGGCCAGCCACCAGCTGGCAGATTTGATAACAGACCGGAGATCCCGAATGACCTTACGCCTGCTGGTACTGGGCGCCGCCATCGCTGCGGCTACCAATGCCGTTGCCGCCCCGCGCGGCCTGACCATCGAAGACCTGGCGAGCATGGACCGTGTTGGCAGCCCTGTGCTGTCGCCCGATGCAAGCCGCGTGGTGTACACCGTCCGCGCCACCAATATGGAAAAGAACCGCGGCATCACGCAACTGTGGATGATCGACCTGAAGGCCGCCAAGCCGGCCCCGGTCCAGCTGACCCAGCACGATGCCAGCAGCAGCCAGCCGCAATGGTCGCCTTCCGGCGATGCCGTTTATTTCGTGAGCGGCCGTTCGGGCTCCGCGCAAGTGTGGCGCCTGCCGATGAACGCCGGTGGCGAAGCCGTGCGCATCACCGATTACCCGCTGGGCGTGGAGAGCTTCCGCCTGTCGCCGAAGGGTGACCGCCTGGCCCTGGCCTTCGAAGTGTTCCGCGATTGCGCCGACCTGGCCTGCACCAGGAAGCGCCTGGACGACAAGTCCAAGAACAAGGCCACCGGCATGCTGTACAACGAAATGTTCGTGCGCCACTGGGATACCTGGGCCGACGGCCGCCGCAACGTGCTGTACTCGGCGCCGATCGACGCTTCCGGCAAGGCCGGCGCGCCGGTCAGCCTGAGCGGCTCGCTGGATGGCGACGTGCATTCCAAGCCTTTCGGCGACAACGCCGACTACCAGTTCAGCCCTGACGGCCAGAAGGTAGTATTCTCGGCGCGCGTGGCCGGCAAGGCAGAATCGTGGTCCACCAACTTCGACCTGTATGAAGTCCCTGCTACCGGCGGCGCTGCCCCGCGCAACCTGACTGCAGAAAATCCCGCGTGGGATGCCAAGCCTTCCTTCTCCCCGGATGGCAAGACCATGGCTTACCTGATGATGAAGCGCCCGGGCTTTGAAGCCGACCGCTTCCACCTGGTGCTGATGGATGTCGCCACCGGCAAGAAGCGCGTTGTGGCGCAAGACTGGGACCGCTCCATCGCCGACTACAAATGGCGCGCCGACGGCAAAGCCCTGCTGGCCAATGCCGACGATATCGGCAACCACCGCCTGTTCTCGATCGATGCCGCCTCCGGCAAGGTCACCGCGCTGACCGGCAAAGGCTACGCCGGTGAATTCGATACCCAGAAAGACACCGTGATCACCGCCGCAGCATCCCTCGGCGGCGGCGCGCAGCTGGTCAAGCTGAAGACCGAAGGCGCCGAGCAGAAAGGCACGCAGCTGACCTGGGCCAACGCTGAACGCCTGAAAGACGTGAAGATGGCGGAGTACGAACAGTTCTCCTTCAAAGGCGCGAACGGCGAAACCGTGTACGGCCACGTGATGAAGCCTTGGAACTACGAGCCGGGCAAGAAGTACCCGGTTGCCTTCCTGGTGCACGGCGGCCCGCAGGGCAGCTTTGGCAATAGCTGGAGCTACCGCTGGAATC
>JBCNOP010000093.1:0-17938 GCA_039593775.1 Pseudoduganella sp.
CCAAGATCGGCGTGCTGGGCCTGAACGGCTCCGGCAAATCCTCCCTGCTGAAAATCATGGCAGGCATCGACACCGACATCCAGGGCGAAGCACGCCCGATGCCTGGCCTGAACATCGGCTACCTGCCACAGGAACCGCAGCTGGATCCAGAAAAAACCGTCCGCGAAGAAGTGGAATCCGGCCTGGGCGAAGCCTTCTCCGCGCAAGCGCAGCTGGAAGCCGTGTACGCCGCCTACGCCGAACCGGATGCAGACTTCGACGCGCTGGCCAAAGAACAGGAACGCCTGGAATCGATCATCGCTGCTGCCGACGGCGGCAACCTGAACCTGCAGCTGGAAATGGCTGCCGACGCGCTGCGCCTGCCGCCTTGGGACCAGAAGATCGGCGTGCTGTCCGGCGGTGAAAAGCGCCGCGTGGCGCTGTGCAAGCTGCTGCTGTCCAAGCCCGACATGCTGCTGCTCGACGAACCGACCAACCACCTGGATGCTGAATCCGTGGAATGGCTGGAGCAGTTCCTGGTGCGCTTCCCAGGCACCGTGGTCGGCATTACCCACGACCGCTACTTCCTGGACAACGCTGCCGAATGGATCCTGGAACTGGACCGCGGCCACGGCATCCCATGGAAGGGTAATTACTCTTCGTGGCTGGAACAGAAAGAAGCCCGCCTGAAGCAGGAAGAAGCCACCGAATCCGCGCGCCAGAAAGCACTGGCGAAGGAACTGGAATGGGCGCGCCAGAATCCGAAGGCACGCCAGGCCAAGTCCAAGGCCCGCATGGCCCGCTTCAATGAACTGAGCGAATACGAATACCAGAAGCGTAACGAGACCCAGGAGATCTTCATCCCTGTGGCCGAACGCCTGGGTAACGACGTGATCGAATTCAAGAACGTCAGCAAATCCTTCGGCGACCGCCTGCTGATCGACAACTTGTCCTTCACGATTCCGCCGGGCGCAATCGTCGGCATCATCGGCCCGAACGGCGCCGGCAAGTCAACCCTGTTCAAGATGATCGCCGGCATCGAGCAGCCGGACAGCGGCGAAGTGGCAATCGGCAAGACTGCCAAGATTTCGCTGGTGGACCAGAGCCGCGACAAACTGGACAACGAAAAGACCGTGTTCGAGGCCGTTTCCGGCGGCGCCGACATCCTGAGCGTGGGCCGTTTCGAAATGCCATCGCGCGCTTATGTTGGCCGCTTCAACTTCAAGGGTTCGGACCAGCAGAAGATCGTTGGCAACCTGTCCGGCGGTGAGCGTGGCCGACTGCACCTGGCCAAGACCCTGCTGATGGGCGGCAACGTGCTGCTGCTGGACGAACCGTCCAACGACCTGGACGTGGAAACCCTGCGTGCGCTGGAAGATGCGCTGCTGGAGTTCGCCGGCTCGGTGATGGTGATTTCCCACGATCGCTGGTTCCTGGACCGTATCGCGACCCACATCCTGGCCTTTGAAGGCGATTCGCAGGTTACCTTCTTTGCGGGTAACTACCAGGAGTACGAAGCGGACAAGAAGAAGCGTTTGGGTGAGGAAGGCGCAAAGCCGAAGCGTATTCGTTATAAGCCGCTGCACGGCTAAAACCGGTGAACCGGTGTCTGACCCGCAGGGTCAGACACCAGGGCGTGCCGAAGCCGCTGGCCGAAAGATCATTCAGGTGTCTGACCCTGTGGGTCAGACACCGATTTACCGGTTTTCGAAAGGAGCCCGAAAATGCGCAAACAATTCCTATGCGGCCTGGTGCTGGCCAGCGCAGGCGCCATTGCGCACGAGGCTCCCATCGACAAACTGGCCTGGCTGGCCGGCTGCTGGTCCCACACCGGCGCCGAAAAAGGTTCAGTCGAAATGTGGACCCTGCCCGCCGGCGGCACCATGCTGGGCGTCGCACGCACAGTAAAGAACGGCAAAACGGTCGAATGGGAACACACCATGATCCGCGAAACCGAGCCGGGCATCTGGGCCTACGTGGCCAAGCCAAGCCGTCAACTGGAAGCTGCCTTCCCGATCAAATCGGTCGGCGAGGGTGAAGTGATCTTTGAGAACCCGCAGCATGACTTCCCGCAGCGGATCATTTACAAGCGCGATGGCGCCGACGGCATCAAGGCGCGCATCGAAGGCATTTCGAAGGGCAAGGAAAAAGCCTTCGACTACCCTATGCAGCGAACCCAATGCCCGAACGGAGGGTGAGGCGGGCACAAGGACATTGGCAGCGCAAAGCTGCCGTTGTCGCACCCGGCCTCGATCGGGACTTTGCGGGGGGAAGCAGCTGAACTGCCCTCCCCCTCGACTCAGAAGCTAGCCTTCACGCCCAGGTTGACCGCGCCTTTGCGGCGGCCCTGGTCGATGTCATTCTTGCCGAAGTGTTCGTACTCCAGCACGCCCGACACTTTCTCGGTGAAGGCGTATTCAGCACCAACCGCGGCGTACAGCGAGTTACGGCTGCTATCGCCGTTATACGCGGAAGCCAGGCCGGTGGCATTCACGTCATTCTTGTTGTGGGACACACCCAGTTTGCCGGTCAGCGAAACTTGCTGGTTGATTGGGAAGGTACCCTTGCCAGCCAGGTAGAAGGACTTGGCTTTGCCTTCGATGCTGCCGGTGCCGGCGCCAGTGGTGTAGTTATACGACTGCTTGCCGAAATCTACATAACCGGCTTCCACGCCCCAGGTCTTATCGATCTGCACGCCACCGAAGATCTTGCCACCGTACTCGGTGGATTTCTTGTCACCGTCGCTGGTGTCATTCGGCAGGGTGTATTTGTTCGAGTTCGCCACGACGCCCGCGCCGATGTACGGCTTCAGCTCCTGGGCCTGGACGGATGCCGCGCCCAGGGCGACGGCGGAAGTGATGAGTGCGAATGCGATTTTTTTCATGTTCGTGATCTTTCAGCAAAAGTAAGTCGGACTTGCTTGGGATCGCGCTTCGTCTGTGGAAGTGCGATGGAAAGCACGATAACACTGCCAAAAGTTCAATGGGGAGACGAACCGGTAAGAATTGTGTGCATTTGTAAGCAACCTTGAATTACCAATGTTCAGCCCAAAATGAGCGAACTTGACCTCAGATAAGCCGAAATGTCAGATTGATACGAGGCCCACAAGGTTTCCGCTCTTTATTGATGCCATGACGCCAGCAATGCTGGAGTTTTCCGGCCATGAGCAAGAAGCTACCGTCGGTCAGATCAATCTTTATCGTTTTCGGCAGTTTCTTGTGCTTGAGGATGAAGGTCCGGGTGGCGCCAAAGCTGACCGAAGCGATTGCCGGCTGAGGCCCGAGTTCCACCTCATCGTCGCTATGGAAGCCCATGCTGTCCTGTTCGTTGCGGTAGTAATTCAGCAAGAGGCTGTTAAAACGCTTGCCGCTGGCGGCCTCGACGGCGTGCTTGATCTCAAGCTGGAGTGGCGTGAAGGGTAGCGGTTCGAAAGTGCGGCCCGAGTAGGTGTAGCGCTGCTCGCCATACCAGGCACTCAAACGCGGTTGCGCCACTTCACGGCCGAACAGGAAGATGGTTTCTGCCTTCCACGCGGTCTCATCGAGCAGGCGTTGCATAACTTCCGCATTATCCACAGCCAGCGGAAGCTGCTGCATGAAATACAGCTCGCCGTCTTCGATCGGAATCGGCAATAACTCGGCGTCAGCAGAAAACAGGTCCATAGGCGTTATCATATAGCAATGAACAAACGTCAATTCCTCGGCGCCGTTGCAGCGGCCGGCGCCCTCCCGTCGTTGGGCGCCGCTGCTCCCAAAGTTGAGCGCGGCCCGACGCTGCTGACCGTCACCGGTGCCATTGCCAAACCGAACCGCGGCAGTTTCGACCGCGTCACGGACCAGATGATGCACCGCCAGCGCCTGAGTTTCGACAAGGCCTTCACCTTCGACTTTGCCGCACTGGCCACGCTGCCGACGGTCACGATCAAACCCACGCTGGAATACGATAGCCGGCCGCACACCCTGTCCGGCCCGTTGCTGACAGACGTGCTGAAAGCTGCGGGCGCGCAAACGGGCGACAGCAGCAACCTGTTATTGCGTGCAGTGGATGGCTATGCGGTGGCGGTAACCCTGGCGCGCGCCAAGGCACAGCGCTTTATCGTTGCCACCCACATGGATGGCGCACCGATGGCGCTGGGCGGCCTCGGTCCGCTGTGGGCGATCTACGATGCGGATCGCGTGCCGGAAATGGCAAACAGGCCCGTGGGCGAGCGCTTCACCACCTGCCCCTGGGCCCTGTATCACATTGAAGTTCAGGCGTAAGCTTCAGCCAGCGACATGACGCGCGGGGTGATCGCGACGCCAATGTCGCTGAAGATCTTGTTGATGATGGCCATGTTGGCTTCGGCTTCTTCCGCCTTCCAGCCGTTGAACAGGTCGGTGCCATCTTTCTGGAAGTGCAGGTCCAGCACCTTGCCGCGGTCCTTGTGGGTGTAACCGGAGCTGTGGACTTGCTTGAAGCCGCCGGCAGCCAGTGCTTCGAGCACGGAAGTTGGCGGATTATCCGGGTCGGTTGCCATGTACACGCCGAAAGTCTTGCCAGGCGGTTTGGCGGCAATATCAACCTCGTAAATGCCAGGCGCCTTGGTGACAGACGTGGATTTCAAAAATAACATAGCGTTCCCCTAGAACTGTGTGGCTTAGGTGGACAAGCTTATTGCTAACGGCCAATTTTGTCACTCGCCCAGGCTATCTTTTTGCTCCCCCACAACAGAAGCATGGGCAAAAAGCATTACCTGCTCTTCAACTATACTTTTGCACTGGTGATTTGCAAGGGCTGCGTCACAGCTGGCCGGCCCGTTTCCGTTCCGCCAGCGCGATGGTCGGCGGGACGAGGGCCCGGTACAGCTGGCCGGTTGCCGCATCCCATGCCATGACGGCATCTTGCTGCCGCAACACTGTTGCCATGTCGCCGCGCGCCACCGGCCCGGTCAGCGCCGGCGCCGCGCCAAGGCGGAAAGCATTTTCCATCGACTCTATCGCAAGCGGCCGCGCAAGCTCGCGCGCCACGGCTTCCGGAATGCCCGCGGCCTGGTAAGCACGCAAGGCGGCGTCAATGACCGTGACCAGGTAATTGCTCGCAAATACGGCAGCCGCGTGGTACACGGTCTTGGCGGCAGGGTCGATTTGTACGGCCCTAGCCCCGATTGCCGCCAACGCCGGCAGCAGCACATCAAGCGCCAGCTGGTCCCCCTCCACGCCGCAGAAAGTGCCGGCAAAGCCCCCCGCCACCGCTTCGACATCGGCAAAGCTGCGGATCGGGTGCACGCTGGCAACGTATGCGCCGGCTGCACGCGCCGCTTGCAGGCGATCTGAGGCCAGCGCCCCGCTGCAATGGAACACAACCGCCCCGCGCAGCGGAACGGCAGCTGCCAGTGCTTCACACGCCGGCACAATCTGGTCGTCGGTTACGGTCAGCATGTACACGTCGGCCGGGCGCAGGGCAGAATACGAAGCCGCGGCAACGCCGTTGCCGATGAAGGCCGCCGCGCGCACTGCGTTGTCGGCCGAGCGTGCCAGCACATCCTGCACCGCAAATGCGCCCGCCATCGAAAACAGGCGACCCAGGACGCGGCCAACATGGCCGCCGCCAACTACATTCAATCTACGCATCAGAAGCTCGACCCTGGCTGTTTGAGGAACTCGATCTCTTCCGGCGTCGATTCGCGGCCGAGGATGGCGTTGCGATGCGGGAACCGCCCGAAGCGGCGGATTACCTCGTAATGCTTCTTCGCGAAATCCAGCATACCTGCATAGCCCGGCGCATCCGCCGCCAGCATCTCGAACAAATCCACGCAGCGCATCTGCATCGAGAGGTTCTCCGAATGCTCAAGCGGCATATAGGAGAACGCACGCTGCGCCGGCGGCAAAGTCTGGTTGGCACCCGAATCATCGAGCGCCTTGGCCGCTTCCAGCGCCAGCTCGTCCCCGGCGAAAGCCTTCGGTGTGCCGCGATAAACATTACGCGTGAACTGGTCCAGCACGATGATGCGTGCCAGCGTACCCTGCGTGCCCTCATCGTCCCACTGCCGCAGGCCACCCAGCAGCCCCTCTTCGATCACGTCGCCGAACTGCTGGAAAATCGCGCGGTCGAATGCATCGTCTTTGCGCCACCACTCGGGGCGCTGCATGTTGTGGCCCTTTGCGCCGATTGGCAAGAACCAGAAATCGAGAACGTCTTGTGAATGAATGACCAAACCTGCCTCCTAGTTGCGTGCGTGGGTGACCTGGAAGCTGTCGATGCCTTCGTAATGGGTCATCTCTTCCGCGATGCGCGACAGCGGCGAGCCGCTGCGCTTGCTCAATGCCAAGGCGACGAAACGCCATTCCAGCTTGCCCTGGTCCATGCCGATGGTCAGCGAACCGCCGGCGATCTGGTAACCGCGTTCCAGCGCCATGGCACGCAGCTGGTCTTCCTTGGGCTCGAAGCCCGGCTTGAAGCGCATGGTGATTGCGATTGCATGGCGCGACGGCAGCCACGCCTCAACCTTGGACAGGAAGATCATCGACATCGCGCAAAGGAAAGCCAGGCCCATGGCGCCAAGATAGAAACCCAGCCCCACTGCCACGCCAATCACCGACGAAGCCCAGATCGATGCCGCCGTCGTCAGGCCGGAAATATTGAAGCCTTCGCGCATGATCACGCCTGCGCCAAGGAAGCCGATGCCGGTCACGATGCCCTGGATGACACGCGTTGGATCAGTACCCACGAGTTCAGACATATGGCCGCCAAACCACAGCGACGGATAGCCGCACACCACAGTCAGTGCTGCCGATGCCATGCACACCAGCCCATAGGTACGCATGCCCGCCGCTCGCCCGTGATAGGAGCGCTCATAGCCCACCAGCAGGCCAAGCAGGAGCGCACCGATGATATTCATCAGGATCACGAGGTTGGTCGCCATTTCGCCGGACGACCAGTAAGCACGCAGGAAATCTATGCTTGGCATAGCTGCCTCACTTATGGTTTTGGTGTTTTCTTGGCTGCGAGCTGCTTTTCGAATGCTACATCGAGTTTGCTGACGCGTTTTACTTTTTGCGGGCCCTGCGCGTTCACGAAGGCTACAAAATCGTCCAGTTCCATCGGCGGGCAAAGCGGCGGCTGGCCTGGTCCTTCGGTCAGGAAGAAATGACCGCTGCCGGTCATGGTCATCGAATAGGCCTGGTTGCCGGAGCGCTCTTTCAGGCGCGCCAGCGCGTTGGATGCTTTGGTGGAGCGGCTCATATTGCCTCCGTCCTTTCGTTCAGCCAGCGCAGCGCGTCGCCGCTGACAAGCTTGGCGAGGCGTTGGCGCACGGTTGCGTGGTATTCGTTCAGCCAGCGCACTTCATCTTCGCGCAGCAGGGATTTGTCGATGCAGCGCGTATCGATCGGGCACAGGGTCAAGGTCTCAAAGCGCAGGAACTCGCCGAATTCAGAATCCGGCGCCGGCACATTCAGCACCAGGTTTTCAATGCGGATGCCCCATTTGCCGGGGCGGTAGATGCCCGGCTCGTTGGAGGTGATCATGCCCGGCTCCATCGCGGTATGCGCATCCGGCGGTGTCGAAGGCGAAATCGACTGCGGGCCTTCATGCACATTGAGGAAGTAGCCTACGCCATGGCCGGTGCCGTGGCCGAAGTCGATGCCGGCTGCCCACAGTGGCGCGCGGGCGATCGCATCCAGCATCGGCGACTTGACGCCGCGTGGGAACTGGGCGACTGACAGCGCCATCATGCCTTTCAGGACCAGGGTGAAGTCGCGCTTGTGTTCCTGGGTGATGGCGCCGACCGGCACCACGCGGGTAATGTCGGTAGTGCCGCCGGTGTACTGGCCGCCGGAATCGAGCAGCAGCAAGCCATTGCCTTCCACCACGGCGCTGCCTTCGGCTGGTGCGCGGTAGTGCATGATTGCGCCATTGGCGTTGAAACCGGCGATGGTGCCGAAGCTTGGGCTGACGAAGCCGGGACGGCGCTGGCGCGCCTCCAGCAAGTGCTGGCCGATGGCGAATTCAGTCAACGGCTCGCGCTTCGGATCGGCCAGGGTTTTCTCCAGCCAGCTAAAGAACTCGCACAGGGCAGCGCCATCCTGCTCCATCGTCGCGCGCACATGATCCGCTTCGTGTTCCGTCTTGCGCGACTTTGCGAATGTGGTTGGATTGACCGCTTCGATTGCTTTCACGTTGTCGGGCACCGACTGGCGCGTACCGAAGGTGATGCGGCGCGGATCCAGCAACAGCGTGCTGCCGGGCGGGATCGAGGCCAATGCCTGCGCCGCTTCCTCGTAGGGCTCGACGAAGACGTTGTCCGCCGCCAGCAAGCCTGCCAGGCCTGGCTCGATCTTGCCGGCGCCGACGAACAGCATGGCACGCTCCTGGTCGACCAGGGCGTGCGACAGGAAGATCGGGTTGTAGTTGACGTCCGAGCCGCGCAGGTTGAACAGGTAGGCAATATCGTCCAGTGTCGAGATGACGTGGTGGGTCGCGCCCTGGCGCGCCATTTCCGCCCGCAGCGCCGCCAGCTTGGCCGCGCGGGTCTTGTCGGCATATGGGCGCTGGTGCTCGTAGACCGGAGCATCGGGCAAGCCGGGGCGATCAGTCCATACCTCGTCGAGCAGGTCGAGATCAGTGCGCATGGCAATGCCACGCGCTTGCAGCAGGCGGGCAATCGACAGGCCCAGTACCGCACCGTCCACCGCCAGCACCTGGCCCGGTTTCAAAGTTTCGGACAGCCAGTCCACATACTGCACGCTGGCGCCTGACGAAATTTTCATCAGCTTCACGCCGGTACCGGCCAGCTCCGCTTCCGCTTGCGTCCAATAGCGGCCGTCAGTCCAGACGCCCGCGAAATCCTGGGTAATGATGAAGGTTCCAACCGAGCCGGTAAAACCCGACAGCCATTCCCGCCCCTGCCAGCGCGCCGGCAAGTACTCGGACAAATGGGGATCGGAGGAAGGGACCATGCAGGCATCAACCTGATGGCGGCGCATCGCCGCGCGCATGGATTCAAGTCTGGTGCGGATTGATTCTTTCATAGCGCAATCATACCCCGATTGCGCCATAATGCCTGGCTGTGCCGCCGCTTTCAGGCGGCAATGGAGAAAGAATTGATACCTGAAGATGTGCGGGCCGAAATCATGCGCCGGCTCGCGGCTGCAGAAGCCGAACATAATGTGCGCGTACTGCTCGCTGTCGAGTCGGGCAGCCGCGCTTGGGGCTTTGCCTCGCCCAATAGCGATTACGATGTGCGCTTCATTTACGCGCACCCACGCGACTGGTACGTAGCGGTCGACCTGGAAGAGAAGCGCGACGTGATCGAGTACAAGATCGTCGATGAAATCGACATCAATGGCTGGGATATCCGCAAGGCGTTGCGCTTGTTCCGCCGCTCGAATCCGGCATTCGTGGAATGGATCCAGTCACCGATCCTGTACCGTTCGCACGGCGGTTTCGCGGGTGGCGCGCGGCAACTGCTGCCGACGGTTTATTCCTGCGAAAACGGCATTTACCACTACCGCAGCATGGCAAAGACCAACTATCGCGGCTATTTGCGCGCTGACATGGTTCCGCTAAAGAAGTACTTCTATGTATTGCGGCCGCTGCTGTCCGTGCGCTGGCTCGAACGCTATGGCACGCCAGCGCCGATCGAATTCGACAAACTGCTGCATTTGCTGGAAGGCGAGACCGAACTGCTGGACGCGATCGCGGTGCTGCTGGAAAAGAAGAAGTCCGCCCCGGAAATGGGACTGTCAGAGCCAGTCCCATGCCTGAACCGCTTCATCGAAGCCGAACTCGCCCGCCTTGAACGCCCGGACGTAGTTCGCTTCAGAAGCACGGATGTCAACGCCGACCTGAACCAGCTATTCCACGCCGTCCTCTCCGAGCAGCGTTAATCCACTCCAGGCGCGGCAACTCCGCGCCTCCCCCCGCCAGACCAATCAACCAGGAAACTTTCAATAAGAAAGAATCCGCGCACGATTGAACCCAAGAAGTTAGCTTTTTTGCATTTGTGCTAGCATTCTTTCGCCAATAAATTATTGCTTTAAGACAACTACTTAATGGCCCGCTGCGGGCCTTTTTAACGCGTTCCCCCCATGAATCTGCACGACCTCGCCGGCCTGTCCGACGCATTCAGTGAAGCCAACCGCCCCATTCGCCTGCGCCTGGCATCCGAGCACGGAGTCCTCGACGACGCCCTCATGGTCCAGCGCGTGACCGGCGTTGAAATGATGTGCGGTGACGGCATCGAGTACCGCCTCCTGTGTGTCTCAACCCAGGCGGGGCTACCCATCAAGCAGTTCATTGCCTTGCCAGTCGAAGTACAGTTCGTCACCGCCGACGGCACCCTGCGTTCGGTATGCGGCCTGGTGCAAAGTGCGGCCGAAGGACAAAGCGATGGCGGCTTTGCGACCTACCAACTGGTGGTGCGCGATGCACTCGCCATGATGGAATTGCGCACCAATACGCGTGTGTTCCTCGATATGAGCGAAACCGACATCATCCAGAGGCTGGTCAGCGAATGGCGCCACCGCAATCCCGTGCTAGCGCGCACCTTCGACATCGACCTGTCGGGCGTGGTCGGCAACCACCCACCGCGCGCATTCACAATGCAATTCCAGGAAACCGACTCGCAGTTCCTGAAAAGGCTGATGAAACGGCGCGGGATTGCCTGGTTCATTCGCCCCGGCCAATCCAGCGACACGGGCAGCGACGATATGCCGAGCCATACGCTGGTTTTGTTCGACAACGTCTGGGAACTGCCAGAACCAGCCGCCACGCCATGGCGCTACCACCGCGCCGACGGCACGGAGAAAGCCGACGCCATTAACGCCTGGAGTGCTGAGCGTACGCTCGCTCCCGGCGCCAGCACCCGGCATAGCTGGGACTACAAGACGGCGCGCATGGCAACCTACCAGGCCGACTCCCTGCTCGACCAGGGCACGCTAGGCAACCAGTTCGCCGGCGCGCTCACCGACAGCTGGATCGACCCACCGCATATGGGTAAAGACGCCGAGGACTTCGCCTTCCTGACCCGACTGCGTACCCAGCACCACGAGTACAAGAGCAAACGCTTTTACGCTGAATCGGACCAGCGCACGGCCTGCGTCGGCGTTACGTTCAGCATGAGCGGCCATGCCGAAATCGACAGTCACTGCCAGGAACAACGCGAATTCGTCATCACCGAACTGCACGTTGTTGCGGAAAACAACCTGCCCAAAACCCTCGGAGACAAGGTCCAGCGCCTTTTCGCCATCAACGGCTGGAACGCGGCAACGTCCTCCAGCTTTGACCCGTCCTCATTGGCGCAAGCCAGCGACGAACGCGGCGCCCGCTACAGCAACCGCTTCACCTGCGTACGGCGCGGCATTCCGATCGTCCCTGCTTACGATCCGCGGATCGACCTGCCAGCGACCCATCCGATGAGCGCCATCGTGGTGGCAGACGAGGGAGAAGAGATCACCTGCAATGAACTTGGCTGCACCAAGGTCAAGATCCTTGGCTGCACGATCGAGGACCATGAGCAGGGCGCTGGCGCGTCTGGCACTGCACGCGACTCGGCCTGGATCCGCAACCTGAGCGGCTGGGCCAGCAATGGCTACGGCATGATCGCCCTGTGCCGGGCGGGCGATGAAGTGGTGCTCCAGTTCCTGGACGGGAACTGCGACCGTCCGGTCATCACCAACCGCGCGCATAACGGCAACGCGCCGCCACCAACCTTCAGCCACGTTGGCAGCCTGCCCGGCAACTACGCCCTGTCCGGCATCAAGAGCAAGGAATTCAGCGGCACGCGCTACAACCAGCTGCGCCTGGACGATACCAGGGGCCAGATCAGTGCCCAGCTGGCAAGCGAACATTGGCATAGCGAGGTCAATCTCGGCTACCTGACGCAGCCGAGGAACGATGGTAAAGCCGAAGCGCGCGGCGAGGGTTATGAGCTGGCCAGTGAGGCAGCCGGCGCCTTGCGCGCCTGCTCACTGCTGCTGACCACCGAGCAGCAGAAAAACGCCGGCGGCACGCAGTTGATGCGCGACGCCATCATCCAGGTGCTGAGCGCCGCGCTGGAACAAGTCCAGCGCCAGGGAGATTACGCGGCCGAAGTCGCGGCCAACCTCCCGGAAACCGGTCAAGGCAATATGCAAGTGGACGATGACAGCAAGCCTGGTGCGCAAACGCACGACGGGCACCAGACCCAATTGAAAGAAGCGGTCGACAACCTTGAACGCGGCTTCAACACGGACCCTGAAGGCAAGAGCGGCCACGGCACGCAGCGCGGCAAGCAAGGCATCCTGATGCTTGGCTCGACCGACGGCACGGCGCTGACCAGCCAGCAAAGCATCACCGTGGCAGCGAACACCAATCTCGACCAGGTGGCCCAGCGCGATATGAACCAGACCACCGGACGGCGCTGGATCCATAACGTCGCGGAGTCGATCAGCCTGTTCGTCTCCGGCACAACGGCCAAGATCAAAGACACGTTCAAGATCATCGCAGCCAAAGGAAATGTGAAGCTGCAGGCGCAAGATGGGGAAATCAACGCCACGGCGCAAAAGGACTTCACCATCACCAGCATCGACGGCCGCGTGGTCATCCAGGCGCCGGAAGAGATTGTGCTGATGGCCGGCGGATCGTATATCAAGATCGGCAAAGAGCTGGAGGCAGGCACTCCGCAAACCATGAAGCTCAAGGCAGCGAAGTTCCTCATGACCGGCGCCACCAGCATGACTGCCGAGCTCAACGAGGCGCCCAAAGGCAAACAAAAAATGTGCGCGATGAAGTCGGCCAATGCTGTGGCCAACGACGGCGCCTTAGTCCCAATCAACTAGCCCTGCCCTATGTCTGCAAAAGAATTTCTGGAAGCACACGACTACGCAATGGTTGATCGCCTGATGTTGGGCGACGAGCTGCCGCTGACATGGAAGCTGCTGCCCCTGGTACCCGCGGAACTGGAAGCCGATGCTGCCAAGCTCCCCGCCCTGCTGCCGCTGGCATCGCTGACGGACGAAGACTTTTTTACGCTGTGCGAACAACTGGATGGCGCGAGCGCACAACAGGAAATGCCTCCCGTGCTATCCCTGTTCAAAACCAGGGCCAGTGCCGAGGAATTGCAGGCGCACTGGAAAAAGCAGCTGATCGCCCGCCTGCCAGGCGGAAGTAAATTCCACCTGCGCAGCTATGCGCCGCGCGTCCTCACGCAGCTCCTACGCATTTACAGCCCGGCGCAATTGAAAGCCCTGTTCGGCTGCATCGATGAATGGAGCATTTACTGCAACCACGCATGGCATACCCTGCGCGCCCCGGATTGCGAACCCGTACTGGCGCAGTTCTTCAGTCGCCAGCAAGGCGAACAAATGCACCGCATCCAGGCAATCAACCAAACCATCGCACAGTTGCCAGCCGAGTCCAGGCCAGCCTACGCCACGCCTGCCAAAGAGTTCTTTAGCGTGAGCGAAAAGATCGACGCACTCCTGCTGCGCGCCACGGCCCACGCTCTGGCAAGGGAAGACGAACAGATTCAGTTCGCCCTGCATGGCATGACCGTACATCCCCATTTCGATACGCACCCGCGCGTACGCACACTACTCGCCGGCCTAGACAGGGAAGAACAGACCTACCTCGACGCCATCGCCGAATTGCAGCCCGCAGACTGGCAAAGCATTGCCACCGACCTGCACGCGCGCCGACACACACCACACTCCTGATCACAAAGCACCATGACACTCAACACCGTACCCGGTTGCGAATTTTGCGACAAACGTGGCCTGCCCGTGCTCGTAGCCCGCTACGCGCTGGCGCCCGTCACAGCAGGCGCGCCCAAAACCCGCACCCTCCACCTCGACAGCAAAACTGAATTCATAGGCCTGGGCGACTCAGCCCACTACACCCGCCGCCTGCTGCGCGGCGGCTACCTGTACGTCCACGACGAAGCACGCAAGCGCTGGGAAGGCTACTTCATCACCGAAGACGCCTACCTCCTGCGCTTTGAAGTGGGCAAACCGGTGCCGCGCTCATTCAGCTCCAACCCGCAACCGTGCTCGCAGACCGGCCACCAACAGGTCGCCGGCATGGTCACCATTCCCGACCCGAACAAAGCCACGCGCGTGTGGTTCGGATTCTCCGATGTGGAATGGACCGGGGCTGTACTGGAAAAACACGAAGACGCCGCCTATCGCAAGAAGCACATGCAGGTGCTGGACGTCAAAGCTGCCTTGGCCGGCAGCAAGCAGGAAAACGTCCACCCGCTCAACCAGCTGGGCAGCAAGGTGGCCGAATACGCCTGTGACCCGCTCAAGGCCACAGCACCCAACGCGTTCTACGACGCCCCGTACCACTTCGCACCACGCAGGCTGCAATTGGAAGAAACGCTGAAAACCGCCGACGCCCTGCGCAAGGGCCAAGGCGTTATCGTCAGCCTGCACGATCCGGTCGCGATGGCCGTTGAAATCGCAGTGCACGCGAACCACTTGCTGGCCAACCATCTAGAGCTCGACAAACAAGACAAGATCAAGTCCCGAAAAATTGCGGTATCGAGCGCCATCCTGCAACTGCGCAATGCGGTCATGGAGAATAGTAGGAACTCTGAAATCGACAGTGCCGAGTTTGCAAAGAACATAAATCTCAGCTTCACAGCAGGTTCTGGCTACGTTAGTGGAAGTCAACTAGAGCGCATCGAGGCATTGGGCACGCTAAGCCAAGCCGACATTCGCAAGGCCCAGACCGACGCTTGGCGGCGCTATACACATCGAGAAAGCGGACGTGCACGGTTCAATGAAGCGACCGTAGAAGCGTTTCATGCCAACTATCAGCATCAGCTCAAAACTTTTAACGAAACACATATCGACCCGCTAGGTGAAGCACATGTCGACTGGACTACCAGCACGCACATGGTGAACTGCATGAGCTGTAACTTTGATCGCAACGATATCAAGTCTGGGGCGGCATACACCCAAACCGTCGCCAAATTTACGCGCGGTACCGAAGCAATTCGGGCCTGTTTCAATCAGTACGAAAAGTGGTTGAATGAGAGCGAATGCAAAGTGGAAAATCTGCTTCTACGAGCAATGGTTTACAACAATGATGCGCTGGCCAAGGCCGTGGAAGACGCAACCGCGTTTGATTCGCGCGCAATTCCTTGGGATGCCTTGGGGGGATTCTATAAAAAGGCCGTCGAGAAGCTCAACGGTACCGAGGTGCCATTAGCCGCCGCACTCATGGGTCATATGATGGGCCCAATGGCAAAAGCAGGTGGCTATTTTGTCGATGGAGCCGCCAAACTGGTCTTTACCATACTGGGTATGCATAGTGGATTGGGCTGGCAGCGATTTTCGTTTGAAGGTAGCCGCAAGGAGTTCCGTGCCTTCTTGGTGCGCCAAATTTTAGAAACCGGTGAAGTCAACCTCTCCAAAGCGCAGATCAATGCTGCCGTCGCACGCGAAATGAAGCTTGCAGCCATTAGAGGTGAAAGGTTGGAGGGCCGAGGAACCTTTAAATGGGTCGCAATGCGTCAATTAGGAAGTACCAAGCTAGAGACGCCTCGTGTGCTAAACGAAATTCGCTTTCAAAAATTCGGACAGGTTATCAGTAACGATATCCGCCTTGGTGTATGCATCGGCGTAATCCAATATGTATGCCTAACCAAAACAATTGCGGATCAAGCCAAAGCGCTAGAAGGCGACAAAGCGGAAGCGACCTCGCGCCTTGCCGCCGGACTGATGGGAACAGTGGGCACGTTAAGTGAAACAGTTGGTGCCGCAATCAAGGGACTCGGCACCGTAAGCATTAGATGGGCACAAGGTGTTTCTGCTGTTAAGTGGGTAACACGACTTGAGGCAAGCGGAAAGGTACTTGGCTTAGCCGGTGCTGCGCTAATGGCGGCTTGGGACTTCCTGAAGTTTTATGATGAGTTGCAGAAGGGGAATCGTCTTACTGCCACGCTTTACTTTGCGTCCGGTGCCTTAGGCTTGGCGATCGCCTGGCTTCTTGCTGGTGCTTTCAATCCTTGGGTTCTGCTTCTCGTCGCAATTTTCTTAGTGGTAGTCTTCGTCCTTGAAAAAATCAAGGACAACGCGATACAAAGCTGGATCGAAAACTGCATATTCGGTATCGGAAATATCTACAAGGATACCGACACTGAAATGCTAGAGCTAAGCAAGGCAATTAAGTAAAGGGAAGTGGCATGTACTCACCGGAATTTCTCAAACCCAAAGGTTTTACGGTAAATCGCGCGATACAGGAGGAAGAAAGAGAGCATGTTCTTAAAGTAAACGAACAATCTCTCGAATTTGATGAAGATACGCCTCATTACCAGCTGTCGGTCATACAAATAAATAGTACTTTCGTTGAAATAACTGATCGGGACTATCCGGTTCGCGGCATCTTCACAACGATGGCAATCCTAACCATAATCGGAATGTCATGGTTAATGGCGGCCACTTTCTGGTTGGAATTCAACCGTTGGGAAACTATCGATGAAGCGAATCGCCAAGGTGCTATAGGCCTCCTAGCCTTTGTTGCTATAGTGTCAGCTCTGTTCATTGCCTTTTCACTATATGCTTTTTTTCGCGAATCCTTCAGTTTTACACATCGTCCGATAAGATTAAACAGAAAGACTAGAAAAGTTTACGGTTTGAGACGAAATGGGACAGTATGGTCGGTTGATTGGGATAAAGTCTACTTCTTTATCAGGTGCTATCAAAAGACTGGAACACGTATGTGGGACATAGTTGGCCATATATTAGACGACGATCGCTCAACGATTAAGGAAAGCTTCGCGCTGAGCAGCTATACATCAAGTGACGCAATTGACCTGCGCTTACACTGGGAATATTTCCGTCGATATATGGAAAATGGCCCGGAACAACCGTATAGGATGTTGAAAATCTGCCTTCCGCTCGCAAATCGTCGGGAAACCTGGTGGGAAGGATTTATGCGCCTTACTCTCCTCATGCACGGCAGCATATTGATGCAAGTACTGATGACTCCATTCAATCTGCCAGCCAGTCTGGGCCGTCTAATCGCAATGCGCACCAGCAAAATCCCTCGCTGGCCGGATTGGGTAGAACAGGAATGTATGGTAGCGAAAGACGATCCTTACGTGCGTGAATCCGGATACGAGGCGCCTCGCGAGTACGCGAAGGCTGCCTGATTTCGCTTAAAAATGTTCTTCGAGCTTAGCCAATCTAAGAAATTTCAGTGCTTTTAGAGGAACCATTCATAGGTTTCCTGATAATCATCTGACGCCGGCCATATTAATTATGGCAATAGACGGATTGCTCAAGGAATCGTACAGCTATATACATCTGCCAATCAGATTTAATCGAAAGAATCGAAAAATCTACCCTCTGGAAAAGGGACGGCACTGTATTGACGGCTGAGTGGAACAAAGTGTTCTTTTGTATCAGCACGTATATGCGAGGGGACTTTGAATGTTCGGAAATTTTCAAATTCGGTTACGTGTCGCGCCATCCCAATGATTTGCAACAGTACTGGGAGTATGTCCGCAGCTACATGGAGGATGGTCCCGAAGCGCACTACAAAGCGATCAAGGCATGCCTGCCAATCGCTGAGCGCCACGAGACTTGGAAGGAAGGCTTTGATAACCTGCCGTGCAATTGGTTTACCACGCCTTTCTACTTTTTCATCAGTTTTGCCCGAGTGTACGCCATGCGCACCAGCAAGATCCCGCGCTGGCCTGAATGGGTAGAGCAATCGTGCTAGATCACTAAAAAGGACCCCTACGTGCGCGACTCTGGGTACGTGGCAGCATGACGCTTGCCCATACTGAACGGTTATTAGATAAGGAATTGAAGGATGCGGTGGCTGTTATCTAGGTTTTTGATTTTGCTGGTTGCTGTGGCCTGCTGGATAGCCTTCCTTGCATTAGGAATTCGGCCCGACTATAGCAAGTGGGCCAACTACAAATTGATCACGCTGCACTTCCTACCGCCCATCGGCATGTGCCTGGCATGGTGGTTCGGACGCTGGTATG
>JBCNOP010000094.1:0-17726 GCA_039593775.1 Pseudoduganella sp.
GTCTCGGCCTGGTATTGGGCCGCGCAATTGGGCCAGACGAAAGGCCCATGGTGGGCGGTCACCGTTGCAAAGAACGTGAGCCGCTAGTCACTCGTCCAGCCACCGCCCAGTGCACGGTACAGGTCCACACTGGCGCCCAGCAGGCGGCTACGTAGCTGCAGGCGTGTCACGTCGGCATTGAACAAGGTCCGCTGGGCATCCAGTTCTTCCAGGTAGGAAGCATAGCCGTTGCGGTAGCGATTGCGCGCAATGCGCAGCGTTTCGGCTGCAGTGGCGCGGCGCGCGTCGTTCTGGACCGACTGCTCCTTCAGGCGCTGCAAAGCTGTCAGGCTGTTCTCCACCTCCACCAGCGCGACGCGCACCGCCTGCTCGTAGGCCACAAGCGACTGGTCGCGCTGGGCGGCGGCAGCATCGGTTTGCGCCTGCACGCGGCCGCCATCCCAGATCGGCGCGGCCAGCCCTGCGCCAACGCGCCACAGGAAGGTCGGGTCGTGCAGGAACTTGCTGAAGTCCGGGGATTGCACACCACCAGTGGCCGTCAGGCGGAATGTGGGCAGCAACTGTTCGCTGGTCGCCAGCACGCCAGCCTTTGCCGCCGCCACATTGTGCGCGGCGCGGGCGATGTCGGGGCGCCGCTGCAGCAAGGTTGAAGGCAGGCCGACCGGGATCGCCGGCGGCGACAGCTCGTCCAGGGTTTTGCCGCGTTCGATTGGGCCTGGACTGCTGCCAGCCAGCAGCGACAGCGCGTTTTCCTGATCGCTGATTTGCCGCTGCAGTTGCGGAACCTGCTCGGCCGCCGCCTCATACTCAGCCTGCGCCTGCAGCCATTCCAGGCGCGAGGTGTAGCCGGTTTCAAACTGCCGCTGCGCCAGCCGGCGCGACTGCTCGCGCAGATCCAGCGTGGCGCGCGCCAATTCGAGCTGGGCATCAAGCCCGCGCAATTGCAGATAGCCGTTGGCCGCCAGTGCCGCTACCGACAGTTGCGCCGCATCTGCATTGGCCCGCTCCGCTGCCAGCGATTGCGCCGCTGCCTCACTGGCATGCGACAGGCGCCCCCACAAGTCAACCTCATAAGCCGCCTGGAATTCGCCGGCAAACAGGTTGGTGATGTATGGCACGCCGTTGTAGGCCAGCGTGCGCGTGCGGACCGGCGTCAAGGTCGCGCCCAGGGATGGCGCCCGGTTAGCATCCGCCGATGCCAGGCGCGCGCGGAACTCCGCCACGCGCAATTGCGCCAGCCTCACGTCCGTATTGTGCTCCAGCACCCGTGCCACAAGCGCAGACAGGGCCGGGTCATCATAAGCCGTCCACCACTCCCGCTCCGGCAGAGCCCGTGTCACACCTTGGTGTGCCCCTAGGGGCGAATGGTGTGACACGGACTCTGCCAAAGCGGGCGCCTGGCTGCGCCAAGTCTCGGGAACTGCCAGTTGCGATTCAACCGGTGCGGGAATGCGGGCGGCGCAGCCAGCCAGCGCCAAGGCCGCGCACACTGCGGCGCTGCGCTTCATGGCCGCGCTCCGTCTGCCTTCTCATTCAGGACGGCGGAAGTATCGATGCTGACGATCACGGACATCCCCGGCCGCAGCCGCGCCGCCAGCTTCTGGCCTGGGTCAATCTTTATCCGCACCGGAATCCGTTGCGAGATCTTGACGAAATTTCCTGTCGCATTATCCGCAGGCAGCACGGCAAACTCAGATCCTGTGGCAGGCGATATGCGTTCTACCTGCCCGGTCAGCGTGGCGCCATCCAGCGCGTCTACTTTGAAGGTGGCGCCCTGCCCCACCTGCACGCCATTCATCTGCGTCTCTTTGAGGTTGGCGATGACCCACATATCGCGCGGCACCAGGCCCATCAGTTGCGCGCCGGAAGCCACGTAGGCGCCGCGCCGCACGTTCACCTGCCCCAGTTGCCCATCAGCCGGTGCGATGATGCGTGTGTTGTCCAGGTCCACGGTAGCCGCCTTCAGCGCCGCCTCGGCGTTCGCTACCGCGGCTTCCAGCGCGCCCCGGTTGACGGTGACGGACTGCGCCTGCTGCCGGGCGATATCCACGTTGGCCTTGGCTTGCGCCACTGCTGCCAGCGCCTGGGCGCGGGCCGCGCGCTGGGCATCCTGCTCACGTACCGACAGCGAACCGTCGCCCACCAGTTGCTCTGCCCGCCCGTAGTCGGCGGCGGCACGCGCGGCTTGCGCTTGCGCATTCGACAGCACTGCCTCCTGCAGCGCGATACCGGCCTTGGCGCTGGCGCGCGACTGTTCCCAGTTGGCCAGCGCCGCCTTTTGCGCCGCCAACTGCGCCTGCGCCTGTTCGAAGCGCTGGCGGTAGATGCGCGAGTCCAGTTCCACCAGCAAATCGCCCTTGTGCACAAACTGGAAGTCCTGCACCTTCACGTCCGCTACATAAGCCGGCAACTGCGAGCCGATCACCGTTACCTGGCCGCGCACGGTGGCGTTTTCAGTCGACACGATCGGGCTGGTAAAGGGCGGCAGGCGCCACGCGTACAGCACGACCAGCACGCCGATCAAGGCGATCAGCGCGAAGCCGATTCCCGATAGCCATTGCCCACGCCGGTCGGGAGCTGGAGGTGGTGCTGGAGGGGCAGGAGTCTCGCTGGCTGGTGATGGTGTGCTCATTGGGCCCCCGAATTCGAAAGTGAAACCTGCGCCATGCCGGTTTGCGCATTCTGTGCCGGCGCCACCGGACGCGTGGCGGTGCAGACCTGCCACGCATAGTGCAGCGCCATCCACGCCAACGTGCCGCAGGCGACAAAGAAGATCATCAGGAAGACATCGTTATAGGCCAGGATATTGGCTTCCCGCGTGGCCGCCCCGCTTAGAGAAGGCAGGCCGAACGCCTGCACGCGCGCCGCGACCTGCGGGTCTTGCAGCGTAAGGTGTTCGACCAGTTGGCTCGAGTGGAATTTCTCGCGCACTACCTGGAAGGTGCCCACCAGCGCCGAGCCAAGCAGGCTGCCCAGGTTTTGCGTCATCGAAAACATCAGCGAGAAGCTGATCAGGTTGCACGGTTGCGCAATCACCGCGCCAAAGCCCGACACGAAAACCGGCCCAAGGAAGAAGGTGCCGCTGAACGCCAGCAGGAACTGGCTGAAATACATCTGCTCCGGGCGCGTCAGGCTGCTGGCCTGCGAATCGATCCACGCGCCCACTGCCATCAGCGCCAACGCGAACATCAGCATTGGCTGCAAGCGTTGCGGCGTGATGATCAGGGCGCTCGTCAGGATGCCCAGCGTGCAGCCCGCCAGCGCCACCAGCCACAGGGTTTGCATCTGGTCGTTGTTCAAGCCAATCGCCTGCAGGAAGCCGACCGCGCCGCCCGCTTCCGATTGCACGACACGGATCAACAGCACCGAGACCGCCAGGCGCGTCATACTGGCCGTGGTCAGCCAGCGCGTGTTGAGCAGGGGTCTGCGCCGGTTATGCTCAATCGCCACCGCCGCCGTAAACAGCACGATGAAGGCGATCAGCGCCCAGCCGATCCAGCGCGCCTCGAACCACCACACGGTGCGGCCCAGCGCCAGCACCGCGCACAGGAAAGCCACGCCCGGCGCGAACAACGCAAAGGTCACGAAATCCATCTTCTCGAAGGCTTTCACGCGGTCGCCCGGCGGAAGCTTGAGCAGCAGCACGCAGCCAAAGGAAAGCAGGGCCATGCCCAGTTCAAAGGAATACAGGCCGCGCCATTCGCCAATTGACAGCAGTTCGGAGGAGAAGATGCGCGCCAGCGGCAGCGACAACTGGGCGAAGCCGATGCCCAGCACGACGCCCTTCAGCCGGTGCTGTGCCGGGAAGGCCTGCAGCACGTAATACAGCCCCAGCACCGTCAGTGCTGCGCCGCTGATGCCATGCGCCGCGCGTACCGCGATGGCCGATGCCAGCCCGTGCACGAACAGGTGGGCCACCGTGATCACGGCGTACAGCAGCAGGAATAATTCGGTGAACAGGCGCAGGCCGAACTGCTGGCGGAACTTCACCAGCAGCAGGTTCATGGAGACATTGCCCATGACGTAGGCCGCGGGCAGCCACTGGATCTCCGCCGTCGTTACGCCCAGCGAACCCTGGGCATAGACCAGGTTGACCGTAACCAGCGCATTACCGAGGCCACCGGTCAGCGCCACGATCAGGCCTACCAGCAGGAAGGCGAGCCGTTTTGGCGCCGAGTGCAGTGGCGTAGAGGGAGAGCCCGGCAACAGCGGGCGCTCATGAGGCAGCCATTTTTGTGGGGCGTACTCATCCATTGGGCTAGTCTACACCGGCCCAGCCTGGCTGCCTACATTCATACAACGGGCGGATCTGTCTCCCTGTCAAACACGCGCGGTCCCGCCAGGGCCGCAACGAAGGCAACCAGTGCCGGCTGCAGGTCGGCCGGGGCGGTGCCAACCAGGCCCGGATCGGGCACGCCGCCCGGCAGGGTCGCCGGCACGCCGGCCGCAGCCAGCAGCGTCGCGCCTGCGCCTACTACCATTAGCGGCTTGCAGTGGCGGTATTGCAAGGTCACGAATTCCACTGCCAACGCATTCGCGGCCAGCGTTTCGGCCGCGGCATCGCCATCCGGCACCACCACGGCATCGAACAGCACCGCCGGCCCGGTTTCGAGCGACATATCGGCCTCGAGCCCGCCAACCATGCCGACATGGGGGCCGAC
Source organism: Pseudoduganella sp. (assembly GCA_039593775.1). GTDB lineage: Bacteria > Pseudomonadota > Gammaproteobacteria > Burkholderiales > Burkholderiaceae_D > Rugamonas. The sequence goes on from JBCNOP010000094.1 coordinate 4,662, forward strand.
CAGGCGTGTGACAGCACCCTGCGCCTCCAGGTCGGACTGCAGCGTATCGACCATCGCCTCGTCGCAGCCTTCCGCTATCAGGATCGCCACCTTGCGCCCACGGATGCCGGTCTGTCCCGGCCGCGACATCAGAGACAAGCCGGGCGATGGCAGGTAGGTGGGCAGTTCGCGCGTGGTCGCCATCGGCTGCGGGTCCGGCACACTGGTGCCAAGGCGCAGCGCCACCATGTCTGCCAATGCCGCATCGACGTTGACCAGCATGGACAAGGTACGTTCGCGTATTGCCGGCACCTGCACCTTGCTCAATTCGAAACTGAAGGCGTGGGCGATGTGCATCTGTTCGGCCGGCGTCTGGCTTTGCCAGAACAGGCGCGCCTGCGAGTAGTGGTCGGCAAACAGTTCCGGCTTGCCGCGCACCTTATCCTCCTGAACCGGTTCCGGGAAGGACGTGAAGCCCACGCGGCCGGCCTGGAATGGGCAGCCGCCGCCCAGCGAATTCGGCTCATAGGCCACGCGGCCCCGATGGATGGCTTGCCGGTGCATGCCGTCGCGCTGGTTGTTGTGCACTTGCGCGACCGGGGCATTGATCGGGATCTCGTGGAAGTTCGGCCCACCCAGGCGGCTGATCTGGGTATCCACATAAGAATGGATGCGGCCCGCCAGCAAAGGATCATTGCTGAAGTCGATGCCGGGGACGACGTGGGCCGCGCAGAATGCCACCTGCTCTGTCTCGGCAAAGAAATTGTCCGGGTTACGGTCCAGCACAAGACGCCCAACCGGCTGCAAAGGCACCAGTTCTTCCGGCACGATCTTGGTCGGATCCAGCACGTCGAAGGGAAATTCCGCCGCTTCTTCTTCCGTGAAGACTTGCAGCGCCAGTTCCCATTCGGGGTACTCGCCCATCTCGATCGATTCCCACAGGTCGCGGCGGTGGAAGTCGGGATCGGCGCCTGAGATGCGTACTGCCTCGTCCCATACCAGCGAATAAGTCCCCTGCTTGGGAATCCAGTGGAACTTGACGAAACGGGACTGTCCCGCCTCGTTCACCATGCGGAAGGTATGCACGCCAAAGCCTTGCATGGTGCGGAAGCTGCGCGGGATAGCGCGGTCCGACATCACCCACATCAGCATATGCATCGATTCCGGCATCAGGGATACGAAGTCCCAGAAGGTGTCGTGCGCGCTGGCGGCCTGGGGCATGGCATTGTGGGGCTCGGGCTTGACCGCGTGCACCAGGTCGGGAAACTTCATCGCGTCCTGGATGAAGAACACGGGAATGTTGTTGCCGACCAGGTCCCAGTTGCCTTCATCGGTATAGAACTTGACGGCGAAGCCGCGCACGTCGCGCGCCGTGTCGGTGGAACCGCGCTCGCCGGCTACCGTGGAAAAGCGCACGAATACCGGCGTGCGCTTGCCTGCCGCGGCGAACGGCGCGGCGCGGGTCAGCTCCGACAGCTCCTTGTAGCATTCGAAAAAGCCGTGCGCCGCAGAGCCGCGCGCATGCACCACCCGTTCGGGAATGCGCTCGTGATCGAAGTGCGTGATCTTCTCGCGCAGGATGAAGTCTTCCAGCAGTGCGGGGCCGCGCAAGCCAGCCTTCAGGGAATTCTGGTTGTCGGCGACCGGTACGCCCTGGTTGGTGGTGAGGGGGCGGCCGCCGCCATCGGCGCGCACGCGGTCGAGCGGGCCGTTGTTGGGGTTCTCGCCCTGCGGCGGAACGCCATCACCGGTTTTGTCCGACGCGGCGCTTTCGCTGGCGCTGCTGGCGGTATCCAGCGGGTCCGCAGGGCTGGCAGTGGCGCCTTGGGGCGGAATACCCGCGCCATGCTCCGCAGCCTTGTTGACGTTGTAGGGGAATTGCGCGGCCAGTCCAGCGCCGCGTTTAGCCGGGTCAGGTTTGGTTGTGGGCACGGCGCGCTCCCCGGCTTAGTGCTTGCGCGAACCGAGCAGCTTGGAGACAGCGTAGCCTGCGGCCAGCGCTACCAGCAGCGACTTGCCGGGGCTCTGGCGCACGTAGTTGCGGCCGGATTCTGCAAATCGCTTGTAGGCAGCGTTCAACTGGTCGCCTTTGGCGCCTACCTGGTCGGTGATGCTGGTGATGTTGTCAGCGACTTTGTCGATGGTGCTGTGCACGCCGGCGCGCAGGTCTTTGGCTGGGCTTTCGCTGCGGGTAATGTTGTTGTCCATGATCGGGTTCCTCATCGTGTGGTTGCAGTGGAAGGGTCACGATAAGGCTGCACGGCTGCATCCACCGTGCGCCATCTAACGATGTGCGGCCGCGAATTCTGGCAACCTGAGGTTGTCCCTGTTGAAAGGTGCCGCGTGATTCCTATCGACCCTGTCACCAGTACTACCACCGTCACTCCGGCTACGCTGGGCGACCGTGTTGCGCCAGCCACTACTGCACCTGCTCCTGCCGACACGGCGCCGTCGGTGTCGTCGCTGGGCCTGTTCCTCTCCAACCTGGTGCTGGCGCAGCGGCGCTTGCGGGAACTGGCGGCTAGTGGCGGCGATGCGGCCGCGTTTGCAGCGGCAGCGCAGCAGGTCGTCGACAACTTCAACGCCAATGCGCCGCCATCGCTGGCGGGTGCAGTGACATCGCAGCAGCCGGCGTTCAGGCAGGCGGGGATCAATGTCGCCAGCGGTGGCACGCTTTCCGCTGATGAAGGCAGGCTGACGGCGGCCTTCAATGCCTCTCCGCAGCGCGCCATTTCTGCCCTCGGCGAGGCGCTGGGCGCTACCGGTGATGCAGCCGCCGTCCTGCAGCCTAATGCTGCTGCGCTGGCCTTGGCTGCCGACGAAGCTGCCGCCGCGACACCCTCTCCCAACCTGGCCGAATTGACTACCCAGCAGCGTATCGCCGCTGAGCAATTGGCGGAGACGCGCCGGCTCGCCAGCGCGGCGCTGGCTACGAATGAGCTGGAAGATACGCAACAGCAGCGCATCGCTGAAGCGCAAGCTGCTACTGCTCGGCAATTGGAGAGCACACGCGAGGAGGACCTGGCGGCACAGGCCTTGGCCGATCGACTTGAAGCCGCGCGCCGTGCTGCCCTGCAGGAAGCGGAGGCTGGCCAGCTTGGGCGCACCCGCGATGAGCGCGCCGCCGCCGACCGCCTCGACACCGCTCGCCGCCTGATCGCTGAGCAAGCGGAAACCGCCGAATCGGAAGAGCTGGTCGCAGCACGGCTCGCCCTTGCCCGCCAACAAGCTGCGACCGCCAGTGCCGAAGCCGAGGCCACAGCAGCAACCGATGCGCGTCTTGTCCAGGCCCGCCAGCAGGCCGCAAACGCCAACGTCGAAGCGGAAACCACCGCAGGCACCGGCACGCGCCTTGCCCAGGCCCGCCAACAGGCAGAAATCGCCAACGCCGAAGCCGAGGCCAACGCGGCCACCGATGCGCGTCTGGCCCAGGCTCGCCAGCAAACGGCTGCCGCCCAGGGCGCGACACCGGCCGCACTCGAGGCACGTTCCGCCGAGGCCGCGACAGCCGCCGCGCGTACGCGACGAGCCCAGATTGACGCAACGGCAGCGCAGGCGAGACGCGACGGCGACGAGGCCGAGCGTACGCGCGCGGCCGCGACAACCGAAGCGTTATCCCTGCAAGACCGCCTGACCGCCCAGCGACTGGAAGAGGCCCGCGAGGCCACGCGCGACATAGCAAACGAACAAACGGAAGTGCGCCTCGAAGCCCGCCGGCAAGCGCTGCGTGAAGCCCAGGCTGCCGCGCAAGCCGCGGCGACCCTGACCGGTAATGCAGCGATTGCTCCACCTGGTGCGCCTCCCAACCCAGCTACCGCCGCTCCCCCAGCAGCGCCGCCGGGCGCCGTCCCGCCCGGCAACACGGCAATCCGGCCACCGGAAGCAGCAATCAGCGCCGCCGGACCGCAAGTCAGCGGTGCAACGGCAACCGGGATCGCGCCCGGGCCGGGTCCAGGGGCAGCAGCCGGCACCGGCATCGGCCAGCCCGCCTCTGCCACGACCACAACGGCAACTGCCGCCGCAGCCGCCGCACAGGAAGCCAGCGCTGCCGCCGAACGTGCCGCCCGGGCTGCCGAGGCGGCGCGCCTTGCTGCCGGCCCAACTTCCTTGCAGGCGCAAAACCTGCAAGCCACCAACCCGGCTATCGCAGCCGCCGTGGCAGCCTACCGGACCGGGGATATCGCGGCGGCTGCCGGCCGCCCCCCCACCGCGGCGCCACCGATCGAACCCGTCCCGGCCCCAGTTGCCGTTCCGGCCACAACGCCCGTCGCACCGGTTCAATCCCGTCCCCTCCAGCGTACTGCCGAATCAGCAGCCGGCCGCAATACCGGCGGTGGCACCCGACCCGGCGGCGGTCCCGCCGGGGGAGCTGCCGGGGGAGCCTCAGGCGGTGGTACGGCTGCCGAAGCAGCCTCTGGCCGCAACACCGGCGCTGGTACGCCTCCAGGCGGCGGTTCGCCTGGTGGAGCCGGCGCGCCACCGGCACCTGGCCCAGCGCCCGCCCCCGGCAGTCGAATCGACAACAATGCCTGATTGCAACAGAGCGTTGCTCTCACGCACTACCGGCTGCGCAATTTGCTAGCCCGCCCCGCCAGACACCTGCATAATCAGCCGCATGGTTTCCTTCGCCCGGCGCCGCCTGCTGCGCTACGTCCCGCTGCTGCTGGCCAGCGCCGTCGGCTTGCCTTCAAAGGCCGAGCCGCAACAAGTCACGCTCATCGTGGGCGAATCCCTGGATGAAGGCGGCAAGATTAAACCGCTGCGCCCCTGGCAAGCCAAACTGTTTGAATACCTGGAAGCTGAACTCGGCGTCAAATTCCAGGTTCGCATGTACCCTTGGGCGCGCGCCGAGCGCAACGCCCGAACCGGTGGCGGCCTGGTGTTCGGGTTGCCGAAAAATCCTGACCGCCTGCGCGAGCTGCGCTACAGTGAAGCCGTTGCCAGCAACACGCTCTGGATCGTAACCCGCAGCGACGCGACCTTTCCTTTTGAATCGCTGGCCGACCTGAAAGGCAAGACAGTCGGCGCAGTCCGTGGCTACGGCTATGGCGACGAGTTCGAACAATCGCGTAACAAATTGTTTCGTGTCGAAGACGATATTCCCTCCCGCGCCACCCGCTTGCAGCGCCTTCTGCTGAAGCGGGTGGACGCTGTGCTGCTTTACCAGCCAAGCTGGCAGAATGCGGCAGAAGTGGAAGCCGAACTGCGAGCCTTTGCGGCGCCGCTGGTGCGCGAACTCTCCCTGCCGCCAGGACTCACGCTCAGCGTACTGCCGCACCCGGTGCAGGTTGAGAACCAGCAGTTCTTCGCCATCTCCAAAGGCAGGGATGAAGGCCTGATCGAGCGCATCAACGCTGCCCTCGCGCGGCAGCAGAAACCCGCTTCGCTCCCTAAAGCCCGCCGTGCAGGATGATGCGGTGCGGCTTGCCGCGCCGCCCGGATTGTGGATAATCACGCCATCGACAAACAAAGGGAGACCCCTCGATGAAGCTGAAGCACTCGGTAAGCGCTGTGGCGCTGCTGGCAATGGCCGCTGGCGCCTGCGCGCAGGACATGGTGGTAAAGATCGGCCATAGCGGCCCACTGTCCGGCGCTCAAGCGTTTTCCGGCAAGGACAATGAAAACGGCGCCCGCCTGGCCGTCGAAGAGCTGAATGCCAAGCCAATCACCGTCGGCGGCAAGAAGATCAAATTCGAACTGATGTCGGAAGACGACCAGGGCGACCCGAAGGCCGGCGTTTCCGCCGCACAGAAGCTGGTCGATGCCGGCGTCAAATACGTGGTCGGCCCGTACAACTCGGGCGTCGCCATTCCGGCTTCCCGCATCTACAACGAAGCTGGCACCCTGATCGCACCGGTAGCGACCAACCCCAAGTTAACGCAACAGGGTTACAAGAACATTTTTCGCATTAACGCTAGCGACACCCAGCTCGGCTCCAAGATGGCACTTTACGCCGCCAATGAGCTGAAGGTGAAGAACGTAGCGGTAATCGACGACCGCACCGCCTTCGGCCAGGGCCTGGCGGAAGAGTTCAAGAAACAGGCACGCGCTTCCGGCCTGCAGGTTGCGGGCCATGAATACACCACCGACAAAGCAGTGGACTTCACCGCTATCCTGACCAAATTGAAATCGAAGAACGTGCAGGCGGTGTTCTTCGGCGGCTACGCGCCGCAAGGTGCACCGATGGCACGCCAGATGAAGCAACTGGGCATCCAGGCAAAGCTGTTGGGTGGCGACACCATCTGCACCGCGGAAATGGGCAAGCTGGGCGGCGATGCCGTTGGCGACAACGTGCTGTGCGCGCAAGGTGGCGCCCTGCTGGAGAAAGCGGCTTCCGGCCCGGCCTTCAAGTCCAAGTTCAAGAAGCGCTTCAATGCGGAGCCTGACGTCTACGCATCTGCCTACTACGATGCCGTGCTGATGTACGCAGCTTCGATGCAGAAGGTGAATTCGATCGACCCGGCCAAGGTTGGCGCCGACATTTCCGCCGGCAGCTACAAGGGCGTATCCGGCACCTACGCGTTTGATGCCAAGGGCGACATGAAGTCCTCGCCAGTGACCATCTTCAACTTCAAGAACGGCCAGCCGGCTGCGATTTCGAGCTACTAAGGAATTCCCATAATTCCTGTGCGACCGGTCCATGCGGCCGGTCGCTACGGCGCGCAGCCACCAGTTCTTCCACGCTGCCCGGCAAATGCCTGCCGGCGATCGACAGCAGGCTCCCCTCCTCCAGTTCACGCTCCACCAGGAAACGCGGCAAGTGCCCCCAGGCCAGCCCTTGCAGGATGATTTCCTTTTTCATTTGCTGGTCCGGCACCGAGCACTGGTTCGCGCCTTCGACCATGAAATAGTCTTTGCCCTGCGTATGGCGCGCGGTGTCGCGGATGACGCACTGGGTGTAGTCGCGCAATTGCGCAGGCTTGATAGTGCGGCTTACAGGAAAGCGCAGGAAGCCCGGCGCCACTACCGGCACAAAGGGGATCTTCGAAAGCGGCATCCATTCGATGCGCGGGTCGCTTTGGTCGACGCCATGCAGGATCAGGTCTGCGTCGCCGTCATACAGCCGCTCGGCCGGTCCCGTCACGGCCTCGACCTGGACATGCAGGCGCGTCGCCGGGCGCGTGCGGAAGAATTCGGCCAGCGTCGCCAGGACCTCACGCTGCGGGCACATGTCGCCGATCACCACGCGCAGTTCGTCCTCCTCTCCCATCGCCAGTTGCTGCGCGTGGACCTGCAGACCTGCCAGCTCCGTGAGCGTGGCTTGCGCTTTGCGGTGGAAAGACTTGCCGGCTGGCGTCAGCACAACGCGGTAGCCGCTGCGGTCCAGCAATTGCAGGCCGGTTTGCAGCTCCAGCCGCGTAACAGCCGCGTGAACCGCCGGGTGGGAGCGATGCAGCAGCTCTGCGGCAGGCTGGAAGCCGCCACTGCGGGCTACCGCGTCGAAGCATTGCAGGTCATGCAGGGTAAAGGCGCTCATTGTCCACTTCTCTTACAAAGATTTGCTGATCTTTATAATATATTTTGACGACGGGCGCACCTAAGATCTGGTTCATCAACCATCCATTGAAAGGACCAGCATCATGTACATCACCACCGGCGACAATGTCCGTATCGCATACCGCTTCGACGGAGCCGAACATTTGCCCGTCCTGATCCTGTCGAATTCCATTGGCACCAGTTACCACATGTGGGATGGCGAGGTGGACGCACTGTCGCAGCACTTCCGCGTGCTGCGCTACGATGCGCGCGGCCATGGAGATTCCGGCGTGCCAGCCGGCGCCTATTCGCTCGACCGCCTGGGCCGCGACGTGCTGGAGATGATGGATGCACTGGGCATCCAGCGTGCGCACTTCCTCGGCCTGTCGCTGGGCGGCTTTATCGGCCAGTGGCTGGGCATTCATGCCCCTGAGCGAATCGACCGCCTGATACTCTCCAACACCGCCGCGCATCTCGGCCCGGCCACTGTGTTCGACGAGCGCATTGCGGCGGTGCGTGCCGCACCGGATATGCGCGAGACTGCCGAGGGATTCCTTGCCAACTGGTTCCCCAAGCAGATGCTCGATGCCGGTGGCCCGGTAATCGACAAGTTCCGCGCCATGCTGCTGTCCACCGACCGCCAAGGTCTGGCGGGCTTGTTCGCCGCCGTGCGTGACGCCGACCTGCGCCGCACAATCCGGCTGATCGAAGCGCCAACCCTGGTGATCGCCGGTCGTGACGACACCGTCACCTCGGCGCAGCATGGTGCCGACATCGCCGCCGCCATCCCCGGCGCCCGCCTGCTCACGCTGCCAACCGTCCACCTGTCCAACATCGAACGCCGGCAAGAGTACCTCGACGCCGTGCTGCACTTCCTGCGCTAACCTCCTTAGCCCTGTCTTTCCTCAACATGCATCCTCGCCACCCGTGCGAGGATGGCAGCGGGTATATGTGAGAATAGACAAGCCACGGAGCACCTATGGAAGCCTCCGCATTCGATACCAACAAGTACGCCAACCGTCTCGTCGAAGCTGGCGTATCGCAGGAAAACGCAAACCTTCAAGCCGAAGCTGTAGGTGAAGTCATGCAAGCCGTAGTCTCGCTCGACGCCAAGGTCGAAAAATACCATGCCGAAGATCTAGTCGAGTTCGCTTCGATACGTGTCCAGATCAGCGCACTTGACGCCAAGGTCACAAAAGAACTGGCCGAGCAGAGGGTTCTCATCGCAGCCCAAGACATCAAATTGGCGGCAATGGAAGGCAGGCTGATCGCTATGGAGGCAAAGATCGATAGCCAAGAGAGTCGGCTGGACGCAAAAATCAGTACTCTCGAAAAGCGCCTCATGCGCTGGATTCTGGTTGTTGGCAGCGCGCTTGGCATCCTGCAAAGCGCACTCGTCCTGGCCCCCCGCTATCTCGGTTAATCCCCGCTTGGACCTCAATAAGTGTACGATCCTGCGAGGAGGATTCGAATGGATCAAATGCACTTGATGACGGTGTTCGTCGCCGTGGGCGAACAGGAAAGCTTTGCAGCCGCTTCACGCAGCCTGAATATGTCGCCGGCGGCCATCACCCGCGCCATCACAGCGCTCGAAGAAAAACTGGGGGCACAAATGCTGCAAAGGACCACCCGCAACGTGCGCCTGACCGAAGCAGGCCAGCGTTACCTGGATGACTGCCGCAACATCCTGGCGAGCATCGAGGAGGCCAATGACGCCGCAGCAGGCGTCAATTCGGCGCCCAAAGGCAACCTGTCCGTCACCGCATCTGTCCTGTTCGGGAAGAACTTCGTCACCCCCTGCATCGTGCAGTTCCTGAAGCAGTACCCGGAAGTTGACGTCACAGCCTACTTCCTCGACCGCGTGGTCAACCTCATTGAAGAAGGCATGGACGTCGCCGTCCGCCTCGGTCCCCTGCCCGACTCCAGCATGAAGGCACTGCGCGTTGGCCAGATGCGGCGCGTACTATGCGCCTCACCCGAATACCTGGCCCGCAACGGCGTGCCCCAGCACCCGGACGAGCTGCTGCAGCATACGATCATCGCCGCCAGCAATATCACCCCACGCGTTGAATGGAAGTTCGGCCAAGGGACCGATGCCCTTACCGTCCGCATGAAGCCGCGCTTCACCGTCACCAGCAACGACGCAGCAATCCGTGCCGCAGTGGACGGGCTGGGCATCTGCCGCCTGCTGTCCTACCAGATGGCCGACGAACTGGCGGCCGGCAAGCTGAAGGTCATCCTGCCGGAATTTGAAGAGGAGCCGTGGCCGGTGCATATCCTGCACCGCGAGAGCAAGTACGGCTCCTCCAAAGTCCGCAAGTTTATCGATTTGCTGGCGCAGCACCTGCGGACGCACCCGCACCTGAACTGAGCTTGCCCAGGAAGGCGCCCGTGATGGCAGCAACTTCGTCCAGCCGGGTATCCATTACAAAGTGCCCGCCATCCAGGATATGCACTTCGGCCGTCGGATTGTCGCGCTTGAAGGCCTGCGCTCCCGGAACGGTGAACGCCAGGTCGTGCTTGCCCCACACCACCAGCGTCGGCAACTGGCGCTGCTTCAGCCAGGCCTGCCATTCAGGATAGGCAGCCAGGTTGTGCTGGTAGTCGTAAATCAGGTCAGCCTGGATGCGTGCCTGGCCCGGGCGATTGAGATAGGCATGTTCATCCATCCACAAGTCCGGATCGTAAGCTTCGATTGCGGGATCGCTGCCGAGATGCCGCGCCCGAGTCGCCGCCACCGACTGGTGCACCGCGATGACGTCTTTCTCATGTGCCGTGCGGTCCTCCCAGAACGGCTTGCGCTTGGCCCACATCGCTCCCAGCCCGTCTTCGTACACATTCCCGTTCTGGAACACCAGCGCCTGCACTGCCTGCGGCCGCGCCAGCGCCATGCGCATGCCGACCGGGGCGCCGTAGTCCTGCATCAGCAGCACGTAGCGCTGGGCGCCGACGGCATCGGTGAACTTGTGCATCACCTTAGCCAGGTTATCGAAGGTGTAGGCGAACTTTTCCGGGTCCGGCGCATCGCTATTACCGAAGCCGGGGTAATCCGGCGCCACCAGGTGGTAGCGGTCGCCCAGCTTGCGCAGCAGGCCGTCGTACATGCGGGAGGAGCTAGGAACGCCGTGCAGCAGCAGGACAGTCGGCTTGCTGGCATCGCCCGCTTCGCGGTAGGCGATATTGACGCCGTCAACAGCAACAGTGCGATAAGCGACTGGCGCGGCGTGCGCGGCCCCGGCAAGTGCGATGGTGGCGGCGGCTACGAATGTCTTCATGTTGTTCTCCAGTGGATTGTCGATGGCACCACTCTAGCGGCACCCCGGGTGTGGCGGAACGCCGCCCAGCGAAATGGATTGTTTCGCTGCGCGTAGTTCCGGCGCCCAGGGACGCTTCCTACAATCCATCCCATCCCAACCAATTTTGAAGGAAGCGAACATGAAAACCTCCCGCATTGCTGCATCCCTGGCCCTCGCCTTCGCCGCCGCTGCTGCCTCCGCCGCGCCGACGGACGTCAGCTACCGCACCGTCAAGGTGGATGGCGTCAACGTCTTCTACCGTGAAGCCGGGCCGAAAGACGCTCCCACCGTGCTCCTGCTGCACGGCTTCCCCACCTCGTCCCAGATGTTCCGCAACCTGATCCCGCAATTGGCTGACCGCTATCACGTCATCGCGCCCGACTACCCCGGCTTCGGCCAAAGCGATGCGCCGGCTGTCGACAAATTCGCCTACAGCTTCGACAACCTGGCAAACGTGGTCGACAAGTTCACCACCGCAGTCGGCGCTTCAAAATATGCCCTGTACGTGCAGGACTACGGCGCCCCGATCGGCTTCCGCCTGGCAGCCGCCCATCCCGAGCGCGTGTCGGCCATCGTGGTCCAGAACGGTAATGCCTACAACGAAGGCATCGACAATGAGTTCTGGGCACCGTTCAAGGTGTATTGGGCCGACAAAACTGAAGCGAATGCCGCCAAGCTGAAGCCCTTCTTCGAACTCGGCGCGACCAAGTGGCAGTACACGCATGGCGCGCGCGACGCCAGCCGGATCAGCCCCGATGCCTGGACAGTGGACCAGGCCTATATGGACCGCCCAGGCAACAAGGATATTCAGCTTGAACTGTTCTACAGCTACGGCAGCAACCCGGCCCGCTATCCAGAGTGGCAAGCCTACTTCCGCAAACACCAGCCGCCGATGCTGATCACCTGGGGCAAGAACGACAAGATCTTCCCCGCTGCCGGCGCAACACCCTACCTGCGCGACTTGCCGAAAGCCGAGCTGCATCTGCTTGACACCGGCCACTTCGCACTCGAAGAAGAGGGCGAGCAAATCGGCAAGCTGATGCGCACTTTCCTCGCGCGTAACGTGAAGTAACGCAGCGCTGCGCACGTTTGAGGAGGATCAAGCGCGCGCATTATCGAGTGGCGAAAATGGTAGGATCACTTCAAGGAGCCGCCATGGTCGCCACTCCCCCACCAGAGCTCGCCGCATATGAGCAACGCACTACGCAACTGGAGAAAACCGTGACTGATCTCTCTTGCGACCTGAAAACACTGCGATCGCACATTGACGGCCGCTTCATCGAGCAACGCGCACATTTTGACGCACAACTTTTCGCGGCAATGGAAAAGCTCAATTTGCGCATGGATTCGCAAACTTATCTGATCATCGGAATGCTGGTAGCGGTATTCCTTGCGCTGGTCGCGCTCGTTGCGAGCGGTTAACGAAAAAACCCTGTCAAATCAACGATCTGACAGGGTTTTTGTACGTCCTGGTGCCGGAGAAGAGAATCGAACTCCCGACCTTCTCATTACGAATGAGCTGCTCTACCAACTGAGCTACACCGGCAAAGAGCCCGGATTATAACAAACAAACTTGCGCGTTTGCTAGTATCAGAGCGCCATTATTGCAAAAATTACACGCCTTCCTGGTGGTAGCTGGTGACCAGTGCCACTTCGTCGCGGGAGCCGAGGAAGACTGGCACGCGCTGGTGCAGTTTTTCTGGCTGGATGTCGAGGATGCGCTTCTTGCCGTCGGTTGCCATGCCGCCTGCCTGTTCCACGATGAAGGCCATCGGGTTCGCTTCGTACATCAGGCGCAGGCGGCCTGGCTTGGATGGGTCTTTATTGTCGGCCGGGTACATGAAGATGCCGCCGCGGTTCAGGATGCGGTGCACGTCGGCCACCATGGAGGCGATCCAGCGCATATTGAAGTCGGTGCCGCGCGGACCGGTGGTGCCAGCCAGCAGTTCGCCGATATAGCGCTGCACCGGCGCATGCCAATGGCGCTGGTTGGAGGAGTTGATCGCGAATTCCTTGGTCTTGGCAGGAATCTGCATATTGCGCTGGGTCAGCACCCAGGAACCCATCTCGCGGTCCAGGGTGAAGCAGTTCACGCCATTGCCGGTGGTCAGCACCAGCAGGGTTTGCGGGCCGTACAGGGCATAGCCGGCCGCCACTTGCTTTGCGCCTGGCTGCAGGAAGTCCTTCTCGGTCGGCTCGGTCATGCCTTCCGGTGCCTTCAGCACGGAGAAGATGGTGCCGATCGACACGTTGACGTCGATGTTGGAGGAGCCGTCCAGCGGGTCGAACACCAGCAGGTATTCGCCTTTCGGGT
>JBCNOP010000095.1:0-17683 GCA_039593775.1 Pseudoduganella sp.
GTTTTCTGGCTCCTGGCGACTGTTTTTGCGGCCCACGCATTCATATTTTCCGCCCTCTCCGTGCACATGATTCCACTGCTTCGAAAAATGGGGCATCCCGAGCAGTTGGTTGTTACGATGGTCGCTATCATCGGGCCGATGCAGGTTGTGGGGCGGCTAATTGAACGGATGTTCGCAGACCGTGTATCGCCTCGAAAGGCCGGTGTCTTTACGATTGCAGGCTTGCCAGCTGCGATCGGGATGCTTTATGCGACGGGGGAAAGTGTCTGGGCCATCGTGCTGTTTTGCGCGCTGTATGGCTTGAGCAATGGAGTCCTGACTATCCTGCGCGGAACGTTGCCCCAGTCAATTTTCGGTCATGCCAATTACGGAGCAATTTCTGGCGCGTTGGCTGCTCCATCCCTTATCGCGAAGTCCGGAGCACCGCTGGTGCTGGCGTTGATGCTCCGGGAGGATAACCATGGCCCGCTTCTCGGGGGATTGTTCGGATTAGCGTCGGTTTCGTTCCTGATATACCTGCTGGCAGTCCGATGGGACGCGGGGGAGGGCGCTACTTTGCTGAAAAGAACATAATGGTCTCAGATCCAGGGTGATGGAAAGGTGGATTGAATCCCGTAGAGCGGTTTTTTCACTCTTAATACTACAGACACCCTCTCCGCCAGAGCGCTGAGAAAGCCCCGATAAGAATCGGGGCTTTTTCTTTTTCTCGCAGTTGAATGCTTCGCCGGGGGCTCGCACGTTGATCGTGCAATCGGGCAGAGCGGATGACACGTTGCGCCGCCCCCTGCTGAATCAGAACTGCGGCAAGCTGCGGCGTCCTTTGACCGTCACCTGCAGTTTCACGCCGGATGACTGGCGAGTCACCGTCGGCCCGGCTGGCTGGCCGCCGCCGACCCAGATGGTGGCGGGCCCGGGTTCCACGATACGGTTGCCATTCGTGTCCACGGTGCTCAATGCCTTGCCTTCGAGTTCGAACGTGATCCTGCGCTGCTCGCCTGGCTTCAGGCTGATGCGGGTGAAACCGGCCAGCGTGCTGTTGGGCGCGGCGTCGCCTGGACGGCTGACGTACACCTGAACCACTTCGTCACCGGCGCGCTGGCCGTCGTTTCTCACGCCCACCACGAATTTGATCCTGCAGCCGGCGCACGTGGTTTTCGGCGTGGGTGCGCTGGCTGTATAGCTGAAGTGCGTATAGCTCAGGCCGTGACCGAACGGGTACAACGGCTCGCCTTTGAAGTATTTGTAGGTGCGGCCCTGCATGCCGTAATCCTTGAACGGAGGAAGGTCGGCGGCGGACTTGTAGAACGTGACGGGCAGGCGGCCAGCCGGACTGAAGTCGCCCGCAATGAGTTCGGCCACGGCCTGTCCCCCCTCGCCGCCCGGATACCAAGCCTGGATGATGGCGGGCACTTGCCTATCGGCCCAGTTCAGCGCCATGGCGCTGCCGCTCATGTTGACCAGCACCATCGGCCGGCCCAGCGCGCCCAGGCGCTCCAGCAGCGCTTCCTGCGGGGCGGGCAGGTCGATGCTGGTGCGGTCGCCGCCGGCAAAACCGGGCGCATGCACCGACATTTCCTCACCTTCCAGCTGCCAGTTCAAGCCGCTGACGTAGACCACAAGGTCGGCCTTTCCGGCCGCTTCCAGCGCCGCGGTGTCATCGAAGCTGGGCTTGCTCCACTGAAGGCGCTGGTCGCCATCCCAGCCCATCTGCTGTGCTTCGACGTCGATGCGGTACACCTTGCCCGCTTGCAGGCTGATTTCGGTTTTCGATGTTGGCCACGCCATGTCCCACAAGTCCGCCACCATCTTGCCGTCAACGCGGATGCGGTAGCCGTGGTTGCTCTTCAGGCGGAAATTGTGCATGCCGCTCTCGGTGGCACGCACATAACCGGTCCAGCGCGTCGACGTCTTGCGGTCGTAGGCGTTGGGCCAGCCCCATTTGAATTCGGCTTTTGCCAGGATTTCCGTGGCGCTTGGCGCGCCTTCCAAGTTGAGGCTGTCGAAGCGCTCCAGCTTCACGCCAGCCTGGGTACAGGCGCTGTCCACGCACAGGCTCTCGGGCGGCACGTCCTGTAGGGGCGGAGCGACCCAGCCCGTACCTTCCACGTACGTCACCTTAGCGGCCGGGAAGCGGGCGCGGATACCTTCCAGCACGGTGACGGGCTTGGAAGGGGTGCCATTGTAGTTGCCCACCAACGCATCGACGCTGTCCGCGTTCGGCCCGATCACGGCGATGTGCCGCGGCGCTTGCTTCAGCGGCAGCAGGCCGTCGTTTTTCAGCAGCACCAGCGATTGGCGCGCTGCTTCCAGATTCAGGCGGCGGTGGGCGGGCGTGTCGTAGTCCTTGGCCGTGATCTCCCTGAATGGGCGCTTATCCGGGGCGTCGAGCAGTCCCAGGCGGATGCGCGCCGCGAGTAGCCGCTGCACGGCGCGGTCGAGGTCTGCCTCGGCCAGCAAGCCTTGCTCTACGGCGCGCACCGTGGTGGCGGGGGCTGCGGTCGGTGAGCCGCCGAATTCACAGAGCAGGTCGGTGCCGGCCTTGACGGCCGCAGCAACCGCCTCTTCCGGCGTCTTGACATATCGGTGTGCGCCATCCGAATAGATGTCGGCCACGGCGCCGCAGTCGGACACGATATGCCCTTGGAATTTCCAGGCTCCGCGCAGGTAATCCTTCAGCAGCGAAGTGTTCGCGCACGCCGGCACGCCGTCGACGGCGTTGTAGGCGCACATGACGGACAACGCTTTGCCTTGCGTGACGGTGGCGTGGAAAGCGGGCAGGTATGTCTCGGCCAGGTCGCGCCGCGCAGGGTGCACGTCTTCACGGTGCCGGTCCGATTCGGGGCCGCTGTGTACGGCAAAATGCTTGACAGCGGCTGACACCTTGGGTGCCAGAGGGTCCTCCCCCTGCAAGCCGCGCACATATGCTACTGCCGTACGCGATGTCAGGTAAGGGTCTTCGCCATACGTCTCCTGGCCGCGGCCCCAGCGCGGATCGCGGAAAATGTTGACGTTGGGTGACCAGACTGTCAGTCCCCGGTAAAGCTGGGTGCCGCCATCGGCGCTGACCGTTTCGAGGTACTTGGCGCGGAATTCAGTGGCGACCGTGTCACCCACCCGCTTCACCAGCGCACTGTTCCAGGTGGCTGCCAGTCCGATGGCCTGTGGGAAGACCGTGGCGTTGCCGGCGCGGGCGACGCCGTGCAAGCCTTCATTCCACCAGTTGTAGCGGGGAATGGCCAGGCGGGCGATGGCGGGCGAGTCGTATTGCAGTTGGCTGGCCTTTTCCTCCAGCGTCATGCGCGTCACCAAGTCCATGGCGCGCTGGGCCGGATTGGCTGCATCGGCACCGGCGGGCAGCGCTGACAGGACATACAACGCCGTGGCCACGGCCGCTTCCATGGCGGTCCGGTGCTTGTATGGATGTTTCATGGTTTCTTTCCGTGTTGGTCTGACGGTGGCAGTCGCGCCATGCCATTGGCCCTGTTGGCCGGCTGAATTTCGCGGATGTTATCACCGCTGAATCGGACCGAAGACGGTATGCACTGCGGTTGACGAAAATTGTTCCGTCATTGATTGTTTTCGTAATTCAGAACCCGGCATGCATTTCTTTGTGTCGACGCAGCATGACCTCGAGCTCGAATCCCACATCCTCTGCCTGATTGTGGCGCATGGCCACGTCACCGAGTGGCTCAGTTCACTGGCCCTCACGTATGCAATCCTGCTTCTGAGATCAGATTGGGAAGTGCTGCGTCCCAACGAATGAATTGCGGCGCACGGCTCGTAGGAAGAGGGCGACCCGTGCGGCGATCGAAACGCGTTGAATGGAGCTCTCGCTGGTTTTGAGCGGCGGGCAATCGGCGCCGATGCAGGCGATGAACAGGCAGGTGAGGAAGTCGTTCGGCAAGTCGTTGCGCATTTGCGAGCCCACTGCGTCACTGGCGAAGTATGCGGCCAGCCGCGCCCTGAAACCGTCGTCATTTTGGATGGGACTGATTAGCCCGGCGCTTGCGGCTTCGTGCCTTAGCTGGTGCCAGGCTTGGGCATGCCGGCAGGCCTGGGCGTGCCAGTACTCGGCCGCGAAGCCTTGCAGCATTGAGGCGATATCGTTGCCGCGGGCCGGCCATAATGCGCATTGAGGCCCCTGATCGGGCTCGGATTGTAGGATGGCTTGCAGCAGTCCCGGCTTGCCGCCGAACTCCTGGTATATCGTACGCACGGCGACGCGTCCGTACGTCGCAAGCTGAGCCAGGCTCACCCCGTGATAGCCGCGCTGCAGGAAGAGGGTGGTTGCATCGGAAAGCAGTTGCGCACGGCGCAGTTCGGCTTCGCCGTTGCGCGGGCGTCCCGGCCGCCGCATCGGTGGCGTCACGGTGCGCTCCGCTGGGCGGCGCTGTGCTGGTGCGCCGCGAAGGACACAGCCGCTTCAAAGGAATGCAGCACGATGTCCACCGCAGCGCGCACTTCCGGAGGTGGCGGCGGATCGCCCGGCAATTGGACCGCGACCAGCCATGCTTGCGGTAATAGAACGCGTACCGCGGCGGCGGCCTGCTTCCATTCGCCCAGCATGTCCGCCATTGGCAGGGGCAGGAATACCATGCGGACCAGGCTTGCCTTATCCGGCGCGTGTTCCTGGTGAGGTAAGGGCAGGAGCACGCTGCGCGCGTCCATGCCGGCTTCGCGCAGGGCGCGTGCCAGCAATTCTGCGACCAGGTCGTCGCGCTCGGTCTGCAGGCCGGCACACAGGTCGATCGAGCCAAGCGGCACGTCGAGCGACCCTTGCCAGCGTCCGAGCCGTGCTTCGCGCCGGTGCCGCAAGTGCGCGCCGACACTGGCGTCGAGCAGCGCCGTGCGGTGGCGGCGCCGGGCGGGTGGGGCTCCGGCCGGCGCCAATGTTTCGGCAACCTCGGCAATCGTGTAGCGCAGTTCGCTTTGCTGGTCGCAGTCGATCAGTCCCAATTGCAACTCGCTGGCCGCCAGCGCCAGACCCGGCAGCAGGACCTGGTCGCAATAGCGGGCGAACGTCGCTCGCTGCAGCAGGGCCTGCGCATCATGCGTGATCGCCTTGGTATCACCGGCCAGGGCACGCAGGAAGAATCGCTGGGCGCCTGTCACATCCGGTGCCTGGCCGAGCAGCATGGCCAGCGGCGCCAAGCCGCGCACATGGCGTGCAGCCACCATCAGGCACACCGTCAGCGGCGTCGCCACCAGCAGGCCGGGCGGACCCCATAGTGTCCCCCAGCACAGGGCGGACACCACCACGGCCAATGGCGACAGACCGGTGCTGTGGGCATACAAGCGCGGCTCGATCCAATGTGCCACGACCAATTCAAGCGTGACAAACAAAATCACGCATTTCAGCGCCAGGCTCCATCCCGGGGCCGCCGCTGCCCCAAATACGCCGATCAAGCCGCCAGCGGCGAGCGCGCCCACAAAGGGTACGAAACGCAGCAAGGCCGACAAGGTGCCCCACAACAGGGCGTGGGGCAGCCCCGCCAGCCAAAGCCCAAGCCCGACGGCGACGCCAAAACCGGTATTGACCAGCAGCTGGCAGAAGAAGAAGCGTGAAACGCCATGGGCGGCATCGGCCAGGGCGCGTACCGTGCGGCTGATTTCGGCGTCCCCGGCAAGCCGGATCAGGCGGTCCTGCAGCGATTCATGCTCCAGCAGTATGAACAGCAGCAGTAGCAAGACCAGGCCAGCCTGGCCGATGGGGCCCCACACCCGGGCAACGACATGCGTCAGCGAATCCGTGGCCGCATTTGGCTGGGCGACGCTCGGGCTGGTGGCAGCCTGCCCCGCAGGCGCGTGACACGCGTCAATTCAGCTCATCACGATAATGGCTGAGAACTTCGCTGCCCAGCAATGTAATGCGTCGCATCAGGTTGCGCTCCTGCTCGGCATCGATTTTTCCCTCGGCCAGGGCCCTGCTGCACCAGTGCCTCATCTTCTGGACGTACTCGCGTAATGCGATGGCGGGATTGGGACAATTGTCGGTGGCCAGGCAGGCGGGAGGAAAGTCGCCAGCGACGACCCAGAGGAATTTATCCCGCGCGTCTTCAGATGACATCAGCTCGAACAGGAAGATGCCAATGAGGTCCGAGACGCCCAGCCCAAAGTAGGCCTTCTTGACGCCCTTGCACCAACCGAAAGAGGAGAGGTACAACTCCGCCTCTTCGCATAGCGCAGCAAGTTGCTGGGCCTCTTCGAAATCCTCGCCGAACATCAACTCGATGGGCGTCAATTTGGAGAAATCGATTGCTTGAGCCGAGTCCGTCATGAGTACATCCTTCCGCGAAACACAAAATCCCAACGAACCGAGGCTTCAAGCGTTGCTGATACGAAATCCGTTGTCAAGCGTATCGTGCCCTGGCGAACATATACGCCACACATCTGGATATTGCTGCTGTGATTACTTGGTAGTGCGCCGACAATTTGCGCTGCCACGAAGGACCCGCTCGACGACGGAAGGGGGAACCCCCGCGTTGATCAGGTAGCGCTGTGCCTCGTCTACGCCCGCAATGAACTGCAGGGATACCCCGCAATTCGTACGTTCAGCCATCCGCGGATCATTGCGACGGCATCTTTTGGGAATGTCACTCATGGCGACGTTCGGAAATGGCGCGAGTTAATGGCTAGCATGTAATGATCTAGGTTAGCACATGAATAATGAAGACGTAAGCTACTTCACGAACCCGGTGACATGTGTTGTGGTCGAGGCACACGTGCCGGCCGCTCCCGCTCGCCGGGCTTCCTGCCGAGTGGCAAGAGTTTGGGTATTATTATTGTTCTGACCCGCTACCGCCAACGTTTTTGAGCCCCTACATGACATCTACTCCCCAATTCGACTCCAGCCTGCCACTCGACATGATCATCTTCGGCGGGGTGGGTGACCTCGCTATGCGCAAGCTGCTGCCGGCGCTGTATATGGCCCACCTGCACGGCAACCTGCCGCCTGGGACCCGCATCATTTCCACGGGCCGCCAGGATTACGACCGCACGGCATACCTGGCCTTCGTCGAAGAGCATTCGCGCCCCTTCATCAGCGCGGAAAACTTTACGGAGGAGGCATGGCGCAGCTTCCTGCAGTTGCTGGAGTTCGTGCGGGTCGACGTGGAAAAGGATGGCATGGCGCCGCTGGCTAAAGTTTCGCGTTCCGGCGCGGAGCGCGTGTTCTACCTGGCCACTGCGCCGTCGCTGTTCACCACTATCTGTGACAAGCTGGCCGAAGCCGGACTGGTCGACCGCAATGCCCGCGTAGTGCTCGAGAAGCCGCTTGGCCGCGACCTGGCATCGGCGGTGGAAATCAATGAAGCGGTCGGCAAGCATTTCGAAGAGTCCCAGATCTATCGTATCGACCATTACCTGGGCAAGGAAACCGTGCAAAACCTGATGGTTCTGCGCTTTGGCAATTCGATCCTGGAGCCGCTGTGGCGCGCGCCGAACATCACCAGCGTGCAGATCACGGTGGCCGAAGAAGTGGGCGTGGGCAGCCGCGCCGGCTTCTACGACAGCGCCGGCGCCATGCGCGACATGGTGCAGAACCACCTGCTGCAACTGCTGTGCATCGTCGCGATGGAGCCGCCAGCCTCGCTGGCGCCGGACGCAGTGCGTGACGAGAAGCTCAAGGTCTTGCGCTCGCTGCGCCGCTTCAGCCTCGCTTCCATCGCACGCGACACCGTGCGCGGCCAGTACGTGCGCGGCGTGAGCGGCAACCAGGAAGTGCCTGGCTACCTGGAGGAGCGCAATGTGCCGGAGGGCAGCAGCACCGAGACCTTCGTGGCCATGCGCGCCTATGTCGATACCTGGCGCTGGTCCAAGGTGCCGTTCTACCTGCGCACCGGCAAGCGCATGGCGCGCCGTTCGTCCAAGATCGTGATCGAGTTCGCCAACCCGCCATTCCCGCTGTTCCCAGAGACTCCGGGCGGCGTGGCCAACCGGCTGGTGATCGAACTGCAGCCGGAAGAAGCGATCAAGCTGCAGCTCATGGCAAAGCAGCCGGGCAGCGGCATGCAGATGCAGCAGGTGGCGCTGAACCTGGACCTGCAATCGGCATTCTCGCAGCGCAGGGCCGAAGCCTACGAGCGCTTGCTGATCGACGTGGTGCGCGGCCGCCTGACCCACTTCATGCGCCGCGACGAACTGGAAGCGGCCTGGGAATGGGCCGACCCGATCATCAACGGCTGGAGCGCCCTGGCCGAAAAGCCGAATCCTTACGCTGCCGGCACCTGGGGGCCGTCCGAATCGTTCGCCTTGCTGGCGCGCGATGGTTTCAGCTGGGTAGAGTAGGCTGCGCAAGCCGCGTCTTTACCGCTGTGGCATAACGTTCGCTGACCGGCAGGTGCACCGCGCCGGCCAGCGTCAATTCGTAGCTTCCCTCCTGGACCTGGCGAATCGCGTGCATCTGGCTGCAGCGGACCACGATGCGGCGGTGGATGCGAAGGAATTGCGCAGGGTCCAGGTAGCGTTCCAGCTCCGTCAGGGTGCTGCGGTGCAGGAAAGTGCGCTGCGGCAGGTGCAGTTCGACATAATTGCCCGCCGACTCGATCCACAGCACCTCCGACAGGTTGACGCGGTCGATCCTGCCCACTGAGCGCACGGCCAGTTCGGTCCAGTAGCCGGGGGCGGGGGCGACGAAGCTGCGCAGGGCGCGTGCATACGCGGCGCGCTGGTCGAGCAGCTTGCTGGCGCGTTCGAGCGCCAGTTGCAGCCGGTTTTCGTCCACTGGCTTGACGATGTAGTCGAGCGCATGCACGTCAAATGCTTCCAGCGCATGGCCCCGGTGGGCGGTCACGAACACGATCAAGGGCGGCGTCTCGCTGCGGCTAAGCTCTAGCGCGAAATCCAGGCCCGACTCCACGGGCATCTGCACGTCGAGCAGCACGATATCCGCACTGCCACCTTCCAGGAAGCTGCGCGCTTCCGATGCGCTGGCGCATTCGGCGGTCACCTGCCAGCCTGGCAAGGCCTGCAAGGCAAACCGCAGGTTGGTGCGGGCGTGGGCCTCGTCGTCAACAATGAGCGCTTTCACCTTTGCGCCCCCCAGGGCAGGGTCAACTCCGCCAGGAAGCGGTTGCCCATGCGCGTCGTGGCCAGGTTGGCCGCTTCCCCGTAGGCCAGTCGGAGGCGGGCGCGGATGCCGCGCAAGCCAATGCCCAGGCCGGCTGGCGGGGCAGGCTGTGTGCTGGCCGGGTTCGAGACCTGGACTTTAAGCTGCCCGCCATGCCGCAGGAACTTCACTTCGATGTCGCTGGCCCCTGCATGGCATTCGAGGTCGTGGCGCAAGGCATTCTCGACCAGCGGTTGCAGCAGCATCGGCGGGCAATCAATGCCGTCATCCAGCAAATGGGCGCCTTCGATACGTACCTGGAGGCGTTCGCCAAAACGCAGGCGCTGCAAGTCCAGGTAATTCTGGACGAACTCCAATTCCTTGCTGGCTTCCACCCAATCATTTTCGCTGCTTGCCAACGCATACTCCAGCAGGTCGCCCAGGCGCGAAAGGCCGTCAAGTGCGAGCGCCTTGTCGTCCATGCGCACCAGCGCGCCGATGGCGCTTAGCGTATTGAATATGAAGTGCGGTTCGAGCTGGCCGCGCAGGGCGGCCAGCCGCTGGCGTTCCAGCGACAGCAAGGCTTGGGCGAGTTGCTGGTCTCGCTGCCGGCGCTGGCGCCAAAGCAGGATCGCCACCACAACGCCAAAGGCCATCGTCAGCAGTACGTACTCGACGAACCACTCGAGCTTGTCCATCGTGACCACATAAGTCCAGGCATTCCCAAGGGTCGGGGGGATATCGAATTTGAAGCAGCGGCGGAAGGCCAGTCCAAGCATCGCGGTCGGCCAGCATACGGCGAGGTAGGCAAGGTAACCCAGGCCCACGCGCCTGATGCTGGCGAGCCATCCTGGATGGCGGCGGCAGGCCATGTACAGCAGGTAGCTTTGCACCATCATCACCGAATAGCCATACCACCAGCCGGCGGTCATCTGCCAGTAGCTGCGCATGTCACCGTTTTCGATGCGGTCGCCGTAGGTCGTGATGCCGGCCAGTGCGCAGACCAGCGTCCACAGCGCGAAGTTGGCCAGCAGGGCGCGCAGCCAGGCTGGCATTGAATGTAGTCGGTCCATGGCGCGGCAGTATATCAGCCGCATTTGGGCATTCATCCCGGTGGGACGGGCGTTCGTCACATTCCGCATCGTTTTCCTGGATGCCTCGCCAACAATGCGCATCGTTCTTTCACAACAGAGGCTTTACGATGCGAATCCTGCTTTCCCTTTTCCTGGTCCCGCTGTGCGCCAGCGCGGACGATGCCGTGGCACGTGTTGAGGTCAAGGCGGCCAGCGCCTTGCAGCAGCGCCGCGACGATAGTGCCGGCCGCGTGGTCGTTTCACGCGAGGAGATTTTGCGCTACGGCGACTCCACCCTGGCCGATAGCCTGCGGCGCCAGCCAGGAGTAACGGTAAGCGGCGGGCAGGTGCAGCTGCGGGGGCTTGGCGGCGGGCGCACGCAGTTCCTGTTGAACGGAGATCCGGCGCCGCCAGGATTTTTGCCGGACAGCCTCGCGCCAGAACTCATCGAGCGCATTGAAATCCTGCGCAGCGCTAGCGCCGACAGCAGCACGCAGGGCATTGCCGGCAGTATTAACATCATTTTGCGCCGAAGCCCGGGGCGTGCCAGGTCGCTGGCGACCCTGGCCGGGAAAGATGCTGGAGCTGGCTGGTCGCCCGAAACATCGCTCGACCTGTCGCGCGCAGGTGACGATTTCTCCGGCAACGTGTCGGTACAGGCTGCGCGCGGAAAGAGTGCTGCGGGCAGCAGCATCTTCGAGAGTACGCCGTCGGGCCAGCGCCTCACTGCCGAGGAGAACTTCTCGATTTCGGAGCGCATAGGCCTGGCCCCGCGCCTGAACTGGAAATTCGATGGCGGAGCAAAACTGGCCTGGCAAGGGCTGCTGGACCATGCCCGCAATCGCAACAAGGGGACTGACCGGGAAGCCAGCGTGTTCGGCGCGTCAAGCGCTTACCCGGTGAGCGCATATGGCGCCAATGCCCGCACCGGCATCGCCCGCAGCGACGTCGAGGCCAGCCAACGCCTTGGCGAAACCGGCCGCATGGACTGGAAAGCAGGGCTGGCGCATAACCGGCGCAGCAGCGATTACGTTTTCAACGGCAGTAATGCGGCGGGCGAAGCGCTCTGGCGGCGTCATGTCCTTTCCAGCGCGACGGACGATGGCGCCAGTACCAGCGGGAAGCTGCGCTTTGGGAGCGAAGGGGCGCATGTCCTGGTGGCAGGATGGGATGGCTCGGTGGCGCGGCGTGGCGAATGGCGGCGGCAGGAGGATGCGAATGCGGCAGGGGTGGCACTAGGCGAACTTGACCAACGCTATACCGCCCGCGTCCGCCGATTCGCGATCTTCGGGCAAGATGAATGGACTCTGTCGCCAGGGCTCGACGCCTATATCGGCCTGCGCTGGGAAAGCTTGCGTACCTTGACCGATGGACGTGACCTGGCTCGTGTCAGCAGCAGCTCCAGCGTCTGGAGCCCGGTTGCCCATCTGCTGTGGCGCCTGCCCGGCTCGCGCGACCAGGTGCGGCTCGGCCTCGCGCGCAGCTACAAGGCGCCCAATACGCGCGACCTGGTGCCGCGCCGTTTCACCGTCAACAATGGCAACGGGCCTGCCAATCCCGACGTGCAGGGCAACCCGGCTTTGCGGCCCGAACTGGCTTGGGGAATCGATGCTGCTTACGAACGCTATTTTGGCAAGGAGAGCATGTTCAGCCTGGCTGCATATCATCGGCGCATCGCCAACGTCATCCAGCCGGTGCTCTTCGAAGACAAGGGAAAATGGGTGGCTACGCCGGCCAATATTGGCACTGCCGTCGCCGGGGGACTGGAGTTCGACGGACGGGTGGCGGCAGGCGCAGGATCAATGGCCCGCCTGGGCGTGTCGCGCAACTGGTCGCATGTGGAATCGGTGCCGGCGCCGGGCAACCGTCTTGGCGAGCAGGTGCCGCTGATGCTCAATGCGGGCCTCGATTTCCGTGTCAACGCCGGTGCGACCGCCGGCTTCAACTGGAACCTGCGGAAGGGCAGTACGGCGCATACCTCGGCCACACAATGGAGCGGACAAGGCACCGAACGCCGCCTGGACCTGTACGCAAGCTGGATGCTGCGCCCGGGCCTGACGCTGCGCGCTACGGCAGGCAATGTCCTGAAACCGGAGACACGCAGCACGCAAATATTCGAGGACGGCCACCACGACAGCTTGCGGGAGGTATCAGGCAAAGGCCAGCGCACGTTCAAGCTGGCTGCGGAAGTCGCACTGTGACGATACAATTGCGGCCTTCCAAACAAGTGGAGTAGTGAAATTAAGAAGCTTGCACTGATCTTTGCACTGATTTGCAATCAATCGTACGCAGACCCGGTCATCGGCGTTTCCGATGGCGACACGCTGACTGTGTTGAGCAAAGGCCGTCCGGTAAAGGTTCGCCTTGCGAATATCGATGCGCCGGAGAAGAAGCAGCCTTTCGGAGCGCGCTCGAAGCAGTCGTTGTCGGACCTTTGCTTTGGCCGCGACGCGACGCTCGATTCCGGAAAACAGGACCGCTACGGGCGCACCGTTGCCGTCGTCCATTGCGGCGACGTCAATGCCAATGTGGCGCAGGTGCGCAAGGGAATGGCCTGGGTCTACCCCCAGTACAACCACGACCCATCGCTGCCGGCAATTGAAGCCGCGGCGCGCAATTCCCGGGTCGGCTTGTGGGCGGAGCGCGATCCGCTT
This sequence comes from Pseudoduganella sp., assembly GCA_039593775.1. Lineage (GTDB taxonomy): Bacteria > Pseudomonadota > Gammaproteobacteria > Burkholderiales > Burkholderiaceae_D > Rugamonas. The sequence continues at coordinate 12,774 of JBCNOP010000095.1, forward strand.
GAGCCCTGGCTGTACCGCAAGGAACGCAAGGCGCGCAGCAGTTACCTGAACTAAGCGCGGCGTCCTTCAAACAGGTCTTTCATCTCGCGCAGGCCGGTGGTCAGGCATTCGACCGCCGCCGACACTTTGGCCACGCCACGCAGCTGGCGCGGCGTAAGCAGCCATAATTGCGAACGGAAGTCCGTCAGCAGCGGCGAAACGCGGCGCAGGCGCGGGTTGGCATCGCCCAGGTGGCAAGGCAATATTCCCACGCCAAGCCCTTCCTCCAGCAACCTGCATACCGCCAGGGTGCTGGAGCAGCGCACCACCGCGCGGCGCATCAGGCCTTCCGCCTCCAACCATTTTGATGACGCCAGGTGTCCCAGCGATTCATCGACCGTGATCCAGGCCTGCTCGTGCAGGTTTTCTTCGGATACATTGGGCCAGCCCACAGGGGAGTAAATGGCCACCTCGATATTGCAGATAACGCGACCGATCAGGTCACCTTCCGGTTCGCCGCCTGAACGCAGGGCCATGTCGGCTTCGCGCTGGCGGACGTTTGCCAGTGCCTCGCCGATTTGCAGGTTGAGCGTAATGTCGGGCAGTTCGCGCCGGCAGCGCGCCAGCAGGGGCGGCATGATCCGGGGCATCAGCACTTCGCTCGTGGCCAGGGTCAGGCGACCGGCAGCCCCCAGTTCGGCATCGCGCTCCAGGTCTCGCAGGCGCTGGTCAAATTCTTCTGCGAGCGCAAGTAGCTCCGTCGCGGTCGCAGTTGGCTGGTATCCCTGGCGGCTGCGCTCAAATAGGGTGGCGCCGAGTGCGGTCTCGATATTGCGAATACGGCGGAACAGGGTTGGGTGGCTGGAGCCCAGGGCCTCGGCGGCCTTGGACAGGGAACCGTGGCGCGCAACTGCAAGAATGACCTGGTAATCGTTCCAGGCTAACCGGCTGGTCAGTAATGTGCTCATCGCCACATTCTATCGCGTTGTTCATTTTTGAAAGCATGTTGTTCATTCCAGGGCTGTCCCGAGGGAGCGCCGGTCGTGACAATGGCGCCATCCAATCACTCTTCAAAGGAAAGAAAATGATCCGCAAGTTCCTGGTCGCCATCGCCATGCTGCTCGCCGCCTCTGCGCAAGGGGCGGAGAATATCAGCTGCAGCACGCCTGAATACAAGCATTTCGACTTCTGGGTTGGCAACTGGGAAGCGTTCGACCGCGACGGCAAGTTGCTTGGCCACACGCTGATTGAGAAGATTGAGCAGGGCTGCGTGCTGCAGGAATGGTGGCGTGGCAATGGCGCGGAAAACGGCGCCGGCACGAGCCTCAGCATGTACGACCGCAAGCACAAGCTGTGGCGCCATGTCTGGGCCAGCGCGCGCGGCAACTTCGCCCCGATCGATGGTGGCTGGCAGGGCGACCGCATGCTCATGACCGGCTACTTCATCAACGATAAGGGCGAGCGGGAATTCCATCGCACCGTGTGGAAGCCGATTCCCGGCGGCGTGCACCATGTGTGGGACGCCACCGCCGATGGCGGCGTGACCTGGACTGTCCTGCATGAAGCATGGCTGCGCAGGACTGACAAAATCCTCGCGAAGTAGGGCGCCTGCAGCAGCCGGCAAACTGCTTTACTATTGTCCGGCTGACTACACCCAACTCAAGAGGACCAAGATGGCGGAATTCAAATTGCACTGCTTTGCTGCGTCCGGCAACTCGTACAAGGTTGCCTTGTTCCTGGCGCTGGCCAATGCGGACTGGGAACCTGTGGTGGTGGACTATTTCGGCGGCGAGACCCGTGCAGAAAGCTGGCGCGATAACCTGAACGAGATGGGCGAAATCCCGGTGCTGGAGCATAAAGGCCTGAAAATCAGCCAGTCCGGCGTGATCCTCGACTACCTGGCCGAGGTGACCGGCCAGTTCGGGGCCCGCAATGACGACGAAAAGCGCGACATCTGGCGCTGGATACTGTTCGACAACCACAAGTTCACCAGCTATTACGCGACCTTGCGCTTCATGGTTGGCCTGCAGAAGTCCGGCGAAACGCCGGTCACCCAGTTCTTGCGCGACCGTGCGATTGGCGCCTACCGCATCGTCGACAAGCACTTGGCGGACAAACAATTCCTGGTCGGTGACCGTCTGACCATCGCGGACCTGTCGCTGCTTGGCTACGTTTACATGCCCGAGGAAACCGGCATCGACATGAGCGAGTTTCCCAACATCGCGGCCTGGAAAGAGCGCATCAGCGATCTGCCGGGCTGGCGCCATCCGCACGACCTGATGCCGGGCAAGAAGGCGTTCTGAGTCATTCAGCGAGAAAGGCTTTCATTGCCTTGGTTGGCTTGCCGTCGTCGCCCCAGGCGCTGAGCGGGTATTGGCTCCAGCTGCGTGCTCCCAACGGTTCCCAGTAGATCACGCCCAGGCCCTTCTGGCCGGGAACCGCTTTGACTTTGCGCTGCACGGCAACCAGCATGTCATAGGTGTTTTGGGCGCGCTTGTCTTCGCCGCCCACTTCCACCACCATGACTTCCTTGCCGTAGCGCGCGGCCATGTCGTTCATATTGCGGGCCAGGGCGTCGATCGACTTCTTGTAATCCGGTTTGCCGGGGAGCCAGTAGGGGTAATACGACATGCCGATCACGTCGTAGCGTGCGCCGTTGGCCTTGGCGTCGTCGAACCAGGTCCTGAAACGCTTGCTGTCGTTGCCACGATCCAGATGCAGGATCACTTTGGATGCCGGGCTGACGGCTTTGATGGCGTCATAGCCCTTGTTGATCAACTGCGCCAATTGCGGCCAGTTCTTCGTGCTGCCTTCCGGGTACATCATGCCGCCCGGCGTTTCATTCCCCACCTGGACCCATTCCGGCGTCACGCCTGCAGCCCGGAGGGCGCTCATGACGTCATAGGTGTAGCCGTAGACGTCTTCCAGCAGGCGAGGGAAGTCGTGGCCGGCCCAGGCGGCCGGCTTTTTCTGCTTTGACGGATCGGCCCAGCTGTCGCTGTAGTGAAAGTTGATCATCACCCGCATGCCCATTTCCTGCGCGCGCACGGCCATGGCAACCGTTTCGTCCTTACCATTATGGCCGTTCGTCCTGTCGTCGGAAGGATTCACCCAGGTGCGCAGGCGTACCGTGTTGATACCATGGTCCTTGAGGATTTGCAGCGCGTCTTCCTGCTTTCCCTGCTCGTTATAGAACTTGTAGCCGCTGGCTTCCATTTGCTGCAGCCAACCGATGTCGCCTCCTTTGGCGAATTCCGCAGCGCTGGCGGGCAAGGCGATGGCAACGAACAAGGCAAGCAGCAGGCCAATCTTTTTCATGGAGCGCTTTCGATTTGGGAATGGCAGCAATGCTAGAACAAGCCGCGCCGTCGCAGGTATGACGAAACTCGCGCCTAACATGCCGGATTGATATGAATGCCGGCATGGCTTTAGTATATGGTCCTCGACCACGCGCATGATGGAATACGGAGGAGCCAGATGGTTACAATCCTTGAGGAACGGTTCAGCAAGAATATGCAGCGCCACGCGGGGCTGGCTTGGGAGGCAGTGCGGGCAAGGCTGAACAAGGGCAAGCTGGAAGTGCTGGCGGAAATGGAGCGCACCGGGGGCGAGCCGGATGTGGTCGGCATCGATCCATCAACAGGCGAGGTGGTGTTCTGCGATTGTTCGCCCGAAAGCCCGGCGGGGCGGCGCAGCCTGTGCTTCGACCGGGCCGCACTGGATGGGCGCAAGGAAAACAAGCCCTCCGGCAGCGCGCTGGAAATGGCGCATGCGATGGGTGTCAGCCTGCTCACGGAAGCCGAGTACCGCCACCTGCAAACGCTGGGCGAGTTCGACCGCAAGACGTCGAGCTGGGTGCAGACGCCGGCCGATATCCGCAAGCAGGGCGGCGCCTTGTTCTGCGACCGCCGTTATGGCCATGTCTTCCTGTACCACAACGGCGCTGAGTCGTATTATGCGGCGCGCGGCTTTCGCGGCATCCTGCGCGTTTAAGGGGACAGGTAGCGTTCCAGTGTCTGCATCATCTCGTCGATGTCCAGCGGCTTGGGAATGAAATCATCCATCCCGGCTGCCAGGCAGTCGGCGCGTTCGGACTCCAGGACGCCGGCGGTCATTGCCACAATCGGCAGCTTCAGCCCCAGTTCCTGACGGATGACGCGCGTGGCCGTATAGCCGTCCATGACCGGCATCTGCACGTCCATCAGGACCAGGCGGTACGTATCCGGTGCGGCGCGCAGCATGCGCACGGCTTCTTCGCCATTGTTGGCGACGTCGATGCTTGCCCCGGCACGTTCGAGGATGCCGACAGCGACGAGCTGGTTCATGGCATTGTCTTCCACCAGCAGCAGGCGGCCGCTGAGGTGCGGGACGGGAGCCGCGTCCGCCTGCACTTCCGGCACCTCGGCCTTGTCCAGCACCACGTGCACGGTATCGTACAGCGTCGAGGCAGTCACCGGCTTGGTAACCAGGCCCTTGCGATCGGCATCTTCCTCCAGCATTTTGCTGCGTTCATAGGCGCTGACCATGAGGATTACCGGCACGGCAGTGGACTGCGCATGGCGCAGGGATTCAATGTAGCGCCGGTCATTCTCGGGCATGCTCCAGTCGGCAAGTATCACGTCATAGGGCAGGCCCCGTTGCGCGGCGAGCGCCAGCATCTTTTCCGCCTCCGCAGCGGAGGCGGCGACGTCGACGCCCCAGCCCCAGGCTTGCAGCGTTTTGGACAGGTAGACGCGGCTGGTGAAATGGTCGTCCAGCACCAGCACGCGCAGCGGCCGTGCCCCTGCGGTGGCTGGCTGCTGCTGCCCGGCCGGCACGCTGCCGAAGGGCAGGGTTACGGTGAAGGTGCTGCCTTCACCGGGGCGGCTGTCGAGCGCGATGCTGCCGCCCTGCAGTTCGACCAGGCGCTGGCAGATCACCAAACCCAGCCC
>JBCNOP010000096.1:0-17656 GCA_039593775.1 Pseudoduganella sp.
TGGCGAACTGCATGGTCAGCTTGTAGGTGCCGGGTGGCAGGGTGACTTCGGTTTCGGTCTGGCCTTTGCCGAAGTGCAGGTGGGTTTCGTCGAACGGGATCGATTCGCCGACCTTCATGCTGTCGCCATTGATCAGCAGGTGGTGGTGACCGGTGTTGCTGTCCACGGTGCCGGCTGGCTTCACTTCCATGCCGGTGACGGCGAATTTGACCTTGAATGGGCTGCTGACAACTGCGCCGTTCTTCGGCTCAGTAAAGTCCACCGATTGCGCTGCTGCTGCGCCGGCAACCAGGGCCATTGCGAGTGCCGCCAGGATCTTGTGCATGTGTCTCTCCTTATCTTAGAGGGGGTCCAACGTACTTGACGATCAAGCCCTTCGGCCCGACTGCCCATCCGGCGCCGGAAGCCGAAAAGCCAACGGCATTCAGTTTCGTTTCCTTTTCGATAATTGTCCAGCTTTTGCCGCCATCTCGGGTATAGCCGGAGCCGGCCAGGCCTACGGCGACGAAGGTGCCGTTTACCCCAGGCACGGGAACCACGGCCGACATGAAGCCCGACGGGAGGATTTGCGCCGGCCGCCAGCCTGCGCCGCCGTCGGCGCTGGCCGCGCCGTTCAGGGTGTCCAGGCCTGGTTCCTTGTAGTCGCCGCCAGCCACGAGGCCGCGGCCCTTGCTGTCGAAGCCCACGGAAAATGCGCCTTTGCTTGCCGCAGCGGCAGGGATAGCCAATGGCGCGGCTTGCCAGGTGTGCCCCCGGTCCACGGAGCGGAACACGCGCGATTGCGCGGCGCCGCCAGTGACGAACCAGGCGTCCCCCTTCCCTCCCACGCTCAGGCAAGTGCCGCTGGCGGCAAACGCGCCCTCCTGCGGCAGCGCGGCCAGGCCATCAGGGTCGCTGACCGGATGCCAGCTTTCGCCGCCATCAGCCGTCACCATGACCTGGAAGGCGCCCCGTACCGGATCGCCGAAGACGATGCCGTTGCGGGCATCCCAGAACGCCATCGCGTCCCAGAAGCCTTCAGGCTCCTTGTTCACCACCAGTAACTGCCACGTGACGCCACCATCGCGCGTGCGGTACATGCGTGATGCTGCACCCGGCCCGGCACCCATCACGATGGCCGTATTGGCGTCAAAGGCTTCGATATCGCGGAAGTCGAATGCCTCCGCATCAGGAACTGGCAACACAGTCCAGCGCTCGCCGTCGACGGTGCGCAGCACTGTCCCCTTGGCGCCACTTGCCCACGCAACCTTGTCGCTCAGGACGGTCAGGCCACGCAATTCAGCGGTGGCGGCGTGATGCTGCGGCACCCAGGCCGTCGCACGGACCGGAGCGGCCGATTCAGCAGGTGGCGGCAATGCCGAGCAGCCCGCCAATGCGGCCAGTACGGCAATTGCCGTCCATGGGTGCGCGCGCCGCATCAGTCGTGCTTGATGACGATGCTAGGGAATTTGCTGCTCATATCCTTGGCCTTTTCAGCCACCTTTACCGCGACCTTGCGTGCAATCGCCTTGTAAATGGCGGCTTCAGCGCCATCCGGCTCGGCCACCACGGTTGGCTTGCCGGAATCGGCCTGCTCGCGGATCGCCAGTTTCAATGGCAGCGCACCCAGGAAGTCCACGCCGAAGTCAGCGCACATTTTCTCGCCGCCGCCATGACCGAAGATCTCTTCAACGTGGCCGCAGTTGGAGCAGATATGGGTGCTCATGTTCTCCACCACGCCAAGGATCGGGATGCCGACTTTCTCGAACATCTTCAGGCCCTTGCGCGCGTCCAGCAGCGCAATGTCCTGCGGCGTGGTGACGATTACGGCGCCGGTCACCGGCACTTTCTGCGACAGGGTCAGTTGGATGTCGCCGGTGCCCGGTGGCATATCGACAATCAGGTAATCCAGGTCGCGCCAGTTGGTCTGCTCCAGCAGCTGCTGCAGGGCCTGGGTGACCATCGGCCCACGCCAAACCATCGGCTCGTCCGGATCGATCAGGAAACCGATCGAGGAAACCTGGATGCCGTGGCCTTCCATCGGATCCATGGTCTTGCCGTCGGACGTGGTCGGACGGCCGGAAACGCCCAGCATCATCGGCTGCGACGGGCCGTAAATATCGGCATCCAGCACGCCGACGGAGGCGCCTTCTGCAGCCAGCGCCAGCGCCAGGTTGACCGCGGTGGTCGACTTGCCAACCCCGCCCTTGCCCGAAGCAACGGCGATGATATTCTTCACGTTCGGCATCAGCTTCAAGCCACGCTGCACGGTGTGCGAAATGATCTTGCTGGCGATGTTCAGGCTGACCTTCGCGCCCAGCGGCTGCAGCGCAGCCAGCACATTGGCGCGGATCGCTTCAATCTGCGACTTGGCCGGATATCCCAGCTCGATATCCAGGCTGATTTCGCCGCCTTCGACCTTCAGGTTGCGAACGGATTTGGAGGAGACAAAGTCCTTATTTGTATTAGGGTCAATTACTTTGGACAGTGCTGATTTGACGTCATCTACGGTGATACTCATGCAATTCTCCATTGGTGATGGCGCAGTCTAGCGCATCCGCTGGTAAAATGCTCTTTTTATCCACCTTACAAGCGCATCAATTATGACTCGCAAGCTGTTCGTCACCACTGCCCTGCCATACGCAAACGCTGCCTTCCACATCGGCCACATGATGGAGTACATCCAGGCCGACATCTGGGTCCGTTTCCAGCGAATGCAGGCCGAAGGCGACGGTTTGCGCGAAGTGCACTTCGTGGGCGCCGATGACACCCACGGCACCCCGATCATGATCGCCGCCGAAAAGGAAGGCATCACCCCGCAGGAATTCGTGGCCAAGATCGCCGCCGGCCGCCCGCAGTACCTGGACGGCTTCCATATCGCGTTTGATAACTGGTACTCCACCGATTCGCCGGAAAACGTGGAACTGTCCCAGGGCATCTACCGCAAGCTGCGCGAAGCTGGCCTGATCCAGACCAAAACCGTCGACCGCTTCTTCGACCCGGTCAAAGGCATGTTCCTGGCCGACCGCAACATCAAGGGCGAGTGCCCCAAGTGCCACGCCAAGGACCAATACGGCGATAACTGCGAGGTATGCGGCGCGGCTTACCAGCCGACCGACCTGATTAACCCGTACTCGGTATTCACCAACGCCACGCCGATCCTGAAGCCTTCGGAACAGTACTTCTTCAAGCTCTCCGACCCGCGCTGCTTCGAGTTCCTGCGCGACTGGCTGAATACCCCGGGCCGTTTGCAGCCTGAGATGGTGAACAAGGTTTCCGAGTGGCTGGGCGAAGCCGGCGAAAAGCTGGCGGACTGGGATATCTCGCGTGATGCGCCCTACTTCGGCATCCCGATTCCCGACGCCCCTAACAAATACTTCTACGTCTGGCTGGACGCGCCGGTCGGCTACCTGGCTTCGCTGAAGAACTACTGCGGCAAGAAAGGTATCGACTACGACGCGCTGCTGGCCGATCCGGGCACGGAACAGATCCACTTCATCGGCAAGGACATCGTCTCCTTCCACCTGCTGTTCTGGCCTGCGATGCTGCAATTCGCCAAGCATCCGACCATCGACCGCATGAAAGTGGCGGTGCACGGCCACCTGACCGTGAACAATGAGAAGATGTCCAAATCGCGCGGCACCGGCATCTCGCCGCTGCGCTACCTGAACCTGGGCATGAATCCGGAATGGCTGCGCTACTACCTGGCCTACAAGCTGAATTCCCGCGTCGAAGACCTGGACTTCACCGGCGAAGACTTCGTGGCGCGCGTGAACTCGGACCTGATCGGCAAGTTCGTCAACATCGCTTCCCGTTGCGCAGGCTTCATTGCCAAGAAGTTCGATGGCAAGCTGGCTTCCGAACTGTCCGCCTCCTCGCAGGAATGGATCAAGAAGGCCTTGGTTGCGGAAGACGGCAGCGAGCGCCAGGCGTCCATCGCCGCCAACTTCGAATCGCGCGAATTCGGCAAGGCCCTGCGTGAAATCATGGAAATCGCCGACGTGGCCAACCGCTTCGTTGACGAGAACAAGCCATGGGTGCTGGCCAAGGACGAGACCAAAGTCGCCGAACTGCACGATGTCTGCACCACCGCGCTGATCCTGTTCCGCCAGCTGACCATCCTGCTGTCGCCAGTGCTGCCGGGCGTTGCCGCCAATGTGCGCACCTTCCTGAACGACGCGGCCTACACCTGGGCGGATACGTCGGTCGCAAGCGGCGCCGCCTGGCAGCCAATGCTTGGCCGCACCATCGGCGCCTACAGCCACCTGATGACCCGCGTGGACGCCAAGATGATCGAAGACTTGTTCGATGCACCTGCGCAGCAAGCCGCCGGCGCTCCGGCGCCGGCCGCCGCTTCCGCCGAACCAGCTCCGGCACTTGAGGCACCTGCCGCGGCCGACATCGAAGAACTGGCGCCTGAAATCTCGATCGACGACTTCTCCAAGATCGACCTGCGCATCGCCAAAATCGTCAACTGCGAACACGTGGAAGGCGCCGGCAAGCTGCTGCGCCTCACCCTGGACGTGGGCGAAGGGCGCTACCGCAACGTCTTCTCCGGCATCAAATCGATGTACAAGCCGGAAGACCTGGTCGGCAAGCTGACCGTGATGGTTGCCAACCTGGCACCACGCAAGATGAAATTTGGCGTATCGGAAGGCATGGTGCTGGCGGCATCCGCCAAGGATGAGAAAGCCAATCCGGGCATCTACGTGCTGAACCCATGGCCAGGCGCCGAGCCAGGCATGCGCGTCCGTTAAACAGCCGAGCATGGACATAATTGTTCGCGAAGCCACCGCTGAAGATGCGTCACTGATCGCCGAGCTCACGCGCAAAGCGTGGGCCGGCAAGGTCAATGTCACCTCCAGCGGACACCGTGAAACCGCCGTCTACGTCGCCGAACACCTGCGCGACGGCGGCGGTTTTATTTTGCTGGACGGGGAAACGCCAATCGGCTCCGTGCGCTGGCTGCCGCTCGACGCGGAGCCCGATGTGTGGGAAATCCTGCGCATGGGCGTTGTGGCCGACTACCGCGGCACCAACCTCTCGCAGCACCTGCTGGAAGCTGTGATTCACCACGCCCTTGCCGCCGGCATCGAAGAACTGCGCCTCGCCGTGCGCAGCGACCAGCCCAAGCTGATCGATTTCTACACCGCCTACGAATTCACCTTGGCCGAAGAACTCGAATATTCCCACGCCAATCCGCTGGAGCCAGCTCCGCTGGTCATGCGGCGTCTGCTTCGACATTGATCCAGTGCACCATTGCCTGAGTATGAATGATTCATAGCTTGGGCAGGCATTATGTTTCGCGACTGCGAGTGCAAAGCCAGGCAATGAATGGGGCGCTAATTAGCGCCAGCAATAATACCAACCAGCGCTGCCCGCCATGGACACGCGCCGACAGTGCGTGAAATTCTGGCTTTGCAGGCAGGTAGGTTATTGCGATCGGGCCACCGACCTTAAAGTCCCGGCAATCGCTGATCGCGGCCTTACCCCACCGAACGATCCCATCAACCAGGTAAGCATATTGCACCGCTGGAGGGCGCGAATGGCGCGGTTCATTATTTCCGCAATCGAGATCAATGCATTCGTTGCCACGCCATCCGAATCAAGTAAATCATCGGATTGTGCAAGACGAAAGTTATAAATCAAGCCGCCCAGCACTAATAGGATCGCGATCAAATTGCGCTTCCTACGGTGCGCAGGGACGACACCGCAAAATATCGCCAGCGCGACGGCCAGTTGGACAAAAAGTACAGCTAACAATGGAGACTCCGCAATAGAAGCCCCATCATAGCGCACCACTCAGCGACGAGCCCAGCCCAAACCAATATCTGGCGCGTTCAGGCTATTAGCTGGCTCGCGAAAGCGATGGGTTTAGGAGGCTTGGGCGGGGGCTTCTGACAGCCCGTGAGCAGGACAGCAGCGGCGAGCGCGGTGGCGATAACGGTACGCATGGCAACCTCCGGCGGAAAACTTGAAGTTATCAGATTCAACGCTGGGCCGTCGCACGGCCGGAGGAGATAATAATCCCGCCGACAATCAGGATAAATGCGAGCGCGTGGTAAGCCTTGGGCGGCTCTCCGAGAATCAAGGAAGACAAGAGCGCCGTAAATAAAGGTGTGAGATTCACAAAGAAAGACGCTATTGCCGGACCGGCCTGCTGGACGCCAGCCCCCCAGCAGCGGAATGCGATAATTGCCGGGCCAACGGCGACATAAACCAGCGCAGCGATAATTCCCCAACTCCAGTGAATTATCGCTGGCGATATTGCCGCCTCGCCTGTGGCAAATATTCCCGACCAGACCGCCCCAAATGCCACCTGCGCCAGCAGGAAATTAGCCCAATGTCCACGAATATCGGCCGGGCCCGTGGTACGTGTTAATAGCCAGCTATATAAAGACCAGGCAATCGTGGCCAGGATCATGAATATATCTCCAGCGACCAGGCGTAATTCCTTCAGGTGCGCCCATTCACCGCGCGCCAATACCAGCAATACGCCGGCAATCGACAAGACCGCTCCGACGACCTGGCGCCGCGAAACCCCGGCGCCGAAGAACAGCCAGCCGGTCAGCATCATCCACACCGGCATGCCGGACGCAACCAGCGTCACATTGATCGGGGTGGAACTCTGTAAGGCGAGGTATTGCAAGGCGTTATACAGTCCGATGCCAAGCAGGCCCAGCACGGTAAAGCGCTGCCAGTTCGCCCACAGCCCGCTGCCGCGGCGGAAAATCGGGCCGGCAAATGGCAGCAGCAGGACAAACGCAATCGCCCAGCGCAGGAAATTCAGCATGATGGGCGGCACATCGTGCGCCACCATGCGCCCGACAATAGCGTTCCCTGCCCAAAGCAATGGCGGAATGGTCAGGAGGGTTGCTGTGCGGGCTTTCATTGTGCCCGCAAGGATACGCTATTTCTGAACTAACCGCGCTTGGCCTTCTGTTTTGCCCCGCCGCCGGCGCCCTCGTCGCTCCCTGCCTTGGTACGCGACGCTTCATTCTTGGTATTGCGTTTGGCCGTATTCTTGTTGCCCGACTGGTCGGATTCGACGTTCTGCACCGATTGGCGGTTCTGTTTGCTGAGTTGTTTGCTCTGAGCCATGGCTGCCTCCTTTTGCTAAATCGAGCCGTCACTGTGGCTCGCGCGCCGCCCGGGGTCTGTGCGCTGGCCAACCGGCGTGGCTGCATGCCCACGGCAAGGGAAGTTTTTCTTGTCGTCGAACTGGGCAGCAGTGACAATGGGGGCGCAGCACGAAGCCTAAACAACAATATTAAGAAGGTATTCATGAAACGACTGCTCCCAGCCATCACCCTCCTCCTTCCCGTCGCCGCTTCGGCGCAAACCCAGGTCAATATTTATGGCGTGGTCGACGCCTTCGCCGGCCGCACCGCAACCGCCAGCGCGCCGGCCGTCAACGCCGTGAATAGCGGCGGCATGATCACTTCCTACTACGGCTTTTCCGGCACAGAAGCACTAGGCGGCGGCCTGAAGGCCCAGTTCCAGGTCGAAGGCTTCTTCCGTGGCGATACCGGCGAAGCGGGCCGCTTCCCAGGCGAGGCAATGTTCGCCCGCAATGCCAACGTCGGCCTGGCCGGCGAATTCGGCATGGTGCGCATGGGGCGCATCGCCAACCCCTTGTTTGTCGCCGTCGGCCAGATCAACCCCTTCGGCCCGTCGACCCGCCTATCGCCGCTGATCAACCAGATTTACACCGCCGTCGGCGGCAACGCGACGCTGGGCGATACCGGCTGGAGCAACTCGATCCAGTACGCCTCCAACCCGGTGTACGACACCACCTTCGTCGCCCAATATTCGCTGGGCGAGCAACCGGGTGCGCACAATAACAACTGGGCGGCGGTCGCAAAATATGTCGGCAAAGAGCTGGCTGTGACCGTGGGCGCCGTCAATGTACGCTTCGGCCCCGGCTTGAGCGCAGCCGTGCCGGAACAACGCACCTACCTTGCCGCAGCCTCCTACGACTTCAAGGCGGTCAAGCTGTACGCCTCCTACTCCGATCACCAGGCAAAAGTCAGCGAACGCGATGCCCATTCGGTGCAGGCCGGTTTCACGATTCCCACCCATGGCGGTGCGGGACGCTGGATGGTGGCCTGGTCGCGCCTGACCGAGAAGGCAAAAGTGGTGCCGGAATTCCACCGCGACACGGCGGCCGCCGGCTACGATTACAACGTTTCGCCGCGCACCGACCTGTACGCGGTGCTGATGTACGACAAGATTAGCAACGCTGGCAAGGGAAATACCTACGTAGCTGGCATCCGGCATCGTTTCTAGCGAGAAAAGACGGTAGAATGTCCGTTGCTGAACCCAGTTATTTTCACAATATGAAATTCCTTAAGCAGAATCACAAATACGAGTCCGACCACACCTTGTTCATCAAGGAACTGAAGGCCAAGAACCCGCAAATGGAAGCAGGCCAGCAAGCCGGCCGCGCCATCCTGTGGGACAAGCCGGTAACTCCGCTGGACGAGCAGGCCCGTAACAAGGCTTCGACCGTCAAGCAACAGGCTTACGTGTACCAGAACAAGGTATAAGAGCCGGGACGGCACACAGCATGTCGCCAAAAGACGCGGTGGACGAACAGGCCGAACAGGCTGAACTGGCCGTCGCCGCGGATTTGCCGCCTGACGCAGGCGGACCAAGCAGCGGCGCGGCAGACGCGCCACCCGATGCGAGCGCCCCGGCGGAAGCCGAAGGCGCCGCTTTTGCACGCCTGTATGGCGAGCCGGTGCTCAAGCTGCCGAACGACCTCTACATCCCGCCCGACGCGCTGGAAGTCATCCTCGAAGCGTTTGAAGGCCCGCTGGACTTGCTGCTGTACCTGATCCGCAAGCAGAACTTCAACATCCTCGACATACCGATGGCCCAGGTCACGCTGCAATACCTGAGCTACGTGGAAGAGATCCGCAAATCCAACCTGGAGCTGGCGGCAGAATACCTGCTGATGGCAGCCATGCTGATCGAAATCAAGTCGCGCATGCTGTTGCCGCAGCGCCAGCACGACCTCGACGTGGAAGCGGAAGACCCGCGCGCGGAACTGGTGCGCCGCCTGCTCGAATACGAGCAGATCAAGCTGGCCGCCTACGACCTGAATACCCTGCCCCAGGTCGGCCGCGACTTCGTGCGCACCCAGATCTTCATCGAACAAAGCCTGGTGCCGACCTGGCCGGAAGTTGCTGTGGTCGACCTGCAGGATGCCTGGCGCACGCTGATGAAGCGCGCCACGCTGAAGCAGCACCACAAAATCACCCGCGAGGAGCTGTCGGTGCGCGAGCACATGACCTCCATCCTGCGCAAGCTTCAGTCAAGCCGCTTTATCGAATTCACCGAGTTGTTCAACCCGGAATCGCCGCCGCCGGTGGTGGTCGTGAACTTCGTGGCGATGCTGGAGCTGGCCAAGGAAACCCTGATTGAAATTACCCAGGCGGAGCCATTCGCACCGATTTACGTGCGTCTTGCGTATTCGCCTGCCTGACTAAAAACTATGAAAATCATCTCCAATATCGAAGAACTGCGCGACCAACTCAGTGGCCAGTTACGTACAGCATTCGTCCCGACCATGGGCAACCTGCACGAAGGCCACCTGTCCCTGATGCGCTTGGCACGCAAGCACGGCGACCCGGTGGTGGCCTCGATTTTCGTGAACCGCCTGCAGTTTGGCCCGAACGAGGACTTCGACAAATACCCGCGCACCTTCCAGGCTGACGTGGAAAAACTGGAGAAGGAAGGCGTCTACGTGCTGTTCGCGCCGACCGAAAAAGATATGTATCCGGAGCCGCAGGAATACCGCGTGCAGCCGCCGGACGGCCTGGGCAATACACTGGAGGGCGAATTCCGTCCTGGCTTCTTCGGTGGCGTGTGCACCGTGGTGACCAAGCTGTTCTCCTGCGTACAGCCAAAAGTGGCGGTGTTCGGCAAGAAGGATTACCAGCAGCTCATGATCGTGCGGAATATGGCGCGCCAGCTTGGCATGCCGACCGAGATCGTCGCCGCCGAAACCTACCGTGCGGATGATGGCCTGGCCCTGTCCTCGCGCAATATGTACCTGTCAGCCGAAGAGCGCGCCGAAGCGCCCGCCCTGTACCGCGCGCTGAACCAGGTTGCAGAGGAAGTTCGTGGCGGCCACCTCGACGTGTTCCAGCTCGAGCACAAGGCGATGGAAGAACTGGCAGCCCGAGGCTGGAAACCTGACTACATTTCGATCCGCAAGCGCAACGACCTGCAGCCGCCAAATGCCGGCGACCTGGCACAAGGCGAAAAGCTGGTGGTGCTGGCCGCCGCCAAACTCGGCACTACCCGCCTGATCGACAACCTCGAAATCTGATTAGCGCAGCGCTTCGGCGACCTGGTCGCCGAACTCCATGCCGTGCAGCTGCGACGCCAGCTGGATGGTGCGGATTGCGCATACTTCGACAGCCGGTGAGCCCGGCTGTTGCATGCAGCGCTGTTGATGCAGCGCTGCAAACTCCTCCGCCTGCGCACTGCTGCCATGCGCCGAAGCCAGCGCGGCAACCATGGCGATGCCGATTGCCAGTTGCACCTTGATCGGCAAGGTCCAGCAGTAACGGATATAGAACATGGCGTCTCCTCAAAGCTAGCCTGTTCCCGATGCTACGCAGGTGATATTTCCGCTTAATGACTCAATATGTTGATTTTGCGCAACTAGTGTTTTACTAGCTTCGTCCTGCTTATCGGAAAATTCCCACAATTCCTTTCTTTATTGTAGGATGCTCCACTTGTGAATTTTCACTTGCAGACTGAATCTCAGTAAATAGGAATAACAGGATGGAATTCCGGTTGGGCGCTAGCGCCGTTACCAGGGCCGTTAGTACCCACGACCGAAGCAGCAACGCATCCCTTTTTGCCAAGGTGTTATGCGTAGCCGTCCTCGTCCTCGCTGCCGGCGCCGAATCGAAGCGTTGGCTCAACACGCGTGAGACCAAATCGGCCATGCTGGTCGCCCCGGCCCAGCCGGGCAAGATCAGCTTCATCCCCCGTTCCGCCACACTGTTACCCCGCCCGCCCAATGCCCCTTCCGCACATTCCAGCGCCATGACGCCCCTGCCGGGTGGCCGCATGGCTGCCTTCTGGTGGGCCGGCAGCCGGGAAAGCGGGCCGGACGTGAAGGTCTATTCTTCGCACTGGGAAGATGGCAAATGGACCAAGCCATGGGAAGTGGCCAGCCGCGAATCGCTGTCGGCAGCCCTGGGCTACGGTGTCCGGCGCGTCGGCAACCCGGTGGCCTGGGCGTCCCCCGAAGGACGCATCAACCTGTATGTGGTGGCGACCGGCCTTGGCGGCTGGGCTGCATCGCGCATCGTCCAGATGGTCTCGGATGACCTGGGCAAGAGCTTCTCGGTCAAGCGCGTGCTGCCGATGTCGCCCTTGTTTAATACCAGCATGCTGGTCCGCACCACCCCGGTCGGCCTTGCCGACGGCGGCTGGCTGCTGCCTGCCTATTTCGAGATGGGGATCAAATACCCCTTGATGCTGGCTTTCGACCAGGACGGCGATCCGCGCTGGATTTCCCGCATTGGCAGCCGCATTTCGACGCTGCAGCCAACCATCGTTCCCTTCTCCTCGTCCGAAGTACACGCCTGGATGCGCGATTCGAGCGGCGAGCAGCGCGTGCAGCATGCGCGCAGCAGCGACGGCGGCGTCAATTGGGATGACTTGCCTGCCCTTTCGCTGCCGAACCAGAGTACCTCGCTAAGCGCCCTGCGCCTCAGCAACGGGAATATCGCCCTGCTGCATAACCACGTGTTGCCCGGCGGCTCCGACCGCAATGTGCTGCGCCTGTCAACCACTAGCGACGGCCGCAACTGGACGCGCGTGACCGATATTGCCCACGGCAGCGCGGGCGAGGAATTTTCGTATCCTGACCTGCACCAGGTCGGCGATGAACTGCACATCACCTATACTTCGCGCCGCGAAGCGATCGCCCACCATGTGATCGAGCTGGATTTTGAAGGTGGTTCTGAATGACCCTTCCTGACCTGCTGCTGCAAAACACGTATGGCAAGGTGGCATGGGGCATCGTGCTCACCACCGTGCTTGTCACCATGCTGCCGGCCTCGCGCCAGCTTTCGCGGCGCGCAATCGCCCAGCTCCTGGGCTTCATGATCGTACTGGCGCTGTTGCCGGGAAAATTCTCGCCCGCGTACTGGATCGCCCTCGCGCTCCAGTGGCCAAGCGGTCTGCTGGCTGGCCTTTGCCTGGTGCATTTGGCGCGGCCCTCGATGCCGGCCTCCGCCCCCAACGGCATGCCGCTTGCCCTGGCTGGCGCGATCGCGCTATTTGGCACCGTTCTTTATCTTGATGCGCTGGGACTGGTCTCGCTCAGCCTGTATTTCTGGGGCTTCGGCCCACGCGGGGCGCCGTTTTTTGCGCTGGCTGCGATGGCGCTTTGCGTGGCCCTGGTGATCCAGGACCGTTCGCGCCCGCAGTCCTTTGCGGCCCTGGGCGCCCTTACCCTTTTCACCTTATTGCGCCTGCCCACCGGGAACCTGTGGGATGCGCTGCTCGATCCCATGCTTTGGATCTGGGCCGTGCTGACGCTTGCCATCCATGCGTGGCGCAAATGGGAACGCAAATCTGCAACAAACAAATTGAATGAAGGAGTAGGTCAGTGTTAAATCGTAAATGGTATTCGCATCCGGTCCTGTTGACCGGTATTGCCATCAATATTTTCGCGCTAGTTCTGGCCGTGTCGGCCAAGGGATCGCCTGAGCAGCTGACGCGCGTGCTGACCGAAGACGGCATCATCGAATGGCTGCAATTCCTGAGCTTCGCCATGACTGCTGGCCTGCTGGTATTCGCTGGCTTCGAACGCTGGAAACGCAGCGGCATCGACCTGGCCACCCTGGGCATGCTGGGCCTGGGGCTGGTAGTCGCCGCCGCCGCAATGGAAGAAATCAGCTGGTTCCAGCGCATCCTGCACGTGCAGTCTTCCGAGTTCTTCATGCAGAACAACCGCCAGGGCGAAACCAACCTGCATAACCTGGCGATCGGCAAGGGCGGCAGCATCCACAAGACCATCATGCTGAAGGTGATCCTGCTGGCTGGCCTGACCCACAACGTGATCCTGCCGCTGCTGGCGCGTACCCGCCCCGCCGTGCGCAACTTCGTCGAAAAATTCGGCGTGTACCTGCCGCCGCTGCCAGTCTCCATCATCTACCTGGTGCTGGTAGCCTTGTCGCATGTGCTGATCGACCATCCACGCAAAGGCGAACTGGGTGAACTGTTCGGCGCCGTGCACTATATGTCCACCATCTTCGCCGCCTACTTCCTCGGTTTTGGCTACAGCCAGCCGGCAGTGTTCCAGCAGGGCGCGGAATCGCGCCTGGTGGACAAGCTGTTCAGCTGCCTGATGGTATTCCTGCTGCTGACCGCCTGGCTGCTGAGCGCCGGCGCCGGCGCCATGATGGACTGAGAAAATGAAGCAAACTGCAGCCCGCCTTGCCCGCCTGACCCAATGGGCAGGCCCTTACGCCACCCTGGTGCAGATGGTGCTCGCCGGCCTGGTGATCCTGTCGGTCTCCCGCCTTGGCCTGGTGGCCTGGCAATGGGACCGCGTCAGCGCCACCGGCATCCTGGGCGAGATCATGGTACAGGGCGTGCGCGCCGACCTGATCCTGCTCGGCTACCTGCTCGCGCTGCCGCTGGTGCTGGCGCCCTTCCTGGCGCAACGCTATTCGGCGCGCGCCTGGCAGCTGTTCACCGTCACCTGGGCCAGCCTGGCGCTGCTGTTCATCATCTTCATGGAACTGTCCACGCCGCAGTTCATCATGCAGTACGATTTCAGGCCGAATCGCCTGTTCATCGAATACCTGTCGTACCCGAAGGAAGTCGCCGCGACACTGTGGAATGGCTTCCGCCTGGCAGTCATCCTTGGCATCGGCGGTACCGCCCTGCTGACCGTGCTCGTGTTCCGCCTGCTGAAGTCCGCCTCCGCCGGCACCGGCATGTGGTCGCCCAAGCTGGTGCTGCTGACATGGCCGCTGCTGGTGCTGCTGGTAGGCTTCCAGATCCGCTCCACCACCGAGCACCGACCTGCCAATCCGGCCACCTTTGCGCTGACTGGCGATGCCATGGTGAACTCGCTGATCATCAACTCGCCATGGTCGGTGATCGATGCAATCACGTCGATGCGCAAGGAAGCCAACTCCTCTGAGATCTACGGCAAGTTCCCGCGCGAGAAGGTATTCCCGACCGTGACGGCTGCGCCGTGGCTGCGCGATTACCAGTTCACGCAAGCAGAACTGCCTACCCTGCACGCGCAGCAAGCCGCCATCCAGCGCGACAAGCCGCTCAACCTGGTCATCGTGCTGGAAGAAAGCCTGGGCGCCACTTTCGTGCAGTCGCTGGGCGGCCTGCCCGTCACGCCGGAACTGGAAAAGCTGAAAAACGAAGGCTGGTGGTTCGAGCAGCTGTATGCCACCGGCACCCGTTCGGTGCGCGGCATCGAGGCTGTGGTGGCAGGCTATGCGCCGACCCCGGCGCGCAGCGTCGTCAAGCTCTCGCTGGCACAGCAGAATTTCTACACGCTGGCGCTGGGCCTGGGCAAGCAGGGCTACCACACGGAGTTCGTGTACGGCGGCGAAGCGCATTTCGACAATATGCGCAGCTTCTTCACCGGCAACGGCTTCCAGAACGTGGTGGACCGCAGCGAAATGCAGCCGAAGTTCGTTGGCAGCTGGGGCGCTTCGGATGAGGACCTGTTCGACAAATCGCTCGAGCGCCTGAAGACCCTGCATGCGCAGAAGAAGCCCTTCTTCAGCCTGATCTTCAGCTCATCGAATCACGAACCGTTTGAATTCCCGGACGGGAAAATCGCGCTGCACGACCCGGCCAAGCAGACCGTCAACAATGCGGTCAAATACGCCGATTACGCACTGGGCAAATTCATTGCCGCCGCAAAGAAAGAGGACTACTGGAAGGATACGGTATTCCTGATCGTGGCCGACCATGACAACCGCGTGTACGGCAACAGCCTGATGCCGATCAAGAAATTCCACATCCCGGGCCTGATCCTGGGTGCGGACGTGGCACCGAAACGCATCACCACCCTGGCCAGCCAGATCGACCTGGGCCCAACCCTGCTGTCGATGATCGGCATCTCGAGCACGCACCCGATGATCGGGCGCGACTTCGTCAAGGACAGCACCACGCCTGGCCGCGCCATCATGCAGTTCGACAATTACTTCACCTGGCTCGAAGGGGATACGGCGACCATCCTGCGCCCAAGCCAGGAGCCGCTGATCGGCCGCTACGATTTCGCCAAGGGCGAGTTGCAGCTGACCGAGACCAAGCCGACGCAAGCGCAGGTCGAGCAGGCCATGGCGCATGTGATCGCGCCTTCGCTGCTGTACCGCGAACAGCGCTACCGCCTGGGCAAGTAGGCCCGCTGCCGCTAGTAGGTACCGACCAGGTCGAAACGCGGCAGCTTATCCTGGTAACGCATGCCAAAAGTGCCGGCCGGCTTGCTGGCCAGCACCTTGCCTTTCACGCGGGAAGCGATTTGCTCGCAAGCCGCTTTGGGCGCGGCCAGGTAAAAATAGGGGCCGACGCTTGCGTGGCCGTTCATGCCGAGCACGACGTAGTCGATTTCGTCGTCATTGGCATCAAACGCACGCACGCCCAGGTACCAGCCTTTGGCGACGCCCCTGCCTTCCAGCTTTGAACAGGAAGCGTCGTCCACTATGAAGCGCACGTCCGCCGCGGCGAAGGCCCGCAAGGCTTCGAATGCCGTATCTTCACCGTCCAGGCCATACAACGCCTGCACCGAACGCTGAGCGCGGCGGATGACGCTCGCCATCATCTGCTCTTCCTGCCCGTCGGGCTGCAACTTGGCCAACGCGTCCCGCGCCGCACGAATCGAGTCGAGGCCACGCATGCCCTCTCGCAGTTTGTGGGCCAGCACAAGTACTTCATGCATTGTCGTGCGCTCGAACTCCCCGTCCCCGCTGCTGCCAGCCATGAGCTGGCGCGCGGCTTGCTGGTCGGCGGCGGCAAACCTGACGGCAAGCTTGCGCATCGCAGGATAATCGACTGCACGGCGCATTGCGACATACTGCGCGTAAGTATCCGCCTGCCGCTCTATCCAGTCGAGGTCGGAATCAAGATTGCGATAACTGAGCACAGTATGGGCGGAGGCTGGTCGCGGCAGCGCCGCTGCTTTGGCCAGCCGGGCAGCCCATTCCTCGTAGCGCCTGGATAAGGCAGGCCAAGCCGGTTCGGCGCCATTCAGCTTGGCTGCCACCTCATCACTGCGTTTGTGCAGATACCGGTATTGCTCACGCGCGATGGCGGAAGGCGAAGCATCGACGTCCGCCAGGGCCACGCTCGCACGCTCCCCGCACGCCGACAACGATGCAGCCAGCAGCAACAGCGGCAGGATCTTCTGTTTCCACCTCAAGGCTCGCTCTTCCTATCGCTGAGGTAGAGCAGCCGCGGCATTCCCTCTGCCCACTCGATGAGCAGCGAATTGGCCCGCTTGTAACCAATTTGCTGCCCATCCTTGCGCACGACAGCCCAGCCGCGCGAAGTTCCGGACGTGCGTGCTCCGTTCACCCTGAAACGCCGCTCGGGCCGGTATGTAAAGTCGTTCTCAGTCGGAACAGGGACGGCCAAAGCCTTGCCCTGGCCGTCAATCGCACGCGCATCGACCCGATTGCGGGGGGACGCTTCGCCAGCGCCGCTGTCCACAATAAAGCTGAGTTCACTGCCGGCATAGCGCACCAGTTCTTCCAGCTCCGCCACTTCCTGCCGCGCATAGTGCTTGCGCTGGATGGCATGGTCTTCGGCGCGGTCGCCCGACTGGCTCACATAGTACCGCTGCGACAAGTCCGACGGCATCGCCAGCAATTTGGCGGTCGCCGCACGGGCACGCACCGCCAGCCGCTCCATTTCGTAAACCTGCGGGGCAGCATCCAGGACCGGCTGCACGGCTTCGATCACGCGCGCAACCGGCAATTCATGCGCCAGCGACAGCATGTCGCGGGCATGTGCTTCCTGGGCTTTGAAATCAGGGAAATCGCGCAAGGCGCCGTCATGTTCAGGCATGCGCCCGATGGTGACGAACTGGCGATAGGCCTCGGCCAGCGTGGTGGGCTTGGGTCCCAGGCCCAGTGAAGGCGGTGGCGACGGGCGGTTCTTGAGGTACAAGCCAAGCACCGCCGCGGCCAGCGCCAGCAGCAGGACAAGAGCGCCCAGCAGCAGGCGCTTCAGGATTTTCACGTGGTGACGCTCTGGGTCCAGGCAAGTGCCGACAGGTGGGCCTTGTTAACGTCCTCAGGCGACAGCGAGAGCGAATCGGCCAGCGAGCTGACCAGGTTCGAATTCAGTTCGCAGGCCTCGGCCAGCGCCAGGAACGGGCCGTACTTGCCGCCGCGCGTCAGCAGCGCCTTCACCACTTCGTCGTTCAGCTGGATCTCTTGCAGCACATCCTTCATCGGGATGCCCAGCAGGCGGTCCAGCAGCGAGAACATGCCGGCCACGAAGATATTCTCCGCGTCGGCCTTGCCCAGCGCCTTCTGGCCCAGCAATTCGGCCAGGCGGCCGCGCACCACGGCCGTTTCCAGCAGCACCGGCGAGAAGCCGGAGGTGGACGCGGTGGCCAGCAACAGGGTCAGCCAGCGATACATCGGCTGGTAACCCAGCA
>JBCNOP010000097.1:0-17379 GCA_039593775.1 Pseudoduganella sp.
AACCTGGCGCGCCGCCGCCTGGGCCTGTACAAGCTTGGCTACCAGTTGCTGCAAGCTGACGGCACCCCGGTGCAAGGCTATGAGCAGCCGCGCATCATGCAAACCTACGACCAGTTGCCCAAGCAGCGCGAAGCGGTGAAAGTCGTGTACTCCGCCGACAGCGGCATCACCGTCTACGGCAGCAAGTCCACGCGCTTCACATACTCGCTGCTAAGCCATCTGTCGGAGGGAGAGGTCGTGCCGGGCCGCTGGAATGTCAGCGAACTCGCGCCGGGCGACTACACCTTGCGCATCTACGCGGCAGACTACGCCGGCAATACCGCCGCAGCCGGCCGCGATCTCGCACTGACCATCAACTGAGGCTCAGGCCTTGATGAAGGCCAGCAGGTCGGCATTCACCTTGTCCTTGTGCGTATCGGTCAAGCCGTGCGGAGCGCCTGGGTAGACCAGCAGCTTCGCATGCTTGACGATGCGTGCCGAAGCGCGGCCTGCAGCATCGATCGGCACGATCTGGTCGTCGTCGCCGTGGATGATCAGGGTCGGCTTGTCGAACTTGGCCAGGTCGTTGCGGAAGTCCGTTTCCGAGAAGGCCTTGATCGAATCGTAGGTATTTTTATGTCCGCCCATCATCCCCTGCATCCACCAAGAATTGATGACGCCCTGCGAAGGCTTGGCGCCCGGTCGGTTGTATCCGTAGAACGGACCGGAAGCGATATCGAGGTAAAGCTGCGAACGATCCTTGACCGAACCCGCACGGATGCCATCGAATACCTCAAGCGGCAGGCCGCCCGGATTATCGGCAGTCTTCAACATCAAAGGCGGCACGGCTGATACGAGGGCGAGCTTGGCCACGCGCTTGGTGCCATGGCGGCCCACATAGCGCGCCACTTCGCCGCCACCGGTGGAAAAGCCGATCAGCACCGCGTTCTTCAAGTCCAGCGCCTCGATCACCTGAGCCAGGTCATCGGCATAATGGTCCATGTCGTTGCCTTCCCACGGCTGGCTGGAGCGGCCATGCCCGCGGCGGTCGTGGGCGATCACGCGGTAGCCCTGGCCAGCCAGGTAGAACATCTGCGATTCCCAGCTATCCGAGCTCAAAGGCCAGCCATGGCTAAAGACGATGGGCTGGCCGTTGCGCGGACCCCAATCCTTGTAATAGATGTCGACGCCATCGCGTGTCGTGATGAAGGCAGCGGTCTTTTTCACGCTGGCGCCCGGGGCGGCTATGGCGCTGGCGGCGGGCAGGGCGGAAGCAGCGGCGGCAGCGGCAAGGCTTGCGCTGCCAACCAGGGCGGAACGGCGCGAAGAATCGAAGTTTTTCATGGCTGTAGTCCTTTCAGGGTATGTTACATTGCAAGTTGCTGTGTGAAGAAAGCGTCGGTGCGGCCATTGGCCAGTGCGGCGTCGCCGGCATGGAAGTGGTGGCCCCCAGGGCGTGCGAATGCATGGTTGCGGCCAGGGTAGTTGAAGACCTGGATGTTCGGATTGGCAGACAGCGCCGCGTTGATTTTTGCTTGCGCTGCCTTGTCGATGTATTCGTCCTCGTTGGCCTGGTGATAAATCATCGGCCGCTTGATGTTGACCGCTTCATCGACATACTGGTCGGTGCCGCCGCCATAGTAGGCGACAAAGGCATCGGCGTCGGTGCGTGCAGCAGCGAGGAAGGTCAGCAAGCCACCAAGGCAATAGCCTGTGACGCCGACCTTGCCGTTTGAACCCGGCATGGTGCGGGCTGCGGCGACAGTTGCAGCGATGTCCTGCACGCCTTTATCGCGGTCATAAGCGCTGTAAAGGGCAAAGCCCTTGGCCCAGTCGCCTTCCTTGGCTTCGGACATATCCAGGCCCGGTTCGGCACGCCAGAACAGGTCGGGGCAAACCGCGATGAAGCCTTTGGCGGCGTAGTCGGCGGCAATGCTGCGGATGCCGGCGTTGACGCCGAAAATCTCCTGCAGCACAACCACGACTGGATGCGGGCCGGGCGTGGCTGGCCGCGCGACATGGCAGTTGAAGCTTCCGTCAGCGACCTGGATGGTGAGGGTCATGGCATTTCCTTTTTGTGTGAGTGGCTGGTGATGGAAGCCATAGTAGGCAGCAGTCGCGCATAAGGGAACGCACAAGCCTGCAAAGCCGTTTTGCAGTTCTGCATGGATAGGAACAATGTGAACTCCTTCGACTGGAATGACATACCTTTGATCCTGGCCCTGGCCCGCTGCGGCAGCATGAGCGCTGCTGCGCGCGAGCTCGGAGTCGATGCATCAACCATCAGCCGGCGTGTCGCCGCAGCCGAAAAGGAATTGGACCTGCGCTTGTTCCTGCGTGATACCAGCGGCTACCAGTTGACAGCAGCGGGGCGCACCTTCGTCGAATACGGCCACACCGTGGCGGGCAACGTACAAGCGATGCTGCTTGCAGCATCGCGCGAATCTCAGGCTGCGGTGGGAGTAGTACGCATCAGTGCCATCGACTTCCTGTTCGACTTCTGGCTCGCAGGGCATGTGCCAGTCCTGCGCGCCGAGCATCCGGGACTGGAGCTACACCTGCTGGCTGACAACAACAATGTTTCGTTCGCACGGGGCGAGACAGACTTCGCCCTGCGGCTTGCAAGGCCGGTAGAAGACGCAGCGCTGGTGATGCGACGGCTCGGTGAGTTGCCGATGGCAGTATTCGGCGCCCCGCAATATGCGGGCGTGGACAGCGCCAGCTGGAGCGCCCAGCCGTGGATCGGCTACGACGCCACGCTGGCTCGCCTGCCCGAAACGCGCTGGCTGGACCGCGTGGTGCCGCGCAGCCAGGTCGCACTGCGCGTAAACGGACTGGGGAGCATGGTGCAAGTCTGCCGCGCCGGCGTCGGACTGGCGCTGCTGCCCTGCATGATGGAAAAGATGCCCGGCCTGGTCCGGCTGGGTGGAGTGGAAGTCACACGCGAAGTCTGGCTGCTGAGCCACCGCGACGCCATCGGCATTGGACGTATCAAGGCCGTAGGAGAGTGGCTGGCCGCCAGCTTCGCGGCGGCCAGCCAATCCTGAGCAACTACTGGATCGACGTGTTGCGGCCGTACAGCGTGCGCTGGGATGGGTTGCCGGTGACTGCGATGCGCCCGGAACCGTTGGCGCGGGCATCAACCTTGTGCTGCACCCAGGCTTGCACGCCGCCGGAGCCATTGCTAGTGATGTTCGCTTCGTCGGCGCGCAAGTCGTTCAGTTGGGCGCTGCCGGAACCATGCATCTGCACTTCGAGCGTGCGTACGATGCCGCGGGCATAGAAGCTGCCGGAACCCGATGACGAAACGCGCAGCGAATCGCCGCGCACCGAACCGATACTGACGCGGCCCGAACCTACCATGTCCACCACCGCAGACTTGCTTTCCAGGCCGTCTGCGTACAGCTGGCCCGAGCCGGTGTGGCGCAGATTCAGCTGGTCGACGCGGCCGCGCAGTTCGAGATAGCCGGAGCCGGTGTGGGACACGGCCAGCGGGCCGCCAGCCAAACCTTGCACTTCGGTTCGCACCGAGCCTGTCGATTCGAGGTTGTCCAGGCGCTGAACGGTGTAGCGCACGTGGATTGGGTTGCGGCTGTCGATGCGGTCCTCAGTCCACACACGCAGCGTATCGCCGCGCACTTCGGTATGCACCAGCGGCACCAGGTTGTTGTCACCCTCGATCACCAGAGATGGCGCGTTGCCTACCTTGACTTCGACATCCATATCGACACGATGGCGGTTCTCAATGCGCAGGCCAGTTGCGCTGGCGATGTTGCGGCTTTCGACGGTGGCCGTTCCACTGCCTTTGACGTAGTCGCCGCTGTCGTTCAGCACGACGACGCAGCCTGCCAGGCTGAGAGAAATCAGGGCGGCGAGAGTGAGCTTGGTGCGCATGGTTGTGTCCTTGTTGTGCATGCTAAGTGGGATGTGAGCATCCTATCGGCCATCACCCATGGATATGGCGTGAATGCGACGAATTGCAGAAATTGAGTGCTGAGTTGCAAAAATTGATAATATGAAAGTGTCGGCGTACTGCCGGCCCGGCAGCTTCGCTGCTGAGAACAATCTAGTTAATACCCCTTATTTCCGCCGCGGATAGGCCATCTGCGGCGTTTCTTTTTGTATGGCCGTACTTTTTCCTCCTCCCCAAGCTTGTGCTTGAACAAAGCCCGCTAAGGCCGGGCTACCTAAGCTGTTGAAAGGTTCGGTCTTTATCAGAGGGAGGGCTATATCATGTATGCGATCGGAAAGAAACTGGCTTTGGCCGCCAGCAGCCTGCTATTGGTGGCAAGCGCTTTTGGCGCAACGAACATCGGCAATACGTCAGCCGATGATGTGACGCTCGATGGTTTCGATGCGGATGCCCTTGTCTTTGCCGCAGGCTGGAATCCGCATGCGGGCGTGAACGGCGACACCAGCGGTTTCGGTACTGCTTTCGATGCCTATGGCGGTGGGCCGTGGAGCCTGCTCGATAAGTACGACCAGAATGCCGTCTTCGCCAATACAGGCGTGCTGCAGTTCGGCTTTGCGATGAACAGCGGCACGACTGGCACCTGGTCCGTGCACAACACGGGTTCTGCGAACAAGGTACTGGACCTGGTCTTCGCCATGCATGCAGGCGATGGTGGCGCCGGCTTCCTGTTCGACAACCAGGCTATTAACGCCGGCCAGACCTTGAACGGCACCTGGCGCATTGAATGGTTCACGGGGGCCAATAACGCTTATCCGGACTTTTCCAACCTCGCGCTGTTTGCGCGCGATGTGTCCGCGGTGCCTGAGCCAGGCGAGTATGGCATGCTGCTGGCGGGCCTTGGCCTGCTTGGCTTCCTTGCCCGCAGGCGCAATCCTGAGTGACTATATTTCGGAAAGGTAATGAACGCCGTCGAGGTCGCTAAAGCGCTACAGTGAAGTGGCAGTCTAAACTTCACAGGAAGGGGATCGGAATGGAACCAATCGCAAAGAAGTTTGCATTGGCTGCCAGCAGCATGCTCCTGGCGGCAAGCGCCTTCGGCGCTACAACCATCGGTAATACCTCTGCAGACGACGTCACGCTCGATGCACAAAGCGCCGACGCCTTCGTCTTTACCTCGGGCTGGAATCCGCAAGCCGGCCTGAGTGGCAATACCAGCGGGATAGGCGGCGCTTTCGATAGTCTCGGCAGTGGCGACTGGACCTTGCTGGGCAAGCACGAAGGTGGTTCCGGCTCGGGCTTCAGCCTGGTCAGTGGACTCGACTTCAGCTTTAGCGTGGGCGACGGCAAAACCGGCACCTGGAGCGTCACCAATACCAGCGCGAACCAATCCGTTTCGCTGGACCTCGTGCTGTCGCTCAAGGCGGCCGACGGTGCCGGTGCGTTCCTGTTCGATAACCAGTTCATCAGTGCAGGCCAAACCCTGACCGGCACCTGGAATATCGACTGGTTCACTGGCAATAACCAGGCCAATCCCGACTTTTCCAACCTGACCATTTTCGGGCGTGAGATGGACGGCGTTACCACGCCCGTGCCTGAACCTGGGGAGTACGCCATGCTGCTCGCCGGCCTGGGCCTGATCGGCTTTGTGGCGCGGAGGCGCAAAGCGCTGTAGACTCTTTGAAACGGTCGTGCTATTTTGCTGGCGCGACCAATTCAAGGAGACAGCATGGACCTTAACTACTCTGCCAGGGATGAGGCCTTCCGCGCTGAAGTGCGCACTTTCCTGGCAGCGAACCTGCCGCCCGACCTTCAAAACAAAGTCCGCAAGCACCTGCGCCTGAAGCGTGAAGACTACGTGCGCTGGCATAAGATCGTCGCGAAACAAGGCTGGGCTGCTCCGGCCTGGCCGACTGAATTCGGCGGTCCGGGCTGGGATGCCACCCAGCGCCACATCTGGGAAGAGGAGTGCGCCATCGCTGGCACTCCGCCCATCCTGCCGTTCGGCGTCAATATGGTGGCGCCGGTCATCATGGCCTTTGGCAGCCCCGAACAGAAAGCCTATTACCTGCCACGCATCCTGGATTGCACCGACTGGTGGTGCCAGGGCTATTCGGAGCCGGGCTCGGGTTCCGACCTGGCTTCCTTGAAAACCTCGGCAGTGCGCGAGGGCGACTATTACATCGTCAATGGCCAGAAGACCTGGACCACGCTGGGGCAGCACGCCGACATGATCTTCTGCCTGGTGCGCACCGACCAGCACGTGCGCAAGCAGGAGGGCATTTCCTTCCTGCTGATCGACATGAAGACGCCCGGCATTACGGTGCGCCCGATCATCATGCTGGACGAAGATCACGAAGTGAATGAAGTCTTCTTCGACAATGTGCGTGTGCCGGTCGCAAACCTCGTCGGCAAGGAGAACAAGGGCTGGACGTATGCGAAATACCTGCTCGGGCATGAGCGCACCGGTATTGCGGCCGTGGGACGCTCCAAGCGCGAATTGCTCTTCCTGAAGAAGATTGCGAGCCAGCAGCAGAAGAACGGCAAGCCCTTGCTGGAGGATCCGCTGTTCGCGGTGCGCGTGGCGAACCTCGAGATCGAGCTGATGGCGCTGGAGGTGACTGTGTTGCGCACCATCGCGCAGGAGGCGCAGGGGCCGGGGCCGCAGGCTTCCGTGCTGAAGGTGCGCGGATCCGAGATCCAGCAGATGCTGACCGAGTTGATGGTGGAGGCCCTTGGGCCGCAAGCCTTGCCTTTCGATCCTGCTTACCTCAATGGCGAGCGTGAACATGCGCTGGCCGGCGACGATGATGCGGCGCCTTTGGCGGCCTATTACTTCAACTTCCGCAAGACTTCGATCTACGGCGGCTCGAACGAGATCCAGAAAAACATCATCACCCAGATGATCCTGGGACTGTAAGGGGGCGGCATGGACTTCACTTTCAAGGAAGAGCAACAACAATTCGCTGATGCGCTGCGCCGCTGGGTCGACAAGGATTACGGCTTTGAGACGCGCAGGAGGATCATCCACTCGGAGGCTGGCGTTTCCGGCGAAGCCTGGGACACCCTGGTGGAGCTGGGCATGCTGGCGCTGCCGGTGCCGGAGGAGCAGGGCGGCTTCAATGGCACTGCGGTCGACATGATAGTAGTGATGCAGGAACTGGGCCGCGGCCTGGTGGTCGAACCGTACTTCGCCACGGTGCTGGGGGCGCAATTCCTCAAGCTTGCAGGCGGCCAGGAAAGCTTGCTGGAGCGCGTCGCCGCCGGTGAGCTGAAACTGGCGTGTGCGCTGGGCGAGCAGCAGTCGCGTCACGCGCTGAATGACGTACGGGCTACGGACGGCGCTGGCGCTGGCCGGATCAGTGGCCGCAAGACGGTTGTGCTGCATGGCGGCCAGGCAGGTGCGTTCATCGTTTCCGCACGCAGCAGCGGGGGCGAGCGCGACACCGATGGCATATCGCTATACCTGGTGCAGCGCGAAGCGGAGGGCGTGCAAGTCACCGACTACCGGACGATTGACGGCCAGCGTGCCGCGACAGTGGAATTCAAGGACGCGCAAGGCACGCTGTTGGGCGTGCAGGGCAAAGGCTGGCCGCTGATCGAGGCGGCGACCGATTACGGTGCTGCGCTTCTTTGCGCGGAAGCCATTGGCGCCATGGATGCGATTTTCGCCGCCACATTGGAATACCTGAAAACCCGCCAGCAGTTCGGCGCACCGATCGGGAAATTCCAGGCGCTTCAGCACCGCATGGCCGACATGTTCATCCACCTGGAGCAGGCGCGGTCGATGGCCATGCTTGCCGCGGTCAAGGTTGGATCGAATGACGACGAGGAACGCCGCCGCGTGGTCTCCGCTGCCAAGGTGCGGGTCGGCCAGGCAGCCCGCTTCGTTGGCCAGCAGGCGGTGCAGCTGCACGGCGGCATGGGTGTGACGGACGAACTGCCGGCCGCCCACTATTTCAAACGCCTGGCGATGATCGAGGTCACGCTGGGCGACGCAGATCATCACCTGGAGCGCTTCATCGCGCAGCCAGGATTCAAGGAGGCAGCTTAATGGCGCGGCTGGTACGTAATGTAGCGGAACTGGAAGCATTGGTCGGGCAGGAAGTCGGCGTCTCCGGCTGGGTCGACATCACGCAGGAGCGCGTCAACGCATTCGGCGCGTCGACCAACGACGAGCAGTGGATCCATACCGACCCGGTCCGCGCCGAAGCCGAATCCCCATACGGTGGCACGGTGGCACACGGCTTTCTGACCCTGTCGCTGTTGCCAGGCCTGCTGCAGGATGCGGTGTATATGGAAGACATGCGCATGGGTGTCAACTATGGCCTGGACAAGGTACGCTTCCCGGCGCCGGTGCCGGTCGGCAGTCGTGTGCGCGGCCATGTGGTCCTGCGCAGCATGACGGCGGTGGCAGGTGGCCATCAACTGGCATGGGAAGTCACGGTGGAATGCGAGGGCAGCGGGAAGCCGGCCTGCGTGGCGGAATTCCTGATGCGCCGCTACCCCTGATCGCTGCCCTCGACGCAGAAGCGGTTGCGGCCGTTTTTCTTGGCCTGGTAAAGGGCATCGTCGGCGCAGCGCACCAGCCCTTCGGGGCTGCCGCCCTCGTCGGGCCTCAACGTGGCAACGCCAAGGCTGACTGTCACCGTGTCGCTGACCGATGACATGCGATGCGGGATGGCCAGCGCGCGTACGCTTTCCAGGATCCGTTGGGCCACCGTTTGCGCGCCCGGCACGTCGACCTGGGGCAGCAGTATGACGAATTCCTCGCCGCCGTAGCGCGCCAGCAGGTCCGGCGGGCGGCCGGCGCATTGCAGCATGGTGCTGGCTACTTGCTTCAGGCAGGCGTCACCGGCCTGGTGGCCATAAGCGTCGTTGTAGCGCTTGAAATGGTCGATGTCGATCATGACCACCGATAGCGGCATGCCCGAACGGGCGCAGCGCCGCCATTCGTTCTGGATCGCGTCGTTGAAGCTGCGGCGGTTGGCAACTCCGGTCAGGGCATCGGTCAGCGTCAGCTCGCGCATGGCGTCGGACTGGCGTTTCAGCGTCAGGTGGGTGCGGACCCGCGCCCGCACTACGGCGACGTTGAATGGCTTGGTGATGAAATCGACCGCACCCGCTTCGAGTGCGCGCGTTTCATCCTCGGGCGTGGTGAGCGCGGTGACGAAGATGATGGGAATGTCGCTTACATCCGACGAGGCGCGCAAGGCGGCGCAGACTTCGTAGCCGTCCATGCCCGGCATGACTGCGTCCAGCAGGATCAGGTCGGGCTGGTGCTGGTGCGCCAGTTCGAGCGCTCTCTCGCCATTCATGGCAAACAACACTTCGTGCTCCTCGCCCAGCACATGGTTGAGGATCTGGATATTCTCCATGGCGTCATCGACGATCAGCAGGCGCCCGTTGTGCGCCTGGTCGGTCCATGTCATGCGGTTTCCTCCCGTTTCATGATTTCCTGCAGCCGTTGTTCGGCGTTGGTGAAATCGAGCGTTTCGATGGCATTGGCCAGGCCGGGCAGCAGGTCCGGGCAACGCTGCTCAAGGACGGGAGTGATGGCTTTGAAGGCTGCCAGGGCGCGCATATTGCTGTTCCGGAGCAGCATCTGCAGGTCGCCCAGGGCTTGCGGCAGGTTCGATACTGCGCTGCTGCTGGCGGCAGCCGGCGCCGGAACCGGCAGTTCACGGGCGGCGCCGATCACGACGGCCAATGCTTGTTCCAGCGATAGCAGCAGGGCTGCCGCCGAGCTGTCTTGGCCTTCGGCGACGGCGGCTTCCGCCTGGGCGCTGAGCCGGGCCACCTCGGTGGCGCCAAGGTTGGCTGCCACGCCCTTCAGCCGGTGCAGCACGCGCGTGGCAGCGTAGCGCTTGTCTTGCGCCAGGCACTCGCGTACTTCCTGCACGGCGTCGCCCTGTGAGTTCTCGAAGCGCTTGAGCAGGCCGGCGAAGGCGGCATAGTTGCCGGCCACGCGCCGCAGCGCGGCCTCCAGGTCGATGCCGGGGATGGCGGTGGGGCAGCCGTTGCCGCGTTGCTCGCTGCGACCAAAGCCCGGCTGCCCTGCGGCGGCGAGTTCCGGGTGCAGTGGCGCGAGGCGCGTCAAGGTGGCGATCATTTCGTCGACGTCGATCGGCTTGGCAATATGCGCGTCCACGCCCGCTTCGATGGCACGAATACGGTCTTCCGGCATGACGTTGGCGGTCATCGCGATGATGGGCAGGGTGCGCAGGCCCATGGAGCGGATCGATTCGGTGGCGCGGTAACCGTCCATGACGGGCATCTGCAAGTCCATCAGTACGGCGTCGAAGCGCTGCGGGTCGTCGCGCAGCATGTCCAGCGCGATCTCGCCGTTTGACGCCACTTCCACCAGCGCACCGCAGTGGAGCAGGATGTAGCGTGCCATTTCCTGGTTGATCTCATTGTCTTCCACCAGCAGCACGTGCATGCCGGCCAGGCTGCCGGAAAGCGGGGCATGGCTGCTGCGGTGCTCCGGCTGGTTGGCGCCGGTGAGCGCGGCCTGAACCGCATCGCGCAGGCGGGAAGGCGTAAATGGCTTGGCCAGGACAGCGTCGATCTGCAGGCTGTCGGCCAGCTGCTGCAAGTCGTCGCTTGAGCGTTCCGGCGCCATCAGCACGACTTTTGGCAGGGGCAGGTTGTCGTCGCGCGCCTGCGCCAGCATGGCGATGCCGTCAGTGGCCGGCATTGCGCTGTCGACTACCAGCAAGTCGAAACGCCGGCTGCGCAATGCTTGCAAGCCTTCGGTAGCACTGGCGACCGTGGTCGTGGCCCATTGCATGGCATTGCCGGTCCGCTGCAGCACCTGGCGGACAGTGGTGTTGTCGTCGACCGCCAGTACGGCCAGCCCATGCAGGCCGGCTGGCGCGTCCTGGGCGCCTCCGTCGGCGAGCCGTTGCAGCGGGCAGGTAAAGCGGAAGGTGGAGCCCCGGCCCAGCGTGCTTTCCACGGCGATGACGCCGCCCATCAGGTCCGACAGGCGGCGCGCGATGGCCAGGCCCAGTCCCGTTCCCCCGTAGCGGCGGCTCGTGCTGCTGTCTCCCTGAGAGAACGCGTCGAACATATGGTGCTGCTGTTCGGCCGGGATGCCGATGCCGGTGTCGCGCACGGTAAATTCCAGTGTCAGCGAATTGGCGCTGCCGGCTGTTTCGCGCACCGTCAGAACGACTTCGCCGCGCTCGGTGAATTTGATGGCATTGCTCAGGAGGTTGAGCAGCACCTGCTGCAGGCGCATCGCATCGCCCACCATTTCAGGCGGCAGCGTGGGCGAGATGTCGAACACTGGCTCAACGCCTTTGTCCCAGGCGCTGTTTGCGACCAGTACGGCGGTCCCGGCCAGCAATTGCTCCAGGTTGAAGCGCGCCTGCTCGAGCTGGAGCTGGCCGGCCTCGATCTTGGAAAAGTCCAGCACGTCATTGACCACGCCAAGCAGGCTTTGCGTGGCGAGCTGGATCTTGCTGACGTAGCTGCGCTCGCGCCGTTCCAGCGGCGCCTCTTCCAGCAGACGTGCCAGCCCGGTGATGGCGTTCATCGGCGTGCGGATCTCATGGCTCATGTTTGCCACGAACTCGCTCTTGGCCCGGCTGGCGGCTTCGGCGCGGTCGCGTGCCCGCATCAGTTGTTCATTCAGCTCCTGCAATTTCAATTCGCCGCGTTTAAGTTCAGTAACGTCCGAGCCTAGGGCATAAAAGCCGCGTACGGCGCCCGATTCGCCGCGGTCCGGGATGAAGTTGATCCATGTGTAGCGCGGCTCGCCCGTTGGCAGCTCCAGTTCGCGCAGGAAGTGCTGCGGGCTGCCATCGAGCACGGCATTGATGTGCGGCCGGATCTGCTCCAGCAGGGCGGCCGGCAGTACGCGGTCGATCGGTTCGCCCATGGCTTGCTCCAGCGTCTTGCCGAACCAGGCCAGGAAGTATTTGTTGGCGAAGTGGCAGCGCAGTTCCGCGTCCCAGTACGCCACCAGCCCGGGCAGGTTTTCCGTCACCGTATGCAGGAAGCTGGTGCTGCGAGCCAGGCTCAGGGAGGTTTGCTGCAAGGCTTCGTCGGCGCGCTTGCGGTCCGTGATGTCCAGCGAAATGCCCAGGAGGTGGGTGGCGATGCCCTGTTCGTCGCGCAGGGCCACCTTGCGGGTGGTCAGGTAGCGCATCTCGCCGGCGCCGACGCGCACCGCTTCTTCGGGAATTTCCATGACCTGTTCGGAAGACAGCACCTTGCGGTCCGCTTCCTGGAAGGCAGCGGCCTGCTCCGGCGGGAAGAGATCGCGGTCGCTTTTGCCGAGCAGATCTTCGCGCGGCCGCCCGAGCAGCAGTTCGCCCTGGCGATTGAGCAGCTCGAAGCGCAGGTGCTGGGCATCCTTGACGAAGACCATGGCCGGCATGTTCTCCAGTACGGATTTGAACAGGGCTTTGGACTGGCGCAGCGCTGCTTCCGTTTCCTTTTGCTGGGTGATATCCATTAACACGGTCGTAATGCCAACCATCGCGCCGTCTGCGCCGATGACCGGGAAATAGCCGGTGAGGAAATGGCTGCTGCGGCCGGGGCGTGTCGAAGTATTGCCGGAGATTTCGACGTTGGGCACGGCTTCGCCGGTGGCCAGCACCCGGCGGTAGGCTTGGTTCACCTGCGCCATCAGGCTGCGATCGGTGATCACTTCATCGAAGCGGCGCCCGATATGGTCGTTGACCGCCAGGCCATTCATCGACGCCAGGTAATCGTTGATCATCAGGATGCGCAGGCGGGTATCGACAAAACTCAGGCCGACCGGCGCCGTGGCGTAAATCGTCTCCAGCAGTGCGTTGGAGTTCTCCAGTTGCTGCGTGCGTTCTTCGACCACGCGTTCCAGGTCTTGCCGGTGGCGCGTCAGGTCGCGGTCAAGCTGCAGCAAGGTGTCGCCAATCTGGCGCGCTTCCTGGAACGAGACACGGGGCGCTTCGATAGGGGCGCCGCTCGCCAGCGACTGGGCTGGTGCGTGCAGGGCATCGACCGAGCTTGCGATGCGGCGTGCGGCCAGGGCTGCCGCGGCGAAGCCGGCCAATACCAGTGCTGCCAGTACGGCCGAGAGTCCAAAGAACAAGCCGTCGAAGGCAACCAGTGCTCCGGGTGCGGGGGATGCGACCGCCACGCTCCAGGGGCTGTCGGCGCCGCGCAGGTAGCCCACTTGCAGGGGCAGGCCATGCAAGGCATCGGCCGCGGGCTGGCCGCTGGACCGGCCGTCGTCATGGCTGCGGGCCACCAGGTTTCCGTCCGGCGCCAGCACGGCGACCACAGTGCCAGGTTCGAGCTGCAATTCCTCGGCTACCTTGTCCAGCGCATCGCCGGGCAGCAGCACGCTAAGGGCGGCGGGTGGCTTGCCGGCGCGCTGGATAGGCACATCGACCGCCAGGTGGGCCGGCTCCTTTCCATTTGCCCGCAGCAGGCTGACGGCCGATCGGGCATCCTGCTTGAACTTGATGCGGGCTGCGTTGGCGGCGCGGTCGATTGGCAGGGTACTGCCGGCAATCAGGTGAGCCGCGCCGTTTTCCGTGAAAAGGATGTGGGAGTGGTAGGGCAAGGCCGGCGGCAGGGCGCTGGCTGCCTGGCTGCGCAGGGCAACCAGGTCGCCGCTGCGGGCATTGGGGCTGCTGGCCAGCGCGATGGCCGCAGCTTCCGCCGCCAGCAACTGGCGATCGACGATGGCTGCTGCAGCACGCTCGATGCGCTGCACCTGCAGTTCTGCGCGCCCCAGGTCGCGCTGCTGGAAGTACACCAGCAGCAGGGCCACCGCCAGCAAGGCTGGCGCGGCGCAGGCCGCAGCCAGCAGCGCGATCTGCGACCGCAACGGCGGCAAGGGCTTGCTGGAGTCGTCCTGCACGGCACATCCTTTCGGAAAAGTGACTGCAGGTTGATGATAGCTTAGCTTGTCGTAGACGAGAAGCGCGCAATCTCCAGTTTGGCAATGGCATTGCGGTGCACTTCATCCGGACCGTCGGCCAGGCGCAGCGTGCGGTTGCCCGCCCACTGGTAGGCCAGGGGGAAATCATCCGACACGCCG
The DNA here is from genome assembly GCA_039593775.1 of Pseudoduganella sp. GTDB lineage: Bacteria > Pseudomonadota > Gammaproteobacteria > Burkholderiales > Burkholderiaceae_D > Rugamonas. The sequence continues at coordinate 13,932 of JBCNOP010000097.1, forward strand.
GCCGCACCGTGGGCCTGGATGGCCCAGTCCAGCACCTGCTGCGCCACATTGGGCGCCAGCACCTTGATCATGGCGATTTCGGACTGGGCGACCTTGTTGCCGACCGTGTCCATCATATAGGCCGCTTTCAGCGTCAGCAGGCGCGCAGTATCGATCTTGATCCGGGACTCGGCGATGCGTTCGCGCCACACGCCCTGGTCGGAGAGCCGCTTGCCAAATGCAACCCGGGAAGTGAGGCGCTGCACCATCAGTTCCAGTGCACGCTCGGCGACGCCGATGGCACGCATGCAGTGGTGGATGCGGCCCGGGCCCAGGCGGCCCTGGGCAATCTCAAAGCCACGTCCTTCGCCCAGCAGGATATTCGAGGCCGGCACGCGTACGTTCTCGAACACCATTTCGCAGTGCCCATGCGGCGCGTCGTCGTAGCCGAACACCGGCAGTGGACGCAGGACGGTCAGGCCCGGCGTATCGGCCGGCACCAGGATCATCGACTGCTGCGCGTGGCGCGGTGCGTCGAAGTCGGTCTTGCCCATGGTGATGTAGACCTGGCAGCGCGGATCGCCGGCGCCGGAAATCCACCACTTGCGGCCATTGATCACGTAGTGCTGGCCGTCGCGCTCGATGCGGGTTTCGATATTGGTGGCATCGGACGATGCTACTGCCGGCTCGGTCATGGCAAAGGCGGAGCGGATCTCGCCGCGCAACAGCGGCTCCAGCCAGCGCTGCTTGTGTTCTTCCGTGCCGTAGCGCTCCAGCGTTTCCATATTGCCGGTATCGGGTGCGGAGCAGTTGAACACTTCCGCAGCCCAAGGCACGCGGCCCATGATTTCGCACAGCGGCGCGTAATCGAGGTTGGACAGGCCTTCCGGTGCGCGGCTGGAACGGGGCAGGAACAGGTTCCACAAGCCCTGATCGCGGGCCAGCGGCTTGAGGCGTTCAATCAGCTCGGTGGGGATCCAGCGGTTGCCCTTTTCGCGGCCATTGCGGTCCACCTCTTCGTGGAAGGCCTTCTCGTTCGGGTAGATATGCTGGTCCATGAAGGCCAGCAGGCGCGCCTGAAGCTCCTTAGTGCGCGGTGAGTAGTCGAAGTCCATCGCCGTTCCTTATTCGATTGCCTTGCCCTGGGCGTAGGCCCAACCCATTTCCGCCATCGGGCGCGCCAGCTTGCCCGATTCCAGTGCCTGCGCGCTGGATGCTGTGCCGTCCACGTAGCGCTTCATGATGCCCTGCATGATGCTGGCCAGGCGGAACATATTGAAGGCGAGATAGAAATTGAAGTCTTCCAGGCGGATTGCCTTGCCGGTGCGTTCGGCATAGCGTGCGATGTATTCGCGCTGCGATGGGATGCCGAGCCCTTTCAGGTCCAGGCCGGCGATGCCGCGGAACTTGCCCGGCTCGATGTGCCAGCTCATGCAGTGGTAGCTGAAGTCTGCGAACGGATGCCCAAGCGTGGACAGTTCCCAGTCCAGCACCGCCAGGATGCGCGGCTCGGTCGGGTGGAAGATCATGTTGTCCAGGCGGTAGTCGCCATGCACGATGGCGGTGTCTTCGCCCGGCGGGATGTTGGCCGGCAGCCAGGCGATCAGCTGGTCCATCGCTTCGATGGTCTCGGTTTCCGAAGCCTTGTATTGCTTGGTCCAGCGCTCGATCTGGCGCTGGAAGTAATTGCCAGGCTTGCCGTAATCGCCCAGGCCGATGGCGTTGTAGTCGATGGTGTGCAGCTGCGCGATGACGCGATTCAGTTCATCGTAGATCGCGGCGCGTTCGGCGGGCGTCATGCCGGGCAGGGCCTGGTCCCACAGCACGCGCCCTTCGACAAATTGCATCACGTAGAAGGCGCGGCCGATCACTTCTTCATCCATGCACAGGCAGTACTGGCGCGCGGCGGGGAAGCCTGCCTTGTGCAGCGCATCCATCACGCGGAACTCGCGTTCGATCGCATGGGCTGAAGGCAGCAGCTTGGCCGCAGGAGCGGGCTTGGTGCGCAGCACATAATGCTGCCCGCCGATCGATAGCTTGAAGGTCGGATTCGACTGGCCGCCCTTGAACTGCTCGACCTTCAATTCGCCTTGCGGATAGCCTTCCACATGCCGGCGCAAATATGCGTCCAGTGCGGCGGTGTCGAAGCGGTGGCGCTCCGACACCTCCTTGGTGCCCATGAATTCTTCGAACATATTGTCTCCTTTCGAACGATCGTACTATTTTAATGGGCGGGAAAGCAAGCGCGATTTGGAATATTCGTTAAAGAGCTGTTCCATCGTGGTGCTGCGGCTGCCTGTTTGCAGGGGCGCGGGCGGGGCGTAGTTCGAAAAGCGGACGATCCAGTCATGTCGCTCCGTGCCCACATCCAGCGCGTTGATGCAGCCAGCCGCCTGCGACAGGTTGCCAAGGAACAGGCGCTGGCCGCCAGTCAGGGCATAGGAGAGGATGGCGCGATTGACGCCGCCGTGCAGGACCAGCAGCACGGTGTCCCAGCTGTCGTCGGCGAGCAGCCTGGCGATGGCGGGATGGATGCGCTCCATCAGTTCGCCCACCGATTCGCCGCCCAGGAAGCGGCGCTGTTCGGGCACCACGCCTTCGAAGGCGCCGGTGAACGCTTCGCGCAGCTTGTCGTCCGGGATGCCGGACAACCTGCCGCCGCGGATTTCGGCCAGTTCGGGCCAGGTCTCGGGCTCGATTTGCTGGCCGGTTTCCGCCAGCACGCGCGTCGCCGTTTCGACGGTGCGCGGCAGGCCGGAGACGATGACGCGGTCGAATTTGATGCCGTCCGCGGCGAAGGCCTGGCCGGCGGCAGCGGCTTGCGCGCGGCCGGCTTCATTCAGGGGGACGGTTTCCGGGAGGTGGGGTTTGCCGGCTTCGTCGAAGTAAGTAACGCTGCCATGCCGCATCAGGAAGATGCGGCGCCGTTCAGGATTTGCTGTCATAGGCTCTCAGAAGAAGATTGCTAGGCGCGTGATGATGGTTCCGTTATTAGTATAAGGCCCAGTCGCACGCACGTTGCCGGAATCGGGTTTGCCGTCATCCAGCTTGGCGTCAATCTGCTCTGCAAAGGTATCGGGCAGGTTGTCGAAGCGGATGCCGTTGCCGCCGCGGCCGCCAACCACGTCGTTGTAGATGTAGACGGCGCCGCCTTGGGCGCTGGTCATGAAGTCGGTGGTGCCGTTGTAGGATCCGGTAATCAGGCCGGCCAGGGCGAGGTGCTGCGGCGCCAGCTGGTACTCGGTGATCTGGCCGTCGCCATTGCCGTTGCCTGCCGCGCCGGGGACGTGGGTGGTGGCGAGGATGTCGTCGCCGGGCAGGGCGCGAAAGCGGTCCTGGTAAGAGTTGACGGCGGCCTGCAGGGCGGTCGCCTGCTGGATGATGCTTTTGACCTTGGCGCTGTCGATCAGGGCTTGGCCTTTCAGCACGCCGCCAAGCAGCAGGCCAATGATGACAAGCACGATGGCGA
>JBCNOP010000098.1:0-17348 GCA_039593775.1 Pseudoduganella sp.
CGTCGGCCTTTGTGTTGCTGGAAGTCATGCCGATGAACCCGAACGGCAAGCTGGACCGCAAGGCGCTGCCGGCGCCGGCGTATGGTAGCGGAGAAGAGCAGGTGGCGCCGCGCAATGACGCCGAAGCCGCTCTGGCGCGCATCTGGTGCGAGGTGCTGGGCGTGGAAGCCATCGGCATCCACGACAACTTCTTCCTGCTGGGCGGCCATTCGCTGCTGGCAACGCGCCTGGTGTCGCGCATCCGCAGTGAACTGCACTGCGCGCTGCCGGTGCGCGCCCTGTTCGAGGCGCCAACCGTGGCGCAACTATCCGAACGGTTGCAGCCGGCGCCAGACGCCGCGCTGGCGCCGATTCCCGTGGCGCCGCGCGACAAGCCGCTGCCGCTGTCGTTCGCCCAGCAGCGCCTGTGGTTCCTGCAGCAGATGGAACCGGAGAGCGCCGCCTTCAACATGCCCGCCGCCGTCCGTCTGGTGGGCGAACTCGATGAGCGCGCGCTGAAACAAGCCTTCGCGGCAATTGTCGCCCGCCATGAAACCCTGCGCACCACGTTCCGGGAAGAGGGCGGGGAGGCTGTGCAGGTGATTGCGCCGAGCATGGACATTGACATTCCGTTGGTGGCCGCCAATGAGGGCGAGGTCAAGGCGCTCATCGCTGCAGAACTGGCGCGGCCCTTCGAACTGGTGGCCGGACCAGTACTGCGCGTAACCTTGATCCGCCTCTCGGCCAGCGAGCACGTGCTGCTGGTGGTCATGCATCACATTGCCGCCGATGGCTGGTCGATCAGCGTCCTGGTGCGCGAACTGGGCACTCTGTACGCCGCGTTCCGCGAAGGCGATGCCAATCCGTTGCCACCACTCGCCATCCAGTACGCCGACTTTGCAGCCTGGCAGCGTCAGTATCTGGCCGGTGAGGAACTGGCAAGGCAGCTTGCCTACTGGCGTGCGCAACTGGGCAGTGACCACCCGGTGATCAACCTGCCGGGCGACCGCCCGCGTCCCGCTGTCATGAGCGGCAACGGCGACCGATACCGCTTCGAGATCGGGCCCGAAGCCACCGCGCGCCTGCACGCGCTGGGACGCGCCAACGGCGCGAGCCTGTTCATGACGCTGTTGTCTGCCTTTGACGTCTGGCTGCACGCGCAGACGGGCCGGATGGATCCGATCGTCGGTACCGACATTGCCAACCGCAATCGTGTGGAAACGGAAGGACTGCTTGGCTTCTTCATCAACCAGCTAGCCTTGCGCGCTGACCTGCGCGGCAATCCGAGCTTCGGCGAACTGCTGGCGCGGACCCGCCATCGTGTGCTGGACGCGTATGCGCACCAGGATCTGCCGTTCAACAAGCTGGTGGAATCGATCAACCCGGTACGCAGTCTGGCTTACACACCGCTGTTCCAGGTGAAGCTGGTGCTGCAGAATCAGGCCGACGAGGCCCTGTCCTTGCCAGGGCTGGAAATCCGACCGCAGCCGATGGAAGGCGAGCAGGCCGAGTATGACCTGCTGCTGGTTATTACCGAGATGGGGGGCGGGCTCGAATGCATCCTGAAGTACAGCAGCGACCTGTTTGACCGCGCCACCGCCATCGCATTCGCGCAGCAGTTCGCTGCGCTGCTGGAACATTGCAGTAGCGAGCCGTCGGCCCGGCTGGATGCGCTCGCGCTGGGCGTCTCCGCCATGGCGCGCGAGGCACGCCTGGCACACCAGCAGGCGCATTCCACCCATGGCATGGGCAAATTGCAGGCAACGCGCCGCAAGTCCATCGCCGTCAATTCAACCAATACCCTGAAAGACGTCCAATCGTGAACACTCCCGTGAAAAGCGCGCCAGCGCTCGGCGCCATCCGCCGCAAAACCATCCGGTTACAGGAAGACCAGCTCGTGACCATGCGTCCGATGCTTGAAGGCCGTCCGTTGCCTTTGCTGTGCGAACCGGCGGCGGAAGGCGTCAGCCTGCAAGCCTGGGCCGACCGCAACCGCGCTCTGGTCGACAGCAAGCTGCATGAGCACGGCGCCATCCTGTTCCGCGGCTTTCCGGTGGAGACGGCCGCTGAATTCGACCAGTGCATCAGCGCCATGTCGGGCGGGGCGCTGGAGTACCGCTTTCGCGCCTCGCCGCGCACGCAGGTCGACCCGGGCTTCCATATCTATACCTCGACCGACTATCCGGAAGACCAGAAGATCTTCCCGCACAATGAGCACTCCTACTCGCCGGTGTTCCCCTTGCGGCTGTTCCTGTGGTGCGATATTGCACCCGGCTACAAGGGCGAAACGCCGATTGGCGACACGCGCGAGATCTTCCGCGCCATCGACCCGGCGGTGAAAGAGAGGTTTGCGCACAAGAAAATTATGTACGTGCGCAACTATGGCGACGGCTTCGGCCTGCCATGGCAGACAGTGTTCCAGACCGAGGATCGCGCCCAGGTGGAGGCGTATTGCAGCAGCGTCGGCATCAGCGTCGAATGGAAGGCGGATGGACGCCTGCGCACGCGCCAGGTGGGGCCGGCCATCGTCAAGCATCCGCGTACCGGCGAGGCACTGTGGTTCAATCATGCGACGTTCTTCCACGTGTCGACCTTGCCGGAGCAGGTGCGCGACGCGCTGCTGGCCGACTTTGATCACGACGAGCTGCCGCAAAACACGTGCTATGGCGACGGCAGCCCGATCGAACCGGACGTGCTGGAGCACCTGCGCTCCGTCTACCGCAACGCGATGATCGAATTCCCGTGGCAACGGGGTGATGTGCTGATGCTCGACAACATGCTGGCAGTCCACGCCCGCAACGAATTCCGTGGCCCGCGCCGCATCCTGGTATCGATGGCCGAGGCGTTCAACAGCAAGGATCTGGAGTTTTAAGGAAAAATGATGCAACAAGAGAATATTGAAGGCTTCCGCCCATCCGTCCAGCAAGTGCGCCGTTGGCAGGCACGTGGCGTGGGCGCCAGCGCTTTTCTGGGCGCGTATCTCGGCCAGGACATTGATGCGGTGCGCCTGCGCCGGGCAGTGGAGGCCGCGGTGGCACGGCACGAGATCCTGCGCACCCGCCTGCACGCAGTGCCGGGCATGCAGTTGCCGGTACAGGTGATCGGGGAAGAGGCCACGATCTCCTGGCGTGAAGGGGATGCCGCCCACGCCGGCGAGATCCTGGCGCAGATGCGCGCCGGTCCGGACGACGCGGGCCGCGCTCCGCTTGCCGTGGCACTTCTGCGCAACGCGCAAGGCGTTTGCCGCCTGTTGTTTGCCGCGCCCGCTGTCATCGCCGACCGGGAGACCTTGCAGATGCTGCTCCAGGAGGTTGAACAGGAATATCGCGGCGCAGCGCCGGAAGTGGAACCGGACGTGCAATATGCGGACTTCGCGGAGTGGCAGCATGAATTCCTGGCCAGCCCGGACAGCGGTGCTGGGCAAGCCTTCTGGCAACGCCAGGCGGAACCCGCAGCAGCACGCGTGCGGCATCCGTTCGAGCGCCGAGGCGCGGCCGCACCGTTCGCACCGGCCCATGCAACGCTGCGCATGGAGACCGCCGCGACGGACCGCCTGCTCAGTGCAGCGGCCGGGCTGGGCGCGAGCCCGGCGGCGATACTGTCGGTATGCTGGAGCGCGCTGCTGCAAAGGCAGCTCGGGCTGTCCGCACTGACGCTGGGTTGGCGCCACGCCGGCCGCAGCGAGGCCACGCAATCGGCCTTCGGCCCGTACGCTAAGACGCTGCCGCTGCGGGTGTCGGTCGACGAGCAATCGACGCTCGGCGTGCTGGCACGTGCGCAAGACGGTCTGTTGGCGGAAGCGGAACTGTGCCAGGAAAGCGCCTTGCCGGCCGACGTGGCATATGCGATCGAGCTGCGCCCAGTCGCGCCAGGGGGCAACGCCTGGCAGGCCGATGAAGGCGGCGACGATGGCGACACTTACGCCCTGTCGCTGTGCATTGACGAGGGCGACAGCGTCGGCTTGACGCTGTCCTATGACGCTGGCCGCTTCGACCACCAGGCTGCCGCGCTGCTGCTGGAACAACTGGCAGCCCTGGCAGGGCAGGCCTGCCGCCATGCGGAAGCACCGCTGCAATCGCTGAGCGGCATGGATGAAGCGCAGGCGGCACGGCTGGCGGCATTCAACCGCACCGGATCAACCGGCAGCGCTGAAGCGGGGCGCCTGCATGCCCTGTTCGAACTGCAGGCGGCGCAGCAGCCGAATGCGGTGGCGGTGGCATTCGGCGATCACTCCTTGAGCTATGCCGAGTTGAATGCCCGTGCCAACCGGCTCGCGCACCGTTTGCGCAGCGCCGGCGTGGCGCCCGACATGCCGGTCGGCCTGTTCGCGGGCCGTTCCCTGGAAGCAGTCGTGGGCATGCTTGGCATCCTGAAGGCAGGCGGAGCGTACTTGCCGCTGGACCCGGCCTATCCGGCCGAGCGCCTGGCCTTCATGTTGGAAGACACCAGGTGCGCCCTGGTGCTGACCGTGGCGCAGCATGTTGCCGCACTGCCAGGCGGCTCCGTGGCCACGCTACTGCTTGATGACGAACGCTCGGTGACAGGCGACGACGCCGACAACCCGGTGCCGGTAGGCCAGCCGGAAAGCCTTGCCTACATCATTTACACCTCGGGCTCCACCGGCCAGCCGAAAGGGGTGATGGTCAGCCACTGCAATGCAGTGAAATCAACGATGGCGCGTTGGCAACATTATGATGTAGAATGCGAATCATTCTTATTATCATCAAGTTTCTCATTTGATAGTTCCGTGGCCGGCCTGTTCTGGACACTGTCCCAGGGCGGCAAGTTGTGCCTTCCCGACGATGCGGCGGTGCAGGACCCGGCAGCCATGGCGCAGCTGGTGGAGCGCCATCGCGCCAGCCACGTGCTGATGTTGGCCTCGTTCTATCGCCAGGTGCTGGACAGCCAGCCGGCGGCGCGCCTGGCCAGCCTGCGCTGCGTGATCGTGGCGGGCGAAGCCTGTCCAGCGGCCCTGGTGGCGCGACATGCGGCGCAGTGCGCGCAGGCGCGGCTGTACAACGAATACGGTCCGACCGAAGGGTCGGTGTGGTGCACGGTGCATCAGGCGGGAAGCGAGGACGGAGATGTCGGCGGCGTCCTGCCCATCGGCAAGGCGATTGCCAATATGAGGGTCTACGTGCTGGACAAACAACTAGCCCAGGTGCCGCAAGGTGTCGCAGGCGAGATCTACATCGGCGGCGCCGGCATCGTGCGCGGCTACCTGTGTCGGCCAGGGCTGACGGCGGAGCGCTTCCTGCCCGATCCGTTCGGGCCGCCTGGCGCACGCCTGTACCGCAGCGGCGATATCGGCCGTTACGACGCCGACGGTTGCCTGGAATTCCTGGGCCGGATCGACCACCAGGTCAAGATCCGCGGCTTCCGTATCGAGCTCGGTGAAATCGAGGCGCGTCTGGCCGAACATCCCGCGGTACGGGAAGCGGCGGTCGCCGCCAAGCCGGGGCCGGACGGCGACCTGCGTCTGGTCGCCTACCTGGTGCCGCGCGGCGCCAGCCCGGCCGCTGGCCTGCTGCAGGATCACCTGAAGCAGCATTTGCCCGCGCACATGGTGCCGGGCGTGTTCGTGACGCTCGATGCCATGCCGCTCACGCCAAACGGAAAGCTGGACCGCGCCGCCTTGCCGGAACCGGGGCAGGGCAGCCGTCCCGCCTATATTGCGCCGCGCAACGAAACCGAAGCCTTGCTGGCACAGGTGTGGGAGGAAATCCTGGGCATGGCGCAGATCGGTGCCGCTGACGACTTCTTCGCACTGGGCGGACATTCGCTGGTGGCGACGCGCCTGGTGTCGCGCGTGCGCAGCCTGATGGGTCGCGAGATCGCCGTGCGCGCCGTGTTCCAGTATCCGCAGCTGGGCGACCTGGCGCGCCATATCGCCGGTCAGTCGGCCGCTGCCGAAGCGCCGTTGCAAACCGCCGACCGTAGCCGCCCATTGCCGCTGTCCTTCCCGCAGCAGCGCCTGTGGCAGTTTGACCGCGCGCATCCGGGCAGCACCCTGTACAACGTGCCGAGCGCCGTGCGCCTGCTGGGCGAATGCGACCGCGACGCCATGCAGATGGCCTTCAATGAACTGTTGCGCCGCCATGAGGCGCTGCGCACCACCTTCGTCCTGGATCCGCAATCGGGCATGCCGGTGCAACGCATTCATCCCGCCGCCCCGGTGGCGCTGGCATTTGCAGACCTGGCAGCGTTTGAGGGGCAGACGCGCGAGGCCGAAGTGCTGCGCCGCCTGTCGGCCGAGGAAAACGCCCCGTTCGACCTGGCCGCTGGTCCGCTGCTGCGCGCCGGCCTGCTGCGCGAAGGGGAGCGCGAACACATCCTGTGGATGACGCTGCACCACATTGTGTCGGACCGCTGGTCGATGCAGGTGCTGGTACGGGAACTGATTGCCCTGTATGCAGCCTTCAGCCAGGGCAAGCCGTCGCCGTTGGCCGAACCAGGCTTCCAGTACGCAGACTTTGCGGCCTGGCAGCGCAGCCAAGTGGAAGACGGTTCCCTGGCGCACCAGCTCGCATTCTGGAAAGGACAGTTGCGCGCCGACCAGCCGCCATTGTCCTTGCCGGGCATGCGCGCGCGTTCGGCGCAGCAAAGCCATCGCGGCGACACCTGGCGCCTGGACATCGGCGCACCGCTGGCCGGCCGCATCCATGCCCTGTGCCAACAGCAGGGCGCGACCCTGTTCATGACCATGCTGGCTGCGTTCAAGGCCCTGCTCGCGCTGCGCTCGGGCGAGCGCGATGTGCCGGTCGGCATCCTGCTGGCCAACCGCAACCGCTTGGAGCTGGAAGGGTTGACAGGTTGCCTGGTCAACATGCTGGCGCTGCGCAGCGACGGCACGCCGGACATGCCGTTTGCCAGCTACCTGGCGGCAGTGCGCGAGACCGTCCTGGCCGCGCAAGCCAACCAGGACGTGCCGTTCGAAAGTGTGGTGGAAGCGGTGCAGCCGCACACGCCTGCTGGCTGCACGCCGCTATTCCAGGTGCTATTCGACGTGCACCAGGAGCGCATCTTGCAGCAGCAGGGGATGGGTGGCCTGGCCTTTGGCGACGCCCCCGAACCAGCCAGCCCGACCACGCAGTTCGACCTGATGGTGGGCGTTGGCGAGCGCGAAGATGGCCTGCGCCTGTCCATCGTGTACTGCACTGACTTGTTTGATGAAGCATTGATCGCGGATCTGGGTCGCGATTACGTGCGCCTGCTGGAAGCCGCCGCAGCCGCACCGGATACACCCATCGGGCTGCTCGAGAAGTAAAGACTTTAACTAGAAAAAAGAAAGGTAATTCCATGTTGTCCAGTAACTGCAAGCTAACGCCAATCGCCATTGTTTGCGCCGCATTGTTCCACCCTGCTGCGTTCGCACAGGATAAAACCCTGGCGACCGTCAATGTAGTTGCCCCCATGTCGACGCCGCCGGAGGCGAATCGCCTGGGCATCGCTATCCAGGACACGCCGCAGGCCATTACGGCCATCAACTCGGAAATGATGCGCGCTCAGGGCATGGACAGCCTGGAAGACGTGATGCTCAACGTACCCGGCATGACGCAAACTTCCGCGCACGCCGGCATCTTCTCGAACTATGTGTCGCGCGGCTTCCAACTGGATAACGCCGCCAATTACTTCCGCGACGGCTTGCGTTTCGACCGCCAGAGCCAGATTTCGCTGCAAAACATTGAGCAAGTGGAAGTGATCCGTGGTCCGGCGTCGCTGCAATACGGCAAACTGGTGCCGGGCGGCCTGGTCAACTTCGTGACCAAGAAGCCGATGGCCGTCAGCAAGCAGGAATTGACGCTGGCCGCCAACCGTTTTGGTCAGCTGGAAGGTGGCTTCGACTCGACCGGCAAGATTGGCGACAGCAGTAAGGCGTTGTACCGCCTGAACGTGGAAGCGAAGAAACTCGATGGCTTCCGCGATCAGATGGATGGCGAATCCTACTTCATTGCGCCGGCCTTCACCTTTGCGCTGTCCAACGCGACCATGCTGGATGTGATGATTGAGCATAATCGCCACAACACGCTCCGTGATCCGGGCCAGCCGGCGCCTGACCCGCGCAACCTGGGCTCGGTCACGCAGATTGACCCTGAAGCGTTCTTCGGCGAGCCCAATGCGACCAACAAGGTGCGCAATACCAGCGGCGCATTGCGGCTGAACCATCGCCTGAACGACGCATGGCAACTGCGCGCCGACTACTCCGGCAGCCGTTTCGACCGCGACATGAACTTCACCATCAATATGAACCGCCGTCCGGCAACGCCGACCCTGGTGCCGCGTCTGTCGCGCGCTGCCTTCACCCATGCCGATTCGGACAGCATCCGCTTCGAAACCTTTGGCGAATTCGCCACTGGCGACGTCAAGCACAAGCTGCTGGCAGGCGTGGACCGCATGGAGCGTAAGGTTAGCGACATGACGACCGGCAATACCGTGCTGACGCCAGTCGACCTGTTCCACCCTGTGCCGAGCGGTAAGGCGACCTACAGCGCGACGCCACTGTTCAACGACAAGTCGAACGCTGCCGACAACGGCATCTATCTGCAGGACCAGATGGACATCGGCGCCTGGAGCGTGATGATGGGGCTGCGCCACGACAGCCTGAAGGAAAACTATCACGACCTGCAACTGGACTTCCGCAACAAGCACGACGCTACCCAGACCAGCCCGAGTGCCGGCGTCATGTTCCACGTAGCGCCTTCGGTCGCGCTGTACGCCAGCTACAGCCGTTCGCTGGATTCCAACCTGGCCACCAATGGTTGCGGCCGCAGCTACGATCCTTCGCGCGGCGCACAGTACGAAGCGGGCGCCAAGGGCACGGCGTTCGGCGGCCTGCAGTGGGCCGTGTCGGGCTTTGACCTGACCCGCTCCAACGGCCTGTCGGAAGACCCAAGCGGCGCCGTCGACTCGGACGACAACAGCTGCCTGGTGCAGGGCGCGAAGCAGCGTTCCACCGGCGTTGAACTGGAAGCATCGGGCCGCATCACCAAGCAAGTGCGCCTGCATGCCGCGTATACGCACATGAACGCACGCTACACCGACGACACCGATCCATCGAAGATCGGCAAGAAACTGCGTAACGCGCCGAAGCAGACGGCACGCGTATGGACCGAGTATGACTTCGCCGACGCGTTTCCTGGTCTGGCGGCATCGCTGGGTGTCACCCGTATCGGCGAGCGTTTCGCCAACGATGCCAATACCCTGGCGATTCCGTCGTACACCGTATGGGATGCGGGCGTGCGCTACGTCGTCGGTTCGGCCGACACCGTGCAGTTGACGATCAGCAATCTGACCGACCGCCGCTATGTGGAAGACAGCCTGGCCAACGCCAACGCGGCCAACCAAGGTGCGCCGCGCAACGTCTCGTTGCGCTACACGCACAAGTTCTAACTGCCGCTTGCGGCGCTGCCGCCGCCATTCACGGGTGGCGGCAGCTTTTTCTTCCAGACTCCACATGAATCTCCTCGCCATCCTCTTCAAGACATCCTGGCGCAAAGCGCTGCTGGCCCTGGCGGCCAGCTCGCTCGGCGGCTTTGCCATCGCGGGACTGCTTGCCCTGATCAACAACACGCTGGCCAGGCTGGGTTCGGGCAGCGCGCAGCTGGCCTGGGGCTTTTTCGGCCTGTGCCTGCTGGTGCTGGGTGCCCGCATCCTGTCGTCGACGCTGCTGGTCAGGCTGTCGCAAAGCACGTTGGCGAACTTGCGTGAGCAGTTGTCGCGCCAGATTCTGGCGGCGCCGATGCGCCGTATGGAGGAAGTCGGCAAGCACCGCGTGCTGGCAGCCCTGACCGAGGATGTGACGACGGTGGCCGACGTGTTCAGCTGGCTGCCCGTACTGTGCATGAACCTGGCTGTCATCACCGGCTGCCTGGCCTACATGGGATGGCTGGCCTGGCCGCTGTTGCTGGCAACACTGGTGTTGCTATCGCTGGGCATCGCCAGCTTCCGCTTTGCACAGAGTAGGGCGTTCGTCTCGCTTAAGCGTTCGCGCCAGTCGGGGGACGAGTTGCAGAAGCACTTCCGCGCATTGACAGACGGCGCCAAGGAGTTAAAGCTCAACCAGTCCAAGCGCGAGTCATTCATGTCGCGTCTTCTGATGCCGACCCTGGACGATATGCGCCGCCACTATGTAGCGGGGATGGACGTCCTGCTGACAGCAGAAGGCTGGGGATCGCTGCTGTTCTTCATATTGGTGGGGTTGGTGCTGTTTGTGGCTCCCGTTGTCGGCGCCGTCGAACCGGGAGTGCTGAGTGGCTACGCCCTGGTGCTCCTGTATATGCGCGGTCCGCTGGAAGGGTTTGTCGCCAATCTGCCGGAGTTGAGCCGTTCGCGCATTGCACTCGAGCGCATCGAGCAGCTACGTGCCGAGCTTTGGCAAGGCCAGGAGGGGCAGGCCGAAGCGGTGGCCGCCCCCCTTCGCTTCTCGCGCCTGGAACTGCATGGTGTCACGCACCGCTACCACCGCGAGACTGAAGACCGTAGCTTCCTGCTGGGGCCAGTCGACCTCAGCCTGCGGCCGGGGGAGTTGGTCTTTGTGGTCGGTGGCAATGGCAGCGGCAAGACGACTTTCGCCAAGCTGCTGCTGGGTTTGTACGCGCCGGAAGGTGGCGAGATTCGCGTTGACGGCGAGCCGGTCAATGATGCAGGGCGCGAAGCGTACCGCCAGCTGTTTTCCGCGGTATTTGCGGACTTCTATCTCTTTGACGATGTACTGGGGCATGATGCGTCAGCGGACAAGTTGGCGCAGCAATACCTGATGCGCCTGCAGCTTGCGCACAAGGTCCAGCTTGAAAACGGACGTTTCTCGACGACGTCATTGTCGCAGGGACAACGGAAGCGCCTAGCGCTCCTGACGGCTTACTTAGAAGACCGGCCATTCTATGTGTTCGATGAATGGGCTGCCGACCAGGATCCCGTATTCAAGCGCGTCTTCTACACCGAACTGCTGCCCGATCTGCGCGCCCGCGGCAAGTCGGTGTTGGTGATAACACATGATGACCAGTACTTCCACTTGGCGGATCGCTGCCTGAAGCTGGAGGATGGTCAACTGACGGAAATGGCGGTCAATCACTCGCACGTGGCAAACGCTCGCGTTGGCCGCTCCTAGCAAATCGTCCGGAAATGTATCAACCTGTCGAAATATTGGGGCGGCATTGACGCCGCTGTCGATGTTGCACGGGTTCTTCCGCAGCATGCCTGTTGCGGAAGGCCCAAAGGCCGAAGCTGCCCTTAGTTCCTTATCAACCGTCGGACTACACGATGACACTGCCCGTCCACGGTGGCTATGCCAGGATGAAGACAGGCGAACATTGGCAAACCGATGTCCTGGCTGGTATCGTGCTTGGCGCTACCGCAGGTTGGTATCGGCCTCGTGAGATTCGAACTTTTGCTTTGCCGTTGCTGTGGCATGGCGAGCACGTCGCTCCGCATGGTCGGCATGAGGCCTAAGGTCCATCGAGACGGTGGAGACTGGCTGAGACCAATACGCCTATTGCACTGAGTACCATGAAGGCGCAGATCAAAAGCGTCTGTAAATGCCGCAGTTCGAGTGCGGAGGCTGCCGCAAGCAAGCTGGCCCCGACGGCCAGCAAGACCGGGATGATGATCAACAAGTGTTTATAGGCATACTTGTCGCCCTGCGAAGCGTATCGCCACGCGGCAAGCCAGGATGGTAGGCACAATAGCACCACAAGCACCCCTAATAGCTCGTATGTGAGTAGTTGATTCATCGCGTCAGCTAAGAGCGAGAGGCGCTATGTGAGCACTATTCGAGCCGACCATTCCTCGCCATCTCTCTCGCTGTGGGCTGAGTAAGTGGGGCTCATCACTGTAGCGGATCATTCGTTTGCGATCAAAAATGGACTTCAGATTTGCATCGTTCGGCATCATTCAGTATTCTTCCAGCTCATCCCTGTGAATTTTTTTTGGGGAATCGCTATTGCGCTGGCGGGCAATGCGTCAATAGCGGAAACCACTTGTGGCGATGTTCATCTTGTTGGTTAGAAGTTGTCTGGAGGCCGCGGAGCCCCCTTATTAGGTCAACGTATCGCGAACTGCACCATTATTGCACGCTAAAATTCTCACTGTAAATCAACGACGAACGGAGCTGACCAATGTTCAAAGTCCTCTTTGCCACGCTGTTGGCACTTAGTGCCGGAAGTGCGCTCGCAAGCGCGAAATGCGAAAAGCATCCTAAGGAAGAGTGGATGAAGGAGGCTGACGCAAAAGCCAAGTTGGAGGCAGATGGTTACAAGATCAAGAAATTCAAGGTCGATGGGAATTGCTACGAAATCTACGGCTACAACAAGGAAGGTAAGAAGGTGGAGATTTATTTCGACACCAAGTCCCTGGCCATTGTGAAAGCGGAAATCGAGAAGTAGACCCAGCGGCGCACCGTCGTGGTCAAGGTCTGGGACCGTATCGTGCGCGGAACGCACTGGAGCGTTGCCGCGCTGGTTGCCTTTCAGTACTTGAATGAAGATGGTGCACCCGTGCACCGCTACACCGGCTATCTGCTTGGCGGTTTGGTCATGCTGCGGTTGGTGTGGAGTGTGCGCGCCCCCGGATATGCACATTTTTCGCACTGGCTGCCATCACCAGCGCGCCTCATTACCTACCTGTGCGCGGCGCGCACTGGGCGCGCACCGCGTACGCTGGGCTTGAATCCGCTCGGCGCCTGCATGGCAATGTTGATGTGGTTGTTAATCCTGATGCTTGGTGTCAGTGGCTGGATGATGGGGGGGGACATTTTCTGGGGGGAGGAGTGGCTGGAGAATACCCATGCGATGCTGGCGTGGTGTCTGCTCAGCGTAGTTGCAGTTCATGTTTCGGCTGTCATCATCATCAGCGTATGGCACAAAGAGAATCTTCCTAAAGCCATGCTCACCGGCCGAAAACGCCCACTGGATGAGCCTTAAGTGAGCAAATGTCCGGTTTCATTCGGTCCTCAAGTACGCAATCGGATCAAAGGAGATGTGCACGCTTCACGGCTGCAGAACCCGTGCTCGCGACAGGCGGCCCGATCATCGCCTCATGGTTGATCTTATGCCGCAAAAGGCAGGTCAACCACGTTCGGTGAACTGCGCTACTTTCTCCATGAGTGCACCGAGTTCGAATGGCTTCGCCATGTAATCATCAAATCCAGCCGCCATAATTCGTTCCTTGTCGCCCGGCATTGCCATGGCCGTCAGCGCCACCAGTGGGATGGTGCGGGTGGTTGGATGCGCGCGCAGCATTTCGGCGGCCTGGATCCCGTCCACACCGGGCATATTAATGTCCATCAGGATGAGATCCAACGTTTGCATTCGCGCGATCTCGATACCTGGGAGCGCGCGTTCGGCATGGAACAGGTCATGACCTGCGTTCGAAAGCAAGAAAGAAATCAACTCCATATTGAGTGGTGAATCTTCAATGATCAATATGCGGGCCATGTCGTGACCTCAATGAGGGAAGGCACCTTCATCTCTATACATACATGTTAGCAAGAGTCCGCAGGCCCGGGCATCATGCTGACGCAAGAATATCAAGACCGGCCAGCAAGCTCTGAGGATGGACCTGAAGAAGCCGGTTGAGCGAGATGCCATGCATGGAAATAGCTAGAGACCTATTAGTTTGAAATAAGCTGGCAATCAATGGCTCGCCGCTAAGCGCCAATCCTACGAACCGGCAAGAAGACCTGGATCATAGCGGGGAGCGGCTCAAGGATGGTTATGCAGCGGTGTCGCGTTCGCCCATCCGCCGCCACGGCGCTCCATCGGCGGCATCGGATGCATAGGTCATTGCATCATCTCGCAAGGTCAGATGTTGAAGTTTCTCAAATATTCTGGCCGCTTTAATGCTGCTGACGTCGGTCAAGTGCTACATTGCATTGAAATTTGAACTCATCGGGACTGCTCATGCCAACCAGCATAAGAATTCGAACCAAACAGACGCTCGGCTTCGGCGCGATTGTCGTCCTCATCTTGTTTTTACTTACGCTCGCTTACAAGAACTCAGTCTGGTTGCACGATGCGAACAACTTGGACAAACACACGATGGAAGTAACGCTCGAGGCCGAGCGAATTTCTGGCGATGTGTCGGAAATCCAGGCCATTGTACGTGGCTACCTTCTGACCGGGGAAGACGACAATCTGGAAACGTTGCCCGGATTGGAGGCATCTTTGCATGCGCACGTCGCCAAAGCCGCTGAGCTGACGTCTGACAATCCTGAACGTCAGGGGCGCTTCGTCAAAATTGGCCGGCTGGCCGATGATTGGCTGAAGAACTACACCCACGTGTTGGTTACGCAGCGGCGCGCCGTGGGAACTAACGCCGGCGCCGTCGAGCAGCTCGGCCGCTCCCCACTGCTCAAGAATGCTCTACACATCACCAAACAGATCACCAGTTTGATCGATGCTGCCAGCAGGGACGAGGCGAGGCTCATGACTGAGCGCGCACAGGCGTCCGCCGCATTGCAGCAGCGGCTTCTCATGGTCCTGACGCTTGGTTGTGCGGTGTGCATTGGCTTGGCATTGATCATTTCCTATTGGCTTAAACGCGCGCTGCAGAATCCGCTAGACCACCTCATTCATGCGGTCAATCGGATCGGTGGCGGAGATCATGCCGCGCGCGCAGAGGTGATCACCAACGATGAACTAGGCCAGGTAGCCGTCGCGTTCAACCGCATGGCGCAAGCGATCCAGGATAGCCAAGCCAGCGAACTGGCGGCCACAGCGCTATTGAAATCCAAGGTCGATTCGCTGTTGGTTGTGGTATCGCAAGCGAGTGCCGGCAATTTGACCGGCAGGATCACGGTGACAGGCGATGATGCGATCGGCCAACTGGGTGATGGTTTGGCGAGAATGTTCGACGACTTGCGTTCTCTGATTCGAAATATTCAAGAAGCTGGCATCAATGTGACAGCCTCGGCGACTGAAATTGCCGCCTCGGCGAGGCAGCAGGAAGCCACCGGCATCGAGCAGGCCCAGACCAGCGCAGAGATTCTTGGAACCACCAAAGAGATTTCGAAGAATACTGGGGAACTTCTTAAAACGATGGAGGAGGCGACAGCCGTGGCGGATTACACCACCAATGCCACCGCCGCTGCACGCGGCGGCCTGCACCGCATGGACAGCACCATGTTGAACATGGTCTCGGCAACCGATGCAATCAATGCCAAGCTCGCGGCACTGTCGGAGAAGGCGAGCAACATCAATAGCGTACTGACCACCATTACCAAAGTGGCGGACCAGACCAATCTTTTATCGCTCAATGCGGCCATTGAGGCGGAAAATGCGGGCGAAGCCGGGCGCGGCTTTGCCGTGGTGGCGGTAGAGATTCGGCGACTTGCCGATCAGACGGCCGTGTCCACCTGGGATATTGAGCAGATGCTTAAAGAGATGCAGTCAGCCGTGTCGGCAAGCGTGATGGGCATGGACAAATTTTCGGAAGAGATACGTCGCAGCGTCGACGATGTACGAATTGTATCGGAACAGTTGTCCGGCGTGGTAGAGCAAGTGCAGAAACTGGCTCCCCAGTTTGACGCGGTGCTGCAAGGGATGCAGTCGCAAGCAGCAGGCGCCTTGCAGATATCAGAAACCATGCGCCAACTCGACGACGCTTCGCAGCAGACTGTGGATTCGTTGAAAACCACTAGCCAAGCGGTGCATCAGTTGCAGTTTGCGGCTGAAACACTGCAATCGAGCACCTGCAATTTTGTTGTGGCGGCCTGACGCTGTTCGATCAACTCTTCTTGGGAGATCGGAACGTCCGTACAGTATGTAGCATGTTCTGTGATGGCGAATGGGCGTCGTCGGAGGCTTTGCCGAAAGTTTGATATTTATCAAGAAGGCGAACGCCTGGACGCATTAGGCTCGAACGATGATTTTCTTCGATCAGAGGATGTATTCACGCAGGGTTTATGCCCGCTACCGTTCAAGCCTTGCGCTGGAGCGTTTTGTTTCGTCGCCCAATAGCCTGGGGCGCGCCACGTCTCTGAGATGGGCGCGCGCCTGGTTGCTCGTACGTGCCGCGCGAGCAATGGCCGAATGACACCAATCGCTCCGTGCGCGAAAAGACCTGGGCCACAGTCTCACAACGCTCGCCAGTCAAATTACCTCTGTCAAGCGCGCAGAATGGCTGGCGAAGTTCACTGCGCTGCTAAGTCAAGGTGATAAGCACGAAGCATGAAGTTCAAACCGCTTCACTCAGGATCAACGAATCGTCAATCACCAAATCTTCATAAGACAACTGCGTCGCAGTGCATGGTGCAGGATGCTTGGTAAGGTTGAAATGCGACAGCGCCAGTAAAGCAAAATGCTTCTCTCCCGTGCGACCCTCGACTTGGCTCGCTTTCGGCGCCTGAAAGCATACTGTGAAATTGACCGTTGGTGCTGCAGGCCCCCCGCACTCCACGTTGACGTCGATTAGGTCGCCAGAGCGTTCAACTTTGGCAGAAGCGAAGCCATGCCTGGTCATGCAATGGAAAAGCATCCTTACCTCCGTTTGCGTTTGCTAATTACCATTGGCGGCCGCCACGCGACCTTTGCGTTCAAATCTTTTTGGGCTTGCCCTGGGCGTCGCCAATGCGAAATTTTTTCCGACGATCGCCCATCAAGTAGCGGAGGTCGCTGATAGTCAGGTTGGAAACCTCGTGCATGCGGATGAGTAGGGCGGCGCCTACCGCTAAGCGACGATGACGAATTTTGCTGATCACAGGTGGCGCCACCTCCAGCGCGCGGGCCAAGGCAGCGTCGTTTTTCAATCGGAGGTGCTCAATCAGGGCGTTGAGCAAGCGGTCTGGGTCGTACTCCCTTTCTTGCGTCACTTCAGCGTCTATTTCTGTGCCAGCCATGGCGTACCTTTCCTTTTCCGATCACTCCGAAATCACAGGATATATTACCCTAACAGAACACCTTTTTATTGCCATTAACTTCGAGGTGACCAACAAATTGGCTGCGGATATGTGATGCGCGCTTAATATTCTAGACTTCGGTGCTTCCGTTCCTTTGTTCGTCTCCGGTAAGCGCTATACCTGCTTAAGCCGATCGACGCTCGCTTCTCATTGCTAGGCGTGGTAGATTCTGATTCCCGTAATTTAAGGCAGAGAACCCTAAAGATGAGCACATACGCAGAAATTCAAGCCCAGATCGTCGAGTTGGAACAGAAGGCAAAGGAAGCGCGTGCAGCGGAGTTGGCCGGGGCGAAAGCCCAAATTGCCGAAATAATGTCTGCCTACGGCCTTACACTTGATGATCTACGTGGGGTTCGCAGTAAAGCCACAAAGGTTCGGCAACCGGTCCCCGCCAAGTATCGGAATCCGGCGAATGGCGATACCTGGACAGGACGAGGACGTGCTCCACTTTGGCTGGCGGGAAAGAACAAAGAAGATT
>JBCNOP010000099.1:0-17212 GCA_039593775.1 Pseudoduganella sp.
TGGTGAAGACCCGGAACGCGCGCGCCGGCACCATCGTCGGCTCGGGCACCGTATCCAACAAGGATGCGAAAAAGGGTTACTCCTGCATCGCCGAAAAGCGCTGCCTGGAAATGATCGCCGATGGCAAACCGACAACGCCTTTCATGTCTTTCGGCGACACCATCAAGATCGAAATGCTGGACGCCGACGGCAAATCCATCTTCGGCGCCATCGACCAGCAAGTCTGGCAATTGGGCCGTCCCAAGGCGGCTCCCGCAGAAGCAATAGAGGCTCCCCCAAGCGAGTAAAGGCGGATTTACCTGCCTTTTCCATCGATAGCTCTTGCCCGGCCGCAGCGATAATGGCACGGTCGATAACAGGAGCGGTCAATGGCTGAAGACAGCGAAGCCGAGAAAACAGAACCCGCGTCACAGAGGCGCCTCGAGCAGGCGCGTGAAGAAGGGGACGTACCCAGGTCGCGCGAAGTCGCGACCTTTACTGTTCTCATGGCAGCGGGTGCCGGCCTGTGGATGACCGGCTCCAGCCTGGTGCGCGAATTGAGCCGCAGCCTCACCTCGGGGCTGTCGCTGACGCGCGAGCAAGTCTTCAATCCTGACGTCCTGACAACCCGCATCCTGGTCGACGTCGTGCACGTAATGCTGGCCTGCCTGCCGATCGCCGTCGCCGTGATGGTCGTGGCCCTGGCATCGCCGCTGCTGGTGGGCGGCTGGCTGTTTTCGGCCAAGGCCTTCACCCCGAATTTCATGAAGCTGAATCCCATCACGGGCATCGGCAATATGTTTTCCACCAACTCCCTGGTGGAGCTGGTCAAGGCGATCGGCAAGTCCATCGTGGTTGGCGTGGTGGCCTATATGGTCATTTCGCGCCAGCAGCAAGAGGCGATCGGCCTGATGGTCGAACCGCTGCACACCGGCAGCACCCACGTGATGAATATGCTGGGCTTCAGCTTCATCGTGATCGTTGGTGCGCTGGGCTTCATCGCCCTGATCGATGCGCCTTACCAGATGTGGCATTACGCGAACAAGCTGAAGATGACGCGCCAGGAGCTGATCCAGGAATCCAAGGAATCGGACGGCAACCCGCAGATCAAGGGCAAGATCCGCCAATTGCAGCGCGAAATGGCGAAGAAACGCATGATGCAGGAAGTGCCTACCGCCGACGTCGTGGTGACCAACCCGACCCACTATGCGGTGGCACTGAAATACGCCGAAGGCGGGCAGGGCGCGCCGCGTGTGGTGGCCAAGGGCACCGACGAAGTGGCGGCCAAGATCCGCGAGCTGGCGAAAGAGCACCGTGTCGCCATCCTGGAAGCGCCGCCGCTGGCGCGTGCCCTGCACAAGCATACCGAGATCGGCGATGAAATCCCGCCGCGCCTGTACGCCGCCGTGGCGGAAGTGCTGGCGTATGTGTACCAGATCAAGGCCTATCGTCCAGGCCTGCGCTACCCGGATCGTCCGACCAGGCTCGATGTGCCGGACGATATGGACCCACTGAACAAGCAATAACGGAGTGAGAGAATGAACGCCCTGAACATGCCGCCATGGATGAGAGGCATCGCCGGTAACGGCCAAGCCTTGGCAGCGCCAATCCTGATCATCATGCTGCTGGCGATGATGATCCTGCCCTTGCCGGCGTTCGTGCTCGACTTGTTCTTCAGCTTCAATATCGCGCTGTCGATCATCGTTCTGTTGACCAGCCTGTACACGGTCAAGCCGCTGGATTTCATGGCTTTCCCGACCGTGCTGCTGGTCTCCACCATGCTGCGCCTGTCGCTGAACGTGGCGTCGACCCGCGTCGTGCTGACCGAAGGCCATACTGGCCCGGATGCGGCAGGCAAGGTGATCGAGGCCTTCGGCCACTTCCTGATCGGCGGTAATTACACCGTCGGTATCGTGGTGTTCGTGATCCTGACCATCATTAACTTCGTAGTGGTGACCAAGGGTGCGGGCCGTATCGCTGAAGTGGGCGCGCGTTTCGCCCTGGATGCAATGCCTGGCAAGCAGATGGCAATCGATGCCGACCTGAATGCAGGCCTGATTGGCGAGCCGGAAGCGAAGCGCCGCCGTAACGAGGTGTCGCAGGAAGCGGAATTCTATGGCGCCATGGACGGTGCCTCGAAATACGTCCGTGGTGACGCGGTGGCCGGCATCCTGGTTACCGTGATCAACGTGGTGGGCGGCCTGCTGGTCGGCATGATCCAGCACGACATGGGCTTTGCCGATGCGCTGAAAAACTATGTACTGCTCGCGATTGGTGATGGCCTGGTTGCACAGATTCCTTCGCTGGTGATCTCGATTGCTGCCGGTATCGTGGTATCGCGCGTGGCCTCCGAGACCGACATCGGTACCCAGGTGATCAGCCAGTTGTTCGCCAAGCCGCAAGTGCTGTTTATCACCGGTGGCATCATTGGCGGCCTGGGCTTGATTCCAGGCATGCCTAACCTGGTGTTCATCCTGCTGGCATCGGTGTTGATTGGTTCGGGCTACATGCTGCAGAAGAAGGCTAAAGAAAAAGCGGAGGCGGTCGCCACTCAAGAGGCGGGCGGCCCGGGTGGCGGCGGCGCGGCTGGCGCTGCGGCCGGCGCGCAGGCGGCGCCCGAACAGGAAGAAGCGACCTGGCAGGACGTTATGGCCGTCGATACCCTCGGCCTGGAAGTGGGCTATCGCCTGATTCCGCTGGTCGACAAGACCCAGGGCGGCGAACTGCTGAAACGCATCAAGGGCATCCGCAAGAAGTTCGCGCAGGAGGTGGGCTTCCTGGCGCCCCCGGTGCATATTCGCGACAACCTGGAGCTGAAACCTTCCGCCTACCGCATTACGCTGAAGGGCGTGGAGGTGGGTACCGGCGAAGCGTTTAATGGCCAGTACCTGGCGATCAATCCGGGCATGGCAAGCGGCACGCTGCCGGGCATGGTCACCACTGATCCGGCCTTTGGCCTGCCGGCGATCTGGATCGACGCTTCCTTGCGCGACCAGGCTACCGGCATGGGCTATACCGTGGTCGATGCGGGTACCGTCGTGGCGACCCACCTGAATCACCTGATTACTTCACACGCCTCCGAACTGCTTGGCCGTGCGGAAGTGCAGTCGCTGCTGGATCACCTGGGCAAGGATTCGCCGAAGCTGGTTGAGGACCTGGTGCCGAAGATGCTGTCGCTGTCGACCTTGCAGAAGGTGTTGCAGAACCTGTTGGCGGAGGGGGTGCATATCCGCGATATGCGGACCATTATTGAAACGCTGGCCGAGTTTACGCCGCATACGCAGGATCCGAATGAGCTGACGGCGCAGGTTCGCGTGGCGCTGGGCAGGGCGATTGTGCAGCAGTTGTTCCCGGCGGGCGGGGAGTTGTCGGTGATGACGCTGGATAATCGCCTGGAGCGTTTGCTGATGCAGGCCATGACCAGTGGCGCGGGCGATGCAGCGGGTATTGAGCCGGGGCTGGCGGATACGATTGCGCAGCAAGCGGCGGCGGCAACGCAGCAGCAGGAGGCGCTGGGTGTGACGCCGGTGTTGCTGGTGCCGGGGGCGCTGCGTCCGCTGCTGTCCAAGTTCTTGCGGCGCGCGCTGCCGCAGTTGAAGGTGTTGTCGCACTCTGAAATTCCGGAGACTAAGACGATTCGGGTTACTTCGCTGGTGGGTGCGCAGTAAAACCGGTAAACCGGTGTCTGACCCTCAGGGTCAGACACCCCTGATTGGGGGGCGCTGGTTTGGATTCGTTATCCGGTGAGCTGACAGGGTCGGACCCTGCGGGTCAGAGCCAGGTTTACCGGGTTTTGAATTAAGCGGCATTTCCCAAGCTATTCCACCGATTGTTACCCCGACGCATCGTCAATAATTTGACCATGTGCGAATCTGTCGGAGTAGCAGGAAAATGAACGTCAAAAAATTTACCGCCCCAACATCTCGTGAAGCGCTGCGCAAAGTACGCGAGGCGCTTGGCCCGGATGCGGTGATCCTGTCCAACCGTGCCGTCGACGGCGCGGTGGAAATCCTGGCCCTGGCCGGCGACGATGCCGCCGCCCTGGCACCGCACTCTCCGGATTCCCCGATGTCAGCCCCGGCGCCGCACCTTGACCTGGCGCCAGCCTCACCAGCCGCCGATCACGCGCCGGCACTGGTCGCCCAGCCTGCTGCACCGGTTGTGCGCGCCACCACACGCCCGGCGCCATCCGTCCCGCGCGCACCGGCCGCGCCAGCCATCGACATGGACCGCATCTCCAGCATGGTCGCCGAAGCGGTCGCCAGCGCCAAAGCCAGCGCCGCAGCCGAAATGACCAGCATGATGAGCGAACTGCGTGCCATGCGCGGCATGATGGAAACCCAGCTCAACGAACTGGCCTTCGCCAACACCCAGCAACGCGAACCGCACAAGACCGTTGTGCTGCGCGAACTGTTGGCCGCCGGCTTCTCCGCCAGCCTGGCGCGCTACCTGACCGACAAGCTGCCGGCCACCCGCGATGGTGCCGAAGCGCTGCAATGGATGCGCACTGTCCTGGCCCGCAACATCAATGCCGTGGCCAACGAGGACGCGCTGCTGGAGAAGGGCGGCGTATTCGCCCTGGTCGGCCCGACCGGCGTCGGCAAGACCACCACCACCGCCAAGCTGGCCGCGCGCTGCGTCATGCGCCACGGCCCGGAAAAGCTGGCCCTGATCACCACCGACGCCTATCGTATCGGCGCCCACGAACAGCTGCGCATCTACGGCAAGATCCTGGGCGTGATGGTGCACTCGGTGAAGGACGAAGCCGACCTGCGCATCGCCCTCAATGAACTGAAAAACAAGCACACCGTGCTGATTGATACCGTTGGCGTCAGCCAGCGCGACCAGATGGTGGCCGAGCAGGTCGCCATGCTGCAAGGCGTCGGTACCGACGTGCAGCGCATCCTGTGCATGAACGCCACTTCGACCCAGGAAACCCTGGCCGAAGTGGTGCGCGCCTACCAGGGCAGCGGCCTGGCCGGCGCCATCATCACCAAGCTGGATGAAGCCGCGTCGATCGGCTCCGCCCTGGACGTGGTGATCCGCCACAAGCTGCGCCTGTTCTACATGTCCAACGGCCAGCGTGTGCCGGAAGACCTGCACCTGGCCGATCCGGCGGCGCTGGTAGCGCGTGCCTTCGGCGGTCAGGCCGCCCCGAAATACGGCGATGCCGAGCTGCCGCTGCTGGTAGCCGGCGCCGCCCATGACCCAATGCTGCGTGAGGTACGCTTTGGCTAATTTCGACTTCGACCAGGCCGAAGGCCTGCGCCGGATGCTGGCCGGTCCCCGGCCACGCATCATTACCTTCCTGTCGGCCACGCCGCAGGACGACAAAGGCGCCATGCTGGTCAACCTGGGCGCCTCGCTGTCGCAGGCAGGCAACGACGTGCTGCTGGTCGATGCCTGCGCCAGTGCCCACGGGGTGGTGTCCCGCCTCGGCCTGGACCACGGCACCAGCCTGCTCGACGTGGCACGCCAGCGCTGTGGGCTGAACCAGGTGCTGCATGCTGCACCGCAAGGCTTCAATGTAGTGTCGATGACGCGCGGCGAGGCTCGCCGCGGCCCGGATGAAGGGCGGCGCCTGGCCAAGGCCTTCGGCGTCCTGGCCAGCCAGGCCGGCATCGTGCTGGTGGACGGCGAATTCGACGGCGAAGCCTTCCCGGTGCCCCTGATGGCGAGCTCCGAGATCGTGGTGCAGGTGTCGAACAGCGCCACTTCCATCAAGAATGCTTATATGATGATCAAGCGGCTCAACCATGAACTGGGCCGCCGGCCGTTCGGCATCCTGGTCACCGGCGCTTCGGAGGCCGAAGCAAGGGTGGTTTACGATAATATGGCACATGCGGCAAGCCGTTACCTGGCAGTCAACCTCATTTCCATGGGGTCTGTGCCGGCTGACGAATACCTGCAGCGTGCAGCCCGGTTGGGTCGTGCGGTGGTGGACGCCTTCCCGTTGGCCGGGGCTTCAGTGGCCTTCCGCCAGCTGGCAGGGCGTTTTGCGATGGGGAGCTGCAACCATTTTAGAGCCTGAAAAGAATTAGAACCTTTATGTACACGGTCAAAGGGAAGGTGGACAAGGATTCCTTGCTGACGACGCACATGCCGTTGGTTAAGCGCCTTGCCCACCATATGAAGGCAAAATTGCCGCCCAGTGTGGAAGTGGATGACCTGGTACAGGCCGGCATGATCGGCTTGCTTGACGCAATCAACCGCTACGAAGAAACCCACGGCGCTCAGTTCGAAACCTACGCGGTGATGCGCATCCGCGGCGCCATGCTCGATGAACTGCGCTCTTCCGACTGGATGCCGCGTTCCATGCGGCAGGACATGCGCAAGATTGAAAACGCCATGGCGACGCTGCAGCAGCGCCTGGGCCGCCCGCCGACCGAGTCGGAAGTGGCGAAGTCGCTCAAGCTGTCGCTGGCCGATTACCAGGAAATGCTGTCCGAAGGCGGCGGCCACCAACTGGTGTACTACGAAGATTTTCACGAGGAAGACGGCAACGACAGCTTCCTCGACCGCTACGCCCATGATGAAGATGCCGATCCGCTGCGCGCGCTGCTCGACACCGACTTCCGCCAGGCTGTGATCGATGCGATTGAAGCGCTACCCCCACGTGAGAAAATGCTGATGGGCCTTTACTACGAGGAAGAGCTGAACCTGAAGGAGATCGGCGCCGTGATGGGCGTGTCCGAATCCCGGGTATCGCAGTTGCACACACAAGCCGTGGCGCGCCTGCGTGCCTCGTTGCGGGAGCAGGCATGGACTGGTCCAGCGTAGCCGGCGTCCTGCTGGCGCTGGCCGGCATCATCGTCGGCCAGGGGCTGGAAGGCGGCAAAATCACTTCTTTGCTGCAGCCGGCGGCCTTTGCCATCGTGGTGATTGGCACGTTCGGCGCGGTCATGCTGCAAACCCGTGTGCCGACCTTGCGCCGCGGCCTGACCATGGTGCGCTGGGTTTTCCAGCCGCCGCCAGACAACCGCGCCCAGTTGGCGCGCGATATCAATAACTGGAGCACGCTGGCCCGCCGAGACGGGCTGCTGGCGCTGGAGCGCCCCATGCTTGGCGCCAAGGATAAATTCGTCGCCAAAGGCCTGCGCATGATCGTGGACGGCATCAATCCGGACAAGATGCGCCAGATGCTGGACATGGAGATCACCGCCTTCGAAACGGCGGAGCGCCAGGCGGTGCGGATCTGGGAATCGGCAGCCGGCTATTCGCCGACTATCGGCATCCTGGGGGCGGTGCTGGGCCTGATCCATGTGATGGAAAACCTGACTGACCCGAGCAAGCTTGGCTCGGGCATTGCGGTGGCTTTCGTGTCGACCATTTACGGCGTCGGCCTGGCCAACCTGTTTTTCTACCCGATCGCCAACAAGCTCAAGACCATCGTCACGCGCCAGGTTTACCTGCAGGAACTGACGGCTGCGGTGATGTACGACATTGCCACTGGCGATTTCACGCGTGTTATCGATGAACGGATCGCGACCCTGATGCGGGAGCCGTGACATGCAATACCGCCGCGCACGCCGCAAGTTCGACGACGATCCCGAGAACCACGAGCGCTGGCTGATTTCCTACGCGGATTTCATTACGCTGCTGTTTGCCTTCTTTGTCGTGATGTATGCGGTGTCTTCGGTTAACCTGGGCAAGTACAAGGTGTTTTCCGATGCGCTGGGGGATGCGTTTGGCGGGGCTGGTGCGGCACCGCCGACCAATACCGAAGTCCAGAGCTTGCCGATTCCGAATCCGGCTTCACGCAAGCGCAATGAGGCGATCAAGAAGGAGAAGGAGCAGATGACGCGGCTGGCCAAGGATCTGGCCAGCACCCTGGCGCCACTGGTTAAGGAAGGCAAGGTGAGGGTGACGCAGAATAGCCGTGGCGTCAGCGTGGAGATCAATGCGTCGGTGCTGTTCAATCCGGGCGATGCGCGCTTGACTGGGGAGTCGCGTGAGGCGCTGACGGCGGTGGCTACTTTGCTGAAGGATGACCCGCACAACGTGCAGGTCGAGGGGCATACGGATAATGTGCCGATCAGGAATGCGGCGTTTCCGTCGAATTGGGAGCTTTCCGCAGTGCGGGCGGGGACTGTGGTCAGGTTGTTTATTGAGTCGGGGATTGCGGCTTCGCGCATGACGGCGGTGGGGCATGCGGATAATCAGCCGGTTGCTTCCAATGACGACCCGGAGTCGCGGGCGCGGAATAGGCGGGTGGCGGTGACGATTTTGTCGGGGATTCCGGATCCGGCGACCGAAATTCCAAACCCTTAAAACCGGTAACCCGGTGTCTGACCCGCAGGGTCAGACACCGATACGCGGCTGCCGAAGGTCGGTGTCTGACCCTGCGGGTCAGACACCGGTTTACCGGTTTAAGCGCGCAGACGCTCCGGATGCGGCACCTGCTCGCGCAGCTTCTGCCTGCGCCGCCAATGCCACGCCGCTCCGATCGCAGCAACCAGCAGCACCAGCGCCGCCACCGGCCACGCCGACTTCTGCAAATTCTTCTTCGCCTGCTCGTCCATCAACTCCTCAGGAAACGGCCGCGGCTCCGTCGGCACTACCTGCCACTTGCTCCGGTCCTCCGGTGCACGCGCCATGAATTCATCGATGGAATACGCCGGCGCCGAACCAAACGCACGGCTGGACGGAATCTGCGGAATCCGCACCAGCATCACCGCCTCCACATCCGACTGCAGCTGCTGCTCGAAACCACTCAACTGGCGCCCAGCCTGTCCACCCAGCACATTCAGCAAGTCCTTGCCGAGCGCATCAAACGCCACAGCCGGATGCAGGCGCGTCTGCTCCTCGGTGAAATAGCTGTAGGCTTTCTTGCCGCTGGCAATACTCATCTCCTTCGCCGCCATGTAAGCAAAAGCGCCAACAGCCTTCAAGCGATTGGTAGGGCCCTGCAGCGGCCATTGCCAGCCAAGCTTGCGCAGCACGTCGACATTGATCCCGGTGCAGTTGGCAGCGGCATGCTGGTAGCTGAAATGGTGCGCATAGAATTCGCGGAACACCTGGTTGACGTTGGTCTGGTAAGCCTGTGCCGTGCGCGCATCCTTCAGCACCGCAACCAGCATGTAAGACGGCCGGTAATACTGCTGGCCGCTGTTCAAGTCCATCAGGTAGTTATCCATCGGCAGTGCCGACGCGACGATGCCTTTTTCGCTGTACGAATCGAGGCCGTAGAAATTATTCACGAGCCAGTCCGACCATTCGCCCTGCGGGCCAAGACGGCCGGTCGCGATGGCGAAGTGGCCGCCATAGGCCTCATCATCGTCCCCCTGGGCGCCACTCAGCATCATGGCCAGCACCGGCTTGCCGGACAGTTCGGCTGGTGCTGCGCCGGGACGCTGCCACACTTTGCGCACCGCATACTCGCCGCGCGCACCGCCTTCGGCATGACGCACGAAGCCTTGCAGGTCGTCGCTGCCGGACAGCGGCTGCACCGGCAGCTTGCCGGCATCGATCACATAGTCGCGCGGCCAGATTGTGCGTGCCACGAACTGCTGGCCGGCCTCATCCCACTGGCCGCGCACGCGCACCTCGCGCTGGCGGAAGAATGCTTCCGAACTGGCGTTGAAGTAGGAACGGTTGGTGGCGATCTTCGGCGCCAGGCGGAAATTGAGCGTGCCGCCGTCTGCCGTTTGCAAGACCTTGCCGTCAAAGCGCGCCTGGGGCACCAGTTGCGGCGAACCCAGCCAGACCAGGCCCGGCGCATCCTCGGTGCCGGCTGCGGGCAGGGCGATCAGCTCGTCCTGGAAATACCACAAGGCCTGCTTCTGGCCGCAGTCGTTGCAGCGGCCGTTGGCCAGGCGATAGTTGTCGGCGGGCTGCAATCCAAAATGCTCGCCGCCAAGGGCGGAATGAACGGAGGCAGCACCGGCTTGGGCGGTCGTGGCCGCCAGAATAATTCCTGAGAGAAATGTACGCATGCGCCCATTATGCAGAGAGTTGCATAAAAAGTCACACGTTTCGTAAGTTGCGGCAGGCTGCCGCTTGCGGAAATGCTTAGCCGGCGATGAAGCCGCGGCGGGTAGTGCCGCCGGTAGTCAGGCCGCTTGGGCCGTAGACCGTGGTTTGCTGTGGGCGCAAAGCTTGCAGCGCTCCCTGGGTATGGCCCAGGTGCTTGTTGATCAGCACGCCGTTCAACCGGTTCAGTTCCTTCGCGGCGCGCGTCTGGTCCAGCAGTTGCTGCCACAGGATGTTAGCAGCATCGTCATGCTGGGCTTCCAGCCACGACTCCATGCCCAGTTCCATTGCCGGGTAGCCGGCTTCGGCCAGGGCGTGATGGCGCGCGGTGGCCAAGGTGGCCATTTCACTGACCAGGGCCGACTTGTGCGGAGTGAGCGAGGTCAGATGCTCGATGTCGGCCGCGACCAGGTCTTGCTGTTCCTGTTTCAGGACTTCCAGCAATTCCGTGATCTTGCTCAACTCAGCCTGCAGGCTGTGTTTAGGGGAGACAGCGGCCATCATGCTTCCTTAGCGTTGCTTGCGTGCGTGCAGCAGGTCGCGGACCGTGTCCAGCAAACCGTCTGCCACTTTTTCCGAATTGACCTGGAACTGGCCGTCAGCAATTGCCATCTTGATGCGTTCGACTTTTTTCGTGTCGAACACGGCATTGCTGGCTGCAGCGCCACTGGCCGCCATTGCCTGTCCTTGCGCGGACAGGCGCACATTGTCGGTACCTGCCTGTGGTGCGGTCGAAGTTGCCGCGGCGGCCTTGTCCGCGCCGCGCGCGTTCGTGCCCGTCGCGGGCGAACTTGGCAAGCCCGGCGTGTTCTTCAATGTATCGTTGATCTTCACAGCTTTATCCTCGTCTGGTTGGAGTACTTTACCCCGGCATACGAGTCTATTACGGCATCCTGCGGCCAAACTTTAGCTGGCATCGTGAAACTTGTTCAAAAAGCTACTTCGACCAGTCCGCCCATGCGGGCAATCCCGCTGATTTGCTGGCCATTGCCGGTGCGGACTGCCACCACCTGGCCCTCGGCCGCCGAACCGGCTGCCTTGCCCTCGGCCGAAACCGAGAAGCCGTTGCCCTTGGTGACCAGCTTGACCAGCTGGCCCTGCAGGATCACCGGCTTGGCCTTCACCATATCGACCCGTACCGGGGTGCCGGCCGAGATCGACATGCTGCTGGACTTGCCCACCAGTTGCGCCTTGTCAGTCGCAATACCTGGCGGCAGGGCGGTCAATTCGCCTTGCATCATCGCCAACTGCCCGTCTTCGATGGCCTGCCCCTGCACCAGCGGCACGGCGGCGGCCACATAGCTGCCCAACACCGATACCTGTGACTGAATATATACCGTCCAAGGAGAAGGCGCCGCACAGCGCACGCCAACCGTGGTCTTGCCCCAGGCGCGCGCGCCCGGCATCAGGAACGCTTCCGGCGCAGGGCAGGGCGTCAGGTTCAGGCGCGGGTCGACCGCACCGACGCTGACGGTGACTTTGCCCGGCAGGCCGGCAGTCTGGACTTGCAGGAATTGTTCGGCCACCTGGCGCAAAGCGGCTGGCTCCATGCGCGCCGGGGCGGCGTGGGCCACGGCAGCGGCAGACAGGCTTGCAATGATGAGGATTTGTTTCATGGTGCCCATCTTAGCCGTCGCGCGAAAGCCGCAAGCCGGGAATAAGGGCAAAAACCCCGCCTTTCTCTTCCGATCAAGCAAGCACGTTGCTCCGTATCATCGAACCTGTCATCAAGCGGAGAAGTGCCATGTTAGGCAAACTCGACAACTACCTGCTGTTCAATGAAACCGCCCTCAGCCTGCGCGAGAAGCGCCAGGCCGTGCTGGCTTCGAACATTGCCAATGCCGACACGCCCAATTACAAGGCGCGCGACATCGACTTTTCCGCCAACCTGCAGGAAGCCATGCAGCGCGCGGCCACTCCGCAGCCGCTGAATACGACGGCCAACAAGCATTTCCCACGTCCGCCACAGGACGGCAGCACGCTGCCCGACGGCACGCCGCTGCTGTACCGCCATCCGGCGCAAGGAGCAGTGGACGGCAACACGGTCGACATGGATGTCGAACGTAACAACTTTGCCGACAATGCATTGCGCTACGAAGCAGGCGTGACCTTTATTAATTCGCAGATCAAAGGCCTGCTGGCCGCGATCCAGGGAGGCCAGTAATGTCCTTGTTCAGCATTTTCAATGTTTCCGGTTCGGCCATGAGTGCCCAGGCCCAGCGCCTGAACGTGGTCGCCTCCAACCTGGCCAACGCCGACAGCGCCACCTCGGCCAGCGGCGAAGCCTACCGTGCCAAGCAGGTCGTGTTCGAAGCGACCCCGAGCGCCAACGGCGCCGCCACCTCGGTGAAGGTGAGCAAGGTGGTGGAAGACCCGTCGCCGCTCAAGCAAGTCTACGATCCCAAGCACCCGCTGGCGGACGAAAAGGGCTATGTAACGATGCCGAACGTGAATGTGGTCGATGAGATGGTGAATATGCTGTCGGCCTCGCGCTCCTACCAGACCAACGTAGAAACCATGAACGCAGCCAAGACCATGCTGCTGAAAACCCTGACGATCGGACAGTAACCATGGCCATCACCAACACCCCAGTCACAGGCGGCAGCACCCCGTCGCAAGCCTTGCTCAACGCAGTCAACACGCGTGGCAACAATACTTCCGACAAGAGCGTGTCGGCCGACCAGGACAAATTCATGACGCTGCTGATTACGCAGCTGAAGAACCAGGACCCGCTGAACCCGCTGGACAACGCACAAGTCACCAGCCAGCTCGCGCAGCTGCAGACCGTCACCGGCATCAACAAGCTGAATGAGACGATCGAGTCGCTGAAAAAGGATTACGCCAACTCGGCCTCGCTGCAGGCGACCAACCTGATCAATCACGGCGTGCTGGCCGCAGGCAAGAACCTGCAGCTGGTGTCGGGCAAAGGCTTGTTCGGCGTTGAACTGAAAAACGCAGTCGATACGCTGCAGATCGACATCAAGAACGCTGCCGGCAAAGTGGTGCATACGCAGACGCTGCAGGCAGTCGATGCCGGCGTGCTGCCACTGGGCTGGGACGGCAAGCTGGAAGACGGCACCACCGCAGCGGACGGCATGTACACCGTCAGCGTCAGCGGCACCCTGGGCGGCAAAGCTGCCGAAGGCGTGCAGGCGCTGACCTTCGGCACCGTGGCCAGCGTGTCTACCGGCGCCGGCGGCACCAAGCTCAATGTTCCAGCCATCGGTCAACTGACCATGGACGATATCAAACAAGTTTTGTAAGCCCAACCTGATAGGGGAAATAGCATGTTTCAACAAGGTCTCAGCGGCCTGAACGCCGCAGGCAAGTCGCTCGACGTGATCGGCAACAACATCGCCAACGCGAGCACGGTGGGCTTCAAAAGTTCGCAGGCGCAGTTTGCCGACCTGTATGCCAACTCGCTGAACGGCGTGGCGGGCAATAACCCGGGTATCGGCGTGAGCATCTCGCGCATCGCGCAGCAATTCACGCAGGGCAATATCGAAACCACCAACAACCCGCTGGACGTTTCCATCAACGGTGGCGGCTTCTTCCGCACCGTGGCGCCAAGCGGTGAAGTGCAGTACTCGCGCAATGGCCAGTTCCTGCTCGATAAGAACGGCATCATCACCAATGCCCAGGGCAATGCCATCACCGGCTACCTGGCCAACCAGCAAGGTGTGATCCTGGCCGGCGCGCCGGTGCCGATCAAGATCGATACGGCCGACCTGACCCCGGTCGAGACCACCGAAGCGAACTTCAAGATCAACCTGTCGTCCACCTCACCAGTACCGACCAAGGTGCCGTTCGACGCCAGCGATCCGCTGACCTACACCAAGCAGACCGTCATGGATGTGTTTGACAGCCTGGGCAATGCCCACACCATGTCCGTGTTTTACGTGAACAAGGGCAGCGGCGTCTGGGATGTGTATGCCGGCAGCGATGGCGTGCAGGTCGACTCCAAGGCGATTGCGCAAGCCGTGCTGACCGACCCTGCCTCCCTGGCAGCGCGCGCGGCTTACAACACGGCAGCGGCGGCTGGCAATGCCGCCGGCATGCTGGCAGCACAGCAAGCGTATTCCGCTGCCGCCGGCGCGGCCATGACCGCTGCTGCGACAGCGGCAGGCGCCACCCCGGCGCAACTGGCGAAGCTGGCCGCGGTGTATACCCCGCCGACCGACGTTGGCGCTGTCCCGGGCAATACGCCAGACATCATCGACCAGAAGCTGGCAGCGGCAATCACGGTCCCGGCCGTCAAGGTAGGTACCCTGGCGTTCGATACCAACGGCCAGTTGAGCGCGGCCCGCATGGCGCTGCTGACGCCGCCGCAGACCCTGCCATTCTCTATCGACCTGCCGATCTTCCCGGACAACGGCGCCGACCTGACGATGACGATTTCCACCAACTTCATCGGCACCACGCAATACGGCTCGCCAACCAACGAGAAGGAATCGACCCAGAACGGCTATTCGTCCGGCAGCTTGCAGCGCTTCTCGACCGATGCCACCGGCACCATCATCGGCCAGTACAGCAACGGCAAGTCGCGGCCACTCGCGCAATTCGTGCTGGCCAATTTCGCCAGCCCGGACGGCCTGATCCCGCTCGGTAACAATGTCTGGGCTGAAAGCTCTGCGTCCGGCCAGCCGCAGATCGGCACGCCAGGCGAAGGCAACCTGGGCCAGCTGCGTTCGTCCTCGGTCGAATCGTCCAACGTGGACCTGACCAAGGAACTGGTCGACATGATCACCGCGCAGCGTGTCTACCAAGCCAATGCGCAGACCATCAAGACCCAGGACTCGGTGCTGCAAACCCTGGTCAACCTGCGTTAACCGGATAAAGCGAGCAAGCGATGGACCGCCTTGTTTACACCGCCGCCACCGGCGCGCGCCATATCCTGGAGCAGCAGGCCACCACGTCGAACAACCTGGCCAATGCCACCACGACCGGCTTCCGCGCCCAGCTCGACTCCTTCCGCGCCGTGCCGGTGGTGGCGGAAGGTTTGCCGACCCGTACCTTTGTGGTCGACAACACGGTCGGCTCGGACTTCCGTGCCGGCGCGATGCAGACCACGGGGCGTGCGCTGGACGTGGCCTTGCGCGGCGATGGCTTTATTGCCGTGCAGTCGACCGATGGCTCCGAAGCCTACACGCGCAACGGCAGCCTGAAGGTCAGCGAAAACGGCATGCTGCAAACCGCAGCAGGCCTGACCCTGGTGGGCGAGAACGGCCCGATCGCGATCCCGCCCGATGCCCAGGTGGCCATTGCCGCCGACGGCACCGTGTCGGCCATCGACACCACACAGACCCAGCCCGGCCCTTCGAACGTGCTGGGCCGCATCAAGCTGGTCAACCCGGACGTCAAGGGCCTGGTGCGCGGCGACGATGGCCTGTTCCGCCAGCAGAGCGGCTTGCCTGCCGATCCCGACCAGAACGTGCGCCTGGCAGATGGCACGCTGGAGGGCAGCAACGTGAACCCGATCGACGCCATGGTCAATATGATCACTTTGGCACGTTCTTTCGAAACGCAAATGAGTTTGCTGAAAAACGCTGAAAACAATGCTGCCAAAGCTACACAAATCTTGGCGTTGAATTAATATTGCATTAAGTTTGTTGCTGCCGGGCAACGACGTGCTCGCGCACCGTTGCACACCACGCCGGGATTCTCCATCATGGGATTTTTCATCCCAGCAGTGCAAGTTTATGGCTCGTCCCGAGGAACGCTACGCCACCGTGGTCCTGCCTTTTGTGCTGGCCGTGGCCGCGCTCACTCTCGTGGCGGCCTTCAGCCTGTCGATAGCGGCCACGCTGCGCGCCTACGTCGGCGGCGAAAGCCATTGGTCCAAAGGCCAGAAGGCCGCCATTGCCTCCCTGCAGCGCTACCTCGTTACCTCTGACGATCAGGATTACGTCCAATTCCAGTCCGAACTGGCCGTGCCGCTCTCCGACATGCGCGCACGGCGCGAAATGGACAAGGAGCAGATGGACTGGGAAGTGGTACGCGAGGGCTTTCTCGGTGGACGCAATGCCGAAGAAGACGTGCGCGGCATGGTCTGGCTATACCGTAATTTCAAAGACCTGTACCTGATGGCCCGCGCCATCACCTACTGGGAACACAGCGACCAGCACCTGCTGCGCCTGCGCGAATTGGGCGAGCACGTGCATGAGATGACGCCGGCCGCACGCCGCGCACCGGCCGTGCTGCTGGAAATCCAGGAAATCGACCGCCGCCTGACCCCGCTCGCCATCGGCTTTGCCGCTGCCATCAACGATGCCGCGCGCCAGGTCTCGCGAGCCTTGCTGGCCGTGCTGCTATTGGCCGCCGCCGTGCTGGCCTGGAGCGGCAATGGCTACCTGCGCCGCTCCTTCGCACGCCGCGAGCGCCTGCTGCAGCAATTGCGCCAAAGCGAAGCGGAAGCCTTCGCCGAAAAGGAACTGGTGCAAGTGACTCTCGCTTCGATTGCCGACGCCGTCATCACCACTGATCGCGAACAGCGCATCAGCTACAGCAACCGCAATGCCGAACAGATGCTCGGGCTGTCCGGCGCCGATATGCTGGGCCGCCCGCTGGATGAAGTATGCCGGCTGGAAGGCGAGGGCAGTGCGCTGCATGTACTGGCAGCCGACGGCACACTGCTGCCGGTCGACCGCTCCGAAGCGCTGATCCACGCGCCCGATGGAGAAGCCATCGGCCAGGTCATCGTGCTGCACGACGCCAGCGAGGCCCGCCGCCACGCCGCGCAATTGAGCTACCAGGCCACACACGACGACCTGACCGATATCCTGAACCGCCGCGAGTTCGAACGCCGCCTGCGCGAACTGCTGGCTGCCCTGCGCCAGGGCAGCGGCGGCGAACATGCAGTGCTCTACCTCGACCTGGACCGCTTCAAGATCATCAACGACACCAGCGGCCACGCCGCCGGCGACGAATTGATCAAGCAAGTCAGCCAGCTGCTGCAAGCCACGCTGCGCGAACGCGACATCGTCGGCCGTTTGGGCGGCGACGAATTCGGCATCATGCTGACCCAGTGCAGCCACGAGGATGCCTTGAAAGTCGCAGAGAAAGTGCGCAAGGCCGTGGTCGACCTGCATTTCGCCTGGGGCGTGCGCAGCTACCGCATCGGCGTCAGCATCGGCCTGGTGCTGCTCGATAGCCGCAGCAGCAGCCTGAAAGAAGTGATGAAAGCGGCCGACGCCGCCTGCTACATGGCGAAAGAAAAGGGCCGCAACCGCATCCACCTGTACAGCGACGACGATGCCGAACT